>DATIJJ010000051.1:0-12938 GCA_035478795.1 Gammaproteobacteria bacterium | reverse complement strand
GATGAATTTGTTATAAGTGAAACAGTAAAAAACCCTGAAAAATAATAGGGTTACTCCTCGTTAAGCTTTTCTTAAGGTATTTTATATATGATTGTACTCATATTTACACCCATTTAAAACGAGGTTTTTCATGCGTTCTTTCTCTCACCCATTGCTTGGATCAATTAATAGTGATCCTGGTAAATTCAAAGTAGTTGTGTCTTCTCCTGATCATGAAGAAAAAAAAGATGAACCATCCGTTTATTTTCTAAACCATATATTGCATCTTATTATGGATTATTGCGATCTTTCTTCAGGATTCGGAGTTTCAGCGTTTTCACAAAATAAACAAGAAAATATAACGAAGTTGTAGTGTGATGTAGTATTTTAACAGGTCATCATAACCATTTTCATTTTGCCTGTTGTTCAAATGATTTTATAACCTGTTTAATTTCATTTTTTAAAATGGGCAGCATGATGAAATTCATCCACCATGAATTTTTGTGTTCGAGATGTAATTCAAAACTGAACCGTGTCTGATTATTCACATCTTCAAATCGCCACACACCTGATACAGCGTAAAAAGGCCCGCCGGATGGCAGACTGACGTGAATTTCATTTTTAGAATTCAGCGTATAGGTAAAAGGGCAATCAAAACGGAGACCGTATTTATTGATCAATGCGCTGCCCTGAATGGCGTTTGGGGTTCTGTTGATGATTCTCGCGTCCTTGCACCAGGTTAAAAAACGGGGATAATTTTCAATGTGCTCGATCAGACGGAAAAATTGGGAGGCAGGGCAGGGGGCGGTGCCTTCGTGTTTGATGACAGTCATGGGGTGTTACTCCTGATGCACTGGTTAATGAGGAATTTTTTCTATATATCATACTTATCAATTTTCCCGGGGAAAAGATAAATCACCGGTGGAATCACCAGCACAATAAACGCAATATGGGTATTCACATACGCCAGAAAACAGGCTGAAATATAGAAAACCGGGCCGATCGCAACACGCCACAGAATGGCATTGCGAATGGCGGCTGTGTAAGTATCCTTGTTTAGATGATGCTTGTGAGCACTTTGTATCGTTAAGACCTGCCCGATACTCCCGAAGATGAGATTGATCGCAAAGACTAACACACTCAACGGATCTTCCGGAAAGGCAGCCACGATGGAGGCGGAAAAAGGCACGATACAAATGATCATGAGATAAAAAACATTCGCCCAAAGATAGGGCCGGATGACGCGTTCAAGTAATCCAAGCTGGAAATTCATCGCAATCCACAATGTGCCCAGCACAATAAAACTGCCGATATAAATAAACAGTTTCATGGATTCCACATGGATCAGGGTGGGCAGGAGAGGGGCGCCCAACAATTCGCGCGGCAAATGCAGATCAAATGCCAGAATGGTCATGGCAATGGCGAATACACCGTCAGTCAATCCTTCGAGCCTCGATACTTTCAGTAAATGCGAACGATTCATGGGATGTCCTTATCACATACATGAGTGATGTAAAATACCCTTGAAAGAATAGATCAAAAAAAATAGCATGTCCATTTTGTTCGGGAGTGATGAGTGATGTCATTGTGTCCGTGTGGGACGGGGAAAAAAACCGGTGAATGTTGTGGTATCTATCTGTCGTCTGAGGCAAGCGCGCCGACGCCGGAAGCGCTGATGCGTTCTCGCTATACAGCCTATCACCGGGTGGATCTGGATTATATCGAAAAAACGATGAAATCGCCTGCAGCCGATCATTTTAATCGGAATGACGCATTGAGTCGTGCTGAAAAAATTCGCTGGGTGAAATTGGAAGTGATTAAAACAGACGGGAATGCGGAGAAAGGATTTGTGGAATTTCGTGCGCATTATTGTGTCGGAGATAAAACATTTATTTTACATGAAACGAGTGAATTTCGGTGTGATGAGGGTGAATGGTATTATGTGGATGGTGTGCAGCACCCGTGTTAATCCGTTGTTATTTGAGGTCTCTATCTGTGCGTCATCAACCCTGTTGATTTATGCAACAATACCCTTATGATCGAGTATGTAATTAATTTTATGAATTTTTCCACGCGAATTTTTATAAATAACAGTTAATTCTCCATCATGGATCTTTGCATTTTCTGAGAAAAATCCTTTAGGTGGTCGGATGGTAGGCTGTTTTGGAAAAGGAAAAACCTGAATATTATTAGAATCATCATAACAGACATAAATTTTCTTATTTGGATCAACCAGTAAGGGGCGATTGTGGCTGTAGTCGGGCGGCTGATTTGGATCTGAAAAATTAATCCTATAGTCATGATTGGAGCAGGAAATAATTGTAGCTGGCGCAATAAATATATAGTCTTCCAAACAACCTGTTCCACAGTTTGCTTCCAGAGTGGCAACATTGTCATCTAACCATTTAATATAAAAACTACGATGTTTTTCTTCTGTAATAAGAAATGTTTTTTTCGTCTTAAAACTGACATATTTTGGCGACCCACAATTTCCGCCTGAAATTGCAGCAGTGCCAGATGGGTTATGCTTAAATCCACAATATTCTTTTATTGAATGATTAACAGCATAACCACTATTTGCCTGACTTAACAAAATGAAAGTTAGGAACACCCGGTAGATCAAAATATTTTTCTTGCCACTTTTTTTAGGGGTTCCGCTAAAGTTGAAGTGTTTGATTTTATAGGATTTATTATCACTGGCAGTTGTTTCCAAAATGGAAACAACTGATTTTTCTTTCAATTCATCAGAGTCAAAAATATTTTTTAAATGTTTGGAAATGGCTGCCTTTTGAACATCAAATAGGGAAGCCATCTGGTTTTGTGTCAACCAGATAGTTTCATGTTCCTGATCTGTTTTAAGCTCTAAAGCTCCGCTTTTTGATTGATAAATAATAGTATCAATCTGGCTTGTTTTCTTCATAAAATTTTCCTTATCACCTGAAGGCGACTGAAGTGAATGTACAATATAGAGTTGATAATTGATGGTCAAGTAGCGCCAGGATGCAGATTTAAAAATCTGGTGATATGTATGATGCAGGGAAAGCATGAATATGCTGCGCGTAGTATAACTTTTTTTCTGAATAAATCAATGCACTCATCACACCACATTCACCGTCAACTTCAGTGAAGCCGCATCACGAGACGCGCTGTTAATGCCATTAATAATCACTCGTTGACCATTCGTATGAATGCTTGCATCCTGAATAAACGCATGCGCATACCCAACATCCACCGTCAGTATTTTATTAATATCATGTCCGAGGGATGCGAGCAGAATGTAACTGTTTCCTTCGGTAATTTGATAGGAACTATTCCCTGGCGATTCATTGAATGTGCCGGCAACACGAAGAATCCAGTCCGGTTTAAATCGATAATTGTCACCTAATGTCAGAATCCAGGTATTTTTCAAATATTCCGGTATAACAGCATGAGTGATGACGGATGTTGTGCCAATCAGCGTGGTCACGCCATTCACCTGAATTGTTTTGATGTGGTTCCAGTTAATGTGTTGCACCGTCATGATGAGTTTTGAATTTTTTGTGAGTTGTTGGGCGAGTGACAGTGTCGCACGCGCCGGTATGGTTAATTGAAATTGATAGCCGGATGACGTGAGTGGCGTTGGGCCATTGATGCGGCTCGTTCCTTTTTCAGGATAAGAAATTTGTGTACGGTAATTCAATCCAATGAGCGTTCCATCGCGCGGTTTCAATAAAAAACCGATATTGCCGCCAATACCGGATCCGGATGATTGATTGGTTCCCGTTACATTGGGATTACTTGTGCCAGGCAGGCCTGGCGTTGGAGATGAACTCAGTCGGGTGTATGAAAAAACAAGACCGGCACCGACGGATAGTATGTCATTTAATTTCATGCCAAATCCTGGAACCAGCGTGTAATCCTGAATAGAGTTGCCAGGTTGAATCGTCTCTAAAATCGAATTTTCATCCGGATCACGATTCACAAAATGGGAAACAAAAGCGAGCCCCAGTGTTACTTTTTTATTGAGAGGAAGTCCTGCATAAAACGACGGCGAATAAAACCAGGAGGTGGCATTGGCCGTGCCGGATTGCGAAAAACCGGAAGAAGCGGTTGTAACCGTTCCATTGAAAGACGTTCGATATTGCATGAGCGTCATGAGTGGAATGATTTGCGTATTTTTCAACTGTAACAAGGCTGCCGGATTAAAATACGATGCCGTTGCATCATTCACAACGGCTGTTCCCATGGTGGTTTCAATAAATGAAGCCATGCTTTCTTTGGGTAACAAAAATGAAAAGAGTAAGATAATAACGGTTTTTGTAATCTGTTTTTTGGTAGAACAATCCCTGTGCATGTTCTCTTCTCCAATTTACATGCGACGCTTTACCTCTGGCTCGGCATTTTGTTCAAGCGCTTTTTCTTTATAAAGCTGCTTGATCTCGCAGATAATTCTATCTGTATCTGACTTGATAATCGAGAAGATTGAATCATCCTGAAAAAGAGCTAGTCTTTTGGGAAAAGCGCGTAGAGCATCTTCAATTTGGGAGCGATAAATGACTCTGTCTGCTATCTTTCCACCCGACGTCAGAGTGAGTCTGTGCAAGCTTTGTATCTCAGGAGTTGCCTGGTCAAGCAGCCTGGAAAATGTATCGGATGATTTATAGGTTGCCAATATCTTTGCCAGCTCCCCGGCTGTTATCAGCGGATTCGATACAATTTTGTTTTCTTCCTCCACTTTATTTTCTTCTTCCACATGTGCCGTTGCTGTATGATATGGAGCTTGTGCATATTTAAAAAATGCTGCCTGATGACTCAATACGTGTCTGCTCATTTCTTTATGATCCGCATACCAGATATCCCCTAAATAGTAGATGACAATACCGAGTGAATCCAGTGTTATACTGTTTGGAAAATGATCTGCAAGCAGTATCATCTGGATGAGAGGATCATGCTGCCATAAAAGAAAATAAGATAATTTGTTGAATCCAAGCCAGGCAGCCTGATCCCTGGCGGTTGTTAAAAATGTTGATCTGTCTTTATGCGACATCCCGGGCATTACGACACCCATCGCTTTTTCTGAGGGGTATTTTGCAAAAAAGTAAAATGCTATTTCCGTGTTTATTTTTTCGTGAAAATACTGCATGAACGAAACTGCGACTGAAGTGATGTCTTCCGGACTAAAATGCCTTTCTTTCATTCCTTCTAAAAATAATTCAGCGCCATTAATATTGTGGGTCTTACAAAAACCGCGTGCCATGCCTTTTCCAACTGCGTTGAGATACTCGTGACGTGCATAATTCTGGAGGCCTTTCCCATATTCATGCGCCAGGTAAGCATAAGCTGCCTCAACATGTCCGCCAACAATAAAGCCACGCCCTGCATTCTGGCAGGCTCTGTAGTGTGTGCCGTATGAGGACGAGTCTGCGGTTTCATAATCATAATCTATCGGCTTGCCATAAAGATAAACCTTTTCCAGGTCCCCCCGGCAGGCAAAATAATAGGCTTTATCTTCATTTTGTTCGGGTTCTTTTTCTTCATTTTGCTGGTGGGCGCGCATGATGACCCCTCGTTGATTTTATGTACTATTATAGCATATTGTGATAGAATTTTAGCTTATCTTTTGCTAATGAAAGAGGCTTTTTATGCGTTTTGCCACCGTGGCCAAATTGTTCATTTTATTCGTGTCTCTTCCGGTTTTTTTGTGGATCGTCAGAGCCAATGCGTCTGATTGTGGAAGCAATACGTCTCCCTTATTTGGTCCGCAAGTATGTGTTTTTAATGATAAACAGAACCTTTCAGATATACAAAATATCGTTGACAAAGTGCATGCGGATGAAATGGATGAGATGGCGAGCCATGGTTATGCCTTGCTTTTTCAGCCGGGTCGCTACATTTCACAGACTGTTTCACTGACGATTCCGGTTGGTTTTTACACGGAAGTGATGGGATTAGGTTTAACGCCGGATGTAACGACCATTCAGGCGGTGCAAGTGACGGATTTACGCAATGGAACCAGCCTTACCAATTTTTGGCGAAGCGCTGAAAATTTAACAACAGCAGGATCAGTGACCTGGGCGGTTTCCCAGGCGTCTCCCTTGCGTAACATGGATGTGAAAGGCGATTTGTCCCTGTCAAGAGGCGTCTATGCCAGTGGCGGATTTTTAGCGAATTCAACGATCAATGGGCATGTTCATTTTGGTAATCAGCAGCAATGGTTTACTCGAAATACATCCATGGGCGGATCCGATGGTCAGATCTGGAATATGGTGTTTGTGGGGGATCCCAAAGCACCGGCGAGTATTTATCCTGATACCACTGTTGCGAGTACACCGAAGATTCAGGAAAAACCGTATCTGGTTTATGATGCAGCGAGTCAAAAATACGAAGTGATTGTTCCACGTTTTGAAAATAAATTGTCTGTCGGCACAGATGCAAATAATCCTTACAGCATTATTCCTGAAGCAGAATTTATTGTGGTTCAACCAGGCATGACAGCCGATCAGATTAATGCAAAATTAAATAATCCCGCGGACAATAATCCGAAAGCACTTATTTTTACACCAGGACAATATAATTTCGATAAAAAAATAGATATCACGCAAGCTAATACAGTGGTACTCGGATTGGGTTTGCCGGTACTGACTGCGATGAATCCGCATGTGCCGATCATGAGTACGGAAGCGTCAGGCGTTAAAATTTCAGGCATTATTTTTGAAGCAGGATCCAATGCACCGCTTAATATAAATGATCCCTCGTTGCTCGAAGTCGGAGATGGTCATCATGGGGATGCGAATTCGCCGACGTTACTCGCAGATATTTATTGTCGGGTCGGTGGACGCATTGTCGCTCAAACGAATAGTTGTGTCACGATTCATGATGATTTTGTGATTGGCGATAATTTATGGTTGTGGCGAGCGGATCATGAGGCCGGTGCGGGAAGCTTTTCGTCAGATCAGGCCAATCATGGTTTAATTGTTTACGGAAATAATGTCACTCTGTATGGTCTCGCGGTTGAGCATTTTCAACAGGAACAAGTGTTGTGGGTTGGCGACAATGGCAGCGTTTATTTTTATCAATCCGAATTACCTTATGATGTGCCAGCCGGTTCGGTTGTTTCTGCCTCGTTCGTGATTGATCCGCGTGTTGAACAATTCACCGGTTATGGTTTTGGTATTTATAATTATTTCAGAGGCGCATCCGGTTCTGCCTATGCGTGGAGTGCAATCAAAACACCAAACCATCGCGGGATTTCCTTCACACACATGGTGAATGTGACGTTAACAGGTAGCGGATCCGTAAAGTATACCATTCAAACAACCGATGGGGCTCTTTATGGACCGGCTGCGGTGAGAGGAGGGGCGAGTTTTCCATGGTGGCAAGGGACGGGTCAGTGACAGAGTGGGCATTATATGGTTGTTCAATTTAATCAATGAGTTAACATGAATTAAAAATAGAAATCCGGAACAGGGTATAATAAATATAGAACAAAAGCATGGCCCATCAATAAGTCATCAAAGTGTTAATCATGAGGAGTTCTTATGAAAAGCACATTATCTGCAGGATTAATTGCTATTCTTTTAGGAGTCGGCGTGTTTTCTCTGAGCAGCACAGCTGAAGCCTACTATCGTTCAGGCTATTATTGCAAAATAGTCCCCGCTCATTGGGCTAATGGACATCTGTATCCAACCCGGGAAGTCTGTTGGAGAGGACAGGGACGGGGTCATTGCAAGTGGGTACCCGGTTATTGGCAACATGGATATTGGCATGAAGCACATACCGTTTGCAGGTATAGATACTACTAAAATAGAACATCAATCCTGGTTAGCCACACGGTGCGTGGCTAACCAGGCAGGAAATTTAAATGGAGTTCACACAATCTACATGGAATTTACTTTATGCAAATTGACATATTAAACATTGGACTCGGTTTTCTTGAAGGATTTGCATTAATCATCTCACCTTGTATTTTACCCATCTTGCCCATCATTCTTGCCGGATCGCTTACGGGTAGCAAAAAACGCCCGTTTGGTATCATAATCGGTTTTGTTCTTGTATTTGCATTATTTACTTATTTTTCCCGAAAAATTGTTCAATACTCTGGAATCGATTTAAATTTAATTCGTCATGTGTCTTTTGTCATTTTGACATTGCTCGGAATCATCATGCTATCATCTTTTTTAACTGAGAAATTTGCTCAGTTAACGCAGCGTCTGGCCAATACAGGATCTGCTTTTTCTACCGCCAATAATCCTGAAGGGGGATTAATGAGCGGAATTTTATTGGGTGGATTAATTGCAATAATCTGGACGCCTTGTGCAGGACCTGTTTTAGCAGCCGTTATTGTTCAAACGGTTATTCAAAAAACAAATTTTTTAAGTTTTTTAGCATTGGTTGCCTTCGGAACAGGTGCTGCAATTCCTATGTTATTGATAGTGCTCTTTGGGAGACAGCTCATGGAAAAATTGGGTTTTTTAAAGCGTCATACTGTCTTGTTTCGAAAGATGTTAGGAGCCATTATTATTTTGAGTGTGGGTTATATGATTTATCTTGAAGAGGGAATTGGCAGAGCGTATGCAGATGAAATTAATCATACTACTTCAACTGGTTTGCAGAATGGAATTGCCATTCCATACATGGCTCCATCCATTGATGGGATTGATGCCTGGATTAACTCGGAACCTCTGCAAATAAATGCCCTGAAGGGTAAGGTCGTGCTCATTGATTTCTGGACCTATTCATGTATCAACTGCATGAGAACATTACCTTACCTGAACGAATGGTATCGTAAATATCACGACCAGGGTCTGGTCATTATCGGTGTGCATACTCCTGAATTTGATTTCGAAAAAAAACTCGACAATGTTAAAAATGCCGTAGTACAAGACGGAATAAAATATCCTGTTGCTCTCGATAATCATTTTGTTACCTGGCAGAATTTTAATAATCAATATTGGCCAGCACATTATTTGATTGATAAAAAAGGATATGTTGTTTATACCCATTTCGGTGAAGGTGAATATGATGTGACTGAAAATAATATTAGATATTTGTTGGGCATAAAAGAATTTGTAACAACAAAAACGTCTGGACAACCCATTACAATAAATGAAACACCGGAGACCTATTTAGGCTATTCACGCGCAGAACATTTTTCAAGTCCGGAAGCAATTTCAAACGATCAGTCATCTGTCTATTCCTTCCCTGAAAAAATAGCTCAGGATCATTGGGCATTACAGGGCAGCTGGAAAATCATGGCTGATCGAATCATTTCAGCTAAAAACAATGCGGCTATCGAAATTAATTTTTATGCACGTAAAGTTTATATCGTGATGGGGAATGCCACCAGCAAAACCATTAAGGTTGACTTATTATTAAATGGTAAAAAAGTTCTGGTTAATAAAGGAAAAAATGTTATTGATAGCAGCATAGATGTTAATAAATATTCTTTATATGAAGCCATTGATCTTGATCAGCCTGGTAATGATATTCTAGAAGTCATCTCTTCATCACCAGGGCTTGAAGTGTATACATTTACTTTTGGATAATTATTGTATAACCGGGGTCAGGCCTGACCCCGGGTTACATTATTTTCTTTTAATGCAAGTTTCACCACCTGAAGTCGATTTACCACCTATAATAGCGGTACCTTTGATGCCATCAGATGTTGTTTTATAAATAATAACGCCAGTTTCTTTTGGAAGGGGTTTTTCAATAGTAAATAATACGGCAACTGTATTCTCATCTTCTTTATTAAAAACACCTTTTCCTTTGGTATTAGATTTTTCTTTTGCAAACTGCCAGGAGAAATCATAAAGTCCTCCCGATCTGGAAACGGTAAGCACTCCATCTGTATATTCCTTTTCTGAAGGAGCGTGACCTTTGCAATCATAGACTCCGGAAAGATCCGCCGCAAAAGTGGAAGTGGTGAATGCAAATACCAGCGTTGTGAAAAAAAGGGATAATTTCTTCATCGTCAAGGCTCCTTTTGTTGGTTAAAACGGGCATCTAAAGTCATATTATATCATTGTTACCATTCTTTTTTTAAAATATACTGCGATTGAAATTGGTCAATAAATCGGAGTAATCATAATTATGTATGGCAGCATTTTTACACCTTCTTCAGGCACACAGGATGCAAAAGATACTCATAGCAAAAGAATTAACATTGATTCTGGTGTTTTTTCCGAGTTTGGTAAGATTTTGAAAGAATACGGAAGTCTTGGCAATTACTTTGATGGGTATAATATTCGGATACATAGCAGTAGCGCTCGTGAGATTTATTATTACCATATGGATAAAGGTATATTCAAAACAGGAAAATTCGAAGAAAATGCGGTTATAAAAGGGGAAAGAGGAATCAGCGAAGAACTATTTTTTGGATTACAAAGAATCCATAATGAGGGCGACCTTGAGGGCAGAAATATCTGCGAAAAGCAGACATCTCCACATCCTTTTTTCTATTATCACATCAAGAATGGAGCGCTCCAGGAAGGCGAAAACCCGGACAATACAAAACGCCTGGTAATGGGAGGCACCAGCCAATAAGGGCATGGGGTCAAGTATAAACTTAGGTCATTTCAAGATGATACACATAAGTTTTTACTGAAAAAGAGTGGACATAGAGAAATGAGGAAAAATTGATGGTATAACACAGTGCTCGAATATGCAAGAACCTGGTTTATACTTGACCCCCTTTTCTTTTATAGCTCCTGATTTGATATACGTGAATTCAGATAATGAATTGAGGAAAACCGAACGTGTTACACATTGCATTATACGAACCTGAGATTCCTCCCAATACAGGAAATATTATTCGCCTTTGTGCCAATACAGGCGCTTTGCTTCATCTGATTCATCCTCTGGGTTTTTCTCCGAATGATACAAAACTGAAGCGCGCCGGTCTGGATTATCATGAATGGGCGCGTATTCATCATCATCCAGATTACGACGGGTTTATAGAAAGCATCCAGTCAAAACGTTTATTTGCGTGCACGACCAAAGGGTCCTGTTCCTACACGGAGATTTCGTACCGGCCTGATGATGTATTATTATTTGGTCCTGAGACACGAGGTTTACCTCCTGCCATACTAACCGCAATTCCATTGACCCAATGTATTAGAATTCCCATGCTGTCCAATTCCCGCAGTCTGAATTTATCCAATGCAGTTGCAGTCATTCTTTACGAGGCGTTAAGGCAACAAGGGTTTCCCATGTTGTTTTGATAATGTCATGCCCTCCGTTGAGGGGCATTATCCCTAAGTTACGTTGGTTTGAAAATCCAGGGGCAGGTCAATCTCCAGATTATCACGAAGAGGGTGCTTCAGAAGAGGACGTTCAAAGAAAATGTTATTCTATTCTTTAGTTGGAAAACATAGGAGAGACGGGGTCAAAAAGAATATTTCTGGCCATTTCTGATTATAAAAGCTAAAATATATACATGTTTTTTTGATTTTTTTTGCTAACTCACTAAAAAACATACCAATTTAACCCTATTAGAAAAAATGAGGAGATTAAAATGTTTAAATTGTTTGGTAATAAGGCTGCCAAGGCTGTACTGGTTGTGGCACCTGTAGTGGCACCTGCCGCAGTAGTAGAATTTATGAATGGAAAAACAACAAAGAAAGAAGATAAAAATAATCCTGTAAATATGCTCATTGAAGTCGCAAAGAAAGAGAAGCAAGATCCAAAATATCGTAGATAATTTTAAGCGGCAACGGGGTCAGACTTGACCCCATTTTATTCCATTTTCATTTTCTTTTTCTACATGATAATTCACGCTCAGCAAAGATTTTCATGGCTTTGACAAAGAAATCCAGCAGTTCAGGGTGACGGTCGTCATAAAATTTTCTAAATTCTGGCGTTTGATATAATTCAGACAGTCCTATGTAACTTTCTCGATTGGGCGTCCATGTTAATTCAAGCCAGGTATAGTGTTTTCGCATCAGTGCTTGCACGGACTCATCGTCAGGTTGTGATTTTTTTTCCATTTCAACAATTAAATCCGTGATGATTCCTTCCATATCTGTGATGAAAGATCGTTTTTGTTCATCAGACCAATCTTTAATTTTGGCATTAGATTCATTAATGAACTGCTGTGTGACGATACCTTTTTCAACAAGATATTTTTCATGTTTTTTTTGTTTTTCTGAATCAAATCCATAATATAATTCTTCGTTTTTCATTTTTTCTTTACCCCTTAAATGTGAGATGGTTTTATCAATTGTCCTGATCATTTGGCTGGTGCGATCAAGCTCTTTCATAAGAATGCATTTATGCGATTCGAGCGCTTCGATTTTATCGAAATGATCACTGCTCATGATCCTTTGAATCTCGGCAAGAGGGAAATCGAGTTCACGATAAAACAATATTTGCTGCAACATCAGGAGTTGTTCTTCTTCATAATATCGATAATCATTATCACCCACATAAGCGGGTTTTAATAAACCGATCTCATCATAAAAACGCAGTGTTCTGGCACTCACGCCTGATAGTTTTGCCAATTTGTTGACTGTGTACGCCATAGTAACCTCTTGTTGATTCACAGCCACGTTAAGGTATGCCGTAACGTTAAGGTCAAGGGGTTTTATATTTTGAATATGAATTGGTTGTGCAACACAAAAAAATTTTAATAACTTCCAAAAAATAGACTGGCATTCCGAAATAAACTTTGTTTAAATAAGGCGTGACATGCAGGTGTTGACGCACCCACATGCCACTAACCACCTCAACCTAAACAGAAGGAGAGATTGAAATGGCTACGCATAGCGTAAATGATGTCGCGTCTTTAATAAATAACCAAATCGCTTTTCACGAAAAAATTCAGGATTTTCTCATCAGGGCAGAAGCGTTGGCTTATGTTGCCTTGAGCAGGGATTTCCTCGAATCTGGTCAATCTATTGTCAATGAGTATATAAACGTCCTGTATGATCTTATTACCGAAGCAAAGGCACTGCATCAATATGCGCTAAATAACTTGATAA
>DATIJJ010000050.1:0-19130 GCA_035478795.1 Gammaproteobacteria bacterium | reverse complement strand
AATAATTGAAAAAATCCCAGCAAGCCGACCATCAGTGTCGAATGCGTTTCATGGTAAATCTGATAAGGCAGCGCGACACTGGTGATCATCGTGCCAATGAATGAAACAAATTGACCTAAAAAAAGCAGCCCGAAATTGCGAGTGCGGAATAATAATGAAAAATTTAAAAGGTACTTCATAAGACAAACCCGGGCGAAGAAAAAGTGGGAGGATTGTAACGTGATGGCTTCAAAAAAGCGATGTTGTTGCACACATATCCGAGCCGCGACCGTCAGGGAGCGTCACAGGTTCTGCAAGATATCAATGAAATTAACAAGTATCGTGACGCTCCCTGACGGTCGCGGCTCGGATCAGTTCAATTCAATTCAGTAATCTATGCATATGTCAGTAATCTATGCATATCAGGCCCCTTCATGCCGTTTGATACTCGCCACAATTTCCTTTTTAGCCGCATCACTTTTTTCCCAGCCATCGATCTTGACCCATTTCCCTTTTTCCAGATCTTTATAATGCTGAAAAAAATGGCTGATTTTGGCCAGCAAATCGTCGCCCAGATCATTGGGTTCCTGAATGTTTTTATATTTTGGCGTTAACTTGTCGACGGGTACGGCAAGAATTTTCGCATCAGGCCCTGATTCATCTGTCATCCGCAACATGCCAATCGGGCGACAACGAATCACCACACCCGGATGCAGGGCATAAGGCGTGACCACCAGTACATCCACCGGATCCCCGTCTTCAGACAGGGTATGTGGAATAAACCCGTAATCACAGGGATAGATCATACTGGTGCCGACAAACCGGTCCACCATCACCATGCCGCTTTTTTTGTCGACCTCATACTTGATCGGATCACTTTTCGCGGGAATTTCGATCACCACATTTATATCATCCGGTACAGAGCGACCGGCTTCTACCTGTTCCAATCCCATATTTTTTCCTTTATTTTTTAGGTTAACCTGTGGGTTCCAGTTTCGCATTGACTGCAATACGTTCATCAAATACAAAACAATCTCCCGCGTAGTGGGCTCCACCGACCGTTGCAAAATAATTTAAAATACCGCCTTTCAATTGATAAACCGTTGAATACCCCGCCTTTAGCATCACAAGTGCGGCCTTCTCACACCGAATGCCGCCTGTACAAAACATCACAACAGGTTTGTCTTTTGGAAGCGAATCAATGGCAGATGGAAATTCACTAAAATCATTCAGTTGCAAATGGCGGGCTTTTTCAAACGTACCAAATTTCACTTCATACTCATTACGCGTATCGAGAAGTGTAATATCCCGATTTTCATCCAGCCATTGTTTTAATTCCTGAGGCAGGAGAGCCGGTGCTTCCTCCTGTTCCGGATGAATACCCGGCTGACGCAAGGTAATAATTTCCTTGCGAATTTTGACTTGCATGCGCTTGAATGGCATATCTTTTGAATAACTTTGACGAAAGGTCATGTCAGCGAGCAGCGGATCTTCCCGTAAAAACCGGACAAAAGCGTCGATATCATCGGAAGCACCTGCCAGATTGACATTGATGCCTTCAGCACTTAAAAGAATGGTGCCCTTGAGACTGCGATGGTTCGCCTCGTTCTGAAAAAGAACACGGCGTTCGGACACATCCGGAAGCGTCACAAATTTATAACCGGCAATATTGACTGTCTGCATGATGGGTTTCAAGGGTCTCAAAAATGAGTGCAAACTTTACTCGAGAATAGCGGGGAGGTCAATCCGATTTCACTGGAAAAAAGGTGATCTCTCTCGTAGACTGGCCAATGATTTTAAGGGAGGCGGCATGGATTGTTTATTTTGTAAAATAGCGGGTGGCGAGATTCCGGCGAAACTGATTTACGAAGATAAAGACATCGTGGCATTTGATGATATCAATCCGCAGGCGCCGCACCATAAATTAATTATTCCGCGAAAACACATTGCAACACTGAATGATTTGTCACCGGATGATAATGCATTATTGGGGCAAATGGTTCAGGCAGCAAAAAGTATTGCGAATCAATTGGAGATTGCAGAAACCGGTTATCGACTGGTGATGAATTGCAATCGCGGTGCGGGTCAATCGGTTTTTCATATTCACGCGCATCTTTTGGGTGGAAGACAAATGCTCTGGCCGCCCGGTTAACAGATTTAAAAAGTGATCAAACGGGGACACACAATGGAAAATGAATTTAGAAAAATTATTTCAAGCACGGGTGAAAATCTGGATCGCGATGGATTGAGAGAGTCACCGAAGCGCGCTGCAAAAGCATTTCAATTTTTGACGCGCGGTTATGAACAATCGGTGGAAGAAATCGTCAATGGCGCGCTGTTTGAAACCGATAATGATGAAATGATTATTGTGAAAAATATTGAACTCTATTCCTTGTGCGAACACCATTTATTACCCTTTGTTGGAAAATGCCATGTGGCTTATTTGCCCAATGGAAAAATTATTGGATTATCGAAAATTGCGCGCATTGTCGATATGTTTGCGCGCCGTTTGCAGGTGCAGGAAAAATTGACGAAGCAAATTGCTGAAACCATTCTTGAAATCACGCGCGGACGCGGTGTGGGTGTGATCATCGAAGCGAAACATTTGTGCATGATGATGCGCGGTGTTGAAAAACAGAATTCTGAAATGACGACGTCTGTGATGTTGGGTACATTTCGTGAAGATCGGCGCACACGGGCGGAATTTTTGAGTCTGGTCAATCGGGTGTAAAGTAAATTTATAAATAAAAAATGAGAGGTGGATGATGTTAAATGGTAAAGGTATGAAATTGAAAGAAGAAAAAATCGTGATCATCGCGGTGGATGACAACATTTGTCGGGCGATTTTTGAAGACAGAAAATTTCAGAAAAGACGCTCTGAATTTTTTGGGTACTTCAAACAAATAACAGACAATGCTGTTGTCAGATTTTACAGGATTCCCTCACGCGTGCCTCAAAAAACAGGCGAAACCGGCCTGTCAAATAATTACCTTGCAGATCTTGGCCAATTCTGCGAACAGGCAGGTTGGGAAGTTCAGCAAATAGCCGATGCTCAAAATAAAATAATTCAGCTTCATGCTATTTTTGATGAGGCCATCCAGAATCATCAGAATAGTCGGATTGATATTTATATTTCAGTCGAAAACAAGGATGAGTTACTCACTTTGAGAGATTATTTCATGGCAAACAAGGCACAGTTTGCTGATGATATGCGTCTTCATTTTATCAGTATTGCTCCGACCAGAGCAGATTTTGCCATGGGCAGAATGATACATGAACCAGGTATTCTTGATAAAAACTCCTCGATGGTATCTGCACCTGTTGTACCTGTTACAGTTGATGATGAAGAGAAAGCTGTTGTGAATGAAGTTGCCAGCAACAAACCGGACAAAACATCGTGCTGGGCTCAATTGTGCTGCTGGATGAGAAAGCCTGCAGCCAAATCGGACGCAGAAATACCTGGGGTTGAGTTGCGAGCTACACGTTTGAGCAAGGGATAAAGTGGGTGTGGCCATTTAAATTGGCCTCTATCCGTGCGTCATCCCGCGATGTTTTTCAAGCGGGACCCAGCGCCTTTAAAAGCATTTTTAAATGAAAATAATGAAATAAAGGCGCTGGGTCCCGTTTAGAAGCATAACGGGATGACGCACGGATAGAGGCCGATCTAAAAATAAAGATGCGTGCGTGCATCTTCTGGCTGATAACACCAGTATGTCGATTATTTTCCGACATACTGGAGATTTTATAAAGTGAATTAGAGAGCTTCGGGGTTTATTGACGATACGTCTTCACCATCCCCGGTGGTCGATTCACAGACGTCATAAATATCGGCGCATAGGCCGGTCTCGGCAGTGCCGAGGATGCACCCCAGACCGGTACGACAATGCCGAGATCTGCCGTGTTTCGGGATACATTGTTGGGCGAGCCAAAATAATAAATGCTGCTGTTATCGCTGGCGGAGGCGAAAATGCGTCGGCTACCGGAAACATTGGCATGGGCATTGTTGCGAGTTTGTACGTAGACATTCGTCGCATGCAAATACTGACCGCCAAAACGGGCATTGTCAGCAACGTAAACATCCAGATTGCCCACCCGACCGGCAAGACCTACGCGTGCATTTTTGTTTAGAAAAACGGTCGCAGCACGGCTGTTTACCCAATAAAGATGAACACAGGCGTTTCCGGTTGCATTCAGGCGTTTTAAATCAGCATAACCGGCAACCGATGTATGGCTGTCACCGCAGGCATTGATCATGAGCGATCGGCTGTCAGCACCGATGATATGGACACGGCCGTTTGTCAGATTGCTGATGGTTCGAATGCCGACGCGACCACTGACGTTGACGGTTCCACTGCTTCGATTGATGACAGTGAGACAGGGCGTATATGCATTCAAAACCGACACTGTACCGCGCCCGCCGTTATTCACTTTCACGAGATTGATACGACCATCCAGTAAAACCGACTCCTGATTATAGGAATCGATCGTCATGCTATTACTGACCAGCATGCGCCCTTCGACATTGACCATGCCCGATACTTTCAGGTAATTGAGATTCGACACACCAATACGCACAATGACATTTTTTAAATTCGCAAACCCTTTTTTGGGATCCTCCGGCTCGCTCACAATGACGGTATCCCCTTCTACCCGAACCGAAATCTGACGGGCAGCTTCATTCGGACCCAGAATATAGACAGAATTACGCGCTTCACCGCCTGCAATTTGTACCTGAAAACAGCCACGCAGGTGAATGCTTGTAAACTGCGACACATTGACCGCCGTGATGCTGATGGCCTTATCATGTGGCGCGAGTCTTGCATCCTGTTCGGTTGCATTGGGCTCACCCAGAAAAAACCAGCGATCTGCATTTCGCGTCCACACCGTCGGATTCAGATTGATAGTCTGCATCCAGGTTTCCTGCAGCAAATTCTGGTTTGCATGCGGATTCGGTGTGGTCTTGCAACTGCAAAGTGTCAGGAGACAAACAAAGGCGGCAAGAAGCCATTTCAGACGAGTCATCGAGCGTTTCCCTTTTTCGGCATTAGCCAAAATGTATCATGAACCGGTTTGCCTTAAAAGATATAAATGGCCGTACACCGGCTCACTGTTTTGCAGGCGTGTGATGGCTTTTTCATAATGCAATACAGTAAAATGATTTTGTTTGGAAAGGGTGTCGAGATAGTTTTTTTGATGTGAAAACCGCCCTGACTGGTTCATCTGGTAATCATCACGCACACTGATTTCTGCATTAAATAAAAATAATCCATTCTTTCGAAGCGCTTCACGCGTTTTTTGAAATAATAAATCCAGCTTGCCGATATAAACTACCACATCACCTGCGATGACAAGATCATATTCTGCTTTTTTTTCAGATAGAAAAGTCATGAGATCAGCACAGTGCAACGTATCGTAAATGGATTTGGCATGCGCCATTTCAAGCATTTTTTCAGATAAATCGACACCGGTCAGTGATGTTGCGAACGGTTTTGCTATCACGCCGGAAAGACCCGTACCACAACCGATGTCCAGAATGTTGAGGGATCCGGTTTCTGACAGATTTTTTTTTAAAATACGCTGAAAATGCGAAGGTATTTGATAATCGAGTGCTGTTAACAAATGTTCATCATAATGATCCGCGTAGGCATTAAATAAAGATTGAATATAACCGGCAGGGGCAGACAGTAATCGCTCGTTTTGCGATAAGGCTTTGACGGTGTAGGCAATGGATGGATGGTGAGGCTGCAAGCGAAGCGCTTCCTGAAAATGGCGGAGTGCAAAAGCAACATGTTCTTTCGCGATAAATAAAACGCCGAGATTATTGTGCGCGTCAAAAAAATCCGGATCAATCTGAACCGCTTTCTGATAATACTGAATCGCACTGTCTGTGTTTCCAAGTCTCGTTTCAATCACACCCAGATTAAATAATACTTGTGTGTCATCACGCATGAGTTGCAATGCTTTTTGATAATGTGTTTTGGCTTCGTTTAACACATTTTTTTTGAGATAACAGGCAGCGATATTGGATTGTGTTTCAAAATGATGGGGTTCGGATTGTTCAATGATTAAAAATTCAGTGAGTGCATCATCGATTTTTTCTGTTTGCATGAAAACACACGCCAGATGAAAGCGTGCAGCAAAATGATCGGGTGCGAGTTTTAGTAAATGTTGATAAGTCAGAACAGCTTCATGCCATTGATTTGCCTTTCCAAGCGCCAATCCGAGATTGTAATGCGCGTTGATAAACTCAGGTTCTTTTTGAATCGCATTTCGAAAAGCAGCAATCGCTTCCGACCATTTTTTTTGATGATAATAAAACGTGCCAAGACGGTTGTCGGCGAGTGCTTCTTCTCCGGTTTTGTCGGCATTATTTTTTTTCATCGATGAGGTGCTCTAGTTGGGATTTTCGAGACTTAATACACCCGCATTATAATCATACGCAAACAATTCCGCATAACGTCCCCACTCAATGACGGTGCTTAATACACGCGCGGCTTCTTTTTCAGTGAGATAATCTTCAAGCAGCGACAGGAAATTTTCTTCCAGCGCCCGATGACGCGGGTGGCGATTTAATTGGTCATCAATGTAACGTGCGAGTGGCACATATTTTTTCAAGTGCCGTAAAAATATTTTTTTACGTTCGAGAATGTCGGCTTCCACAAATGCCTTGCCTTCTTCGGTGATCGCAATATCCCCTTTTGAAACTTTTGCAAAATGCAAAATTTCAAGCAGTTCGGTTAACGGAAATAATTCATCGATATCCAGCATCAGGGTTTCAGCAACATCGGGCAGATCCATTTTCCCCTGGGTTTCAGGTGCATTCAGTGTTTCCAGTAACCCGGTAATTTCTGCAATGCTTGCATCCGGCAAGCGATAGCCAAGATCAATGACGGGGTGTCCTTCCGGTTCGGCAAGGTTTTCCGCGCGTAACTGGGTTGTCATCAACATGTAAACGCGATCCACCTGATTGCGAAAACGGGGATCGAGATCGCTTCTTGGATGATTGAGTGTGACTTTGAGTTCGCCACGAATCGAGCCCGGGTTGCTGTTAAAAACAATAATTCGATCGGCGAGCAGAGCGGCTTCTTCAATGTTGTGCGTCACAAATAAAATACCGTGCAGCCCGGTTTTTTTGGTTTGCCATAAATCCAGCAAATCGCTTTTTAAATTGTCCGCAGTTAAAACATCCAGTGCGGAAAAGGGTTCATCCATCAATAAAATATCCGGATTCACAACGAGTGCCCGCGCAAAACCGACACGCTGACGCATGCCGCCAGACAATTCTTTTGGAAAGGCAGATTCAAATCCATCCAGACCAATCGTGTCGATGGCTTTTAACGCGCGCTCACGGCGTTCTTCCCGGCCGATTCCCAATGCTTCAAGACCGAGTTCGACATTTTGTAAAACGGTGAGCCAGGGGAGTAATGCAAAATTTTGAAAAACCATCGAAATGCCACGCACCGGACCGTGCACGGATTTGCCACGATACATCACAGAGCCGGATGTAGGATGCACCAATCCCGCCAAAATACGCAGCAAGGTGGATTTGCCTGAACCGGATTTCCCGAGGATTGCGACAATTTCGCCTTCATTCATGCGAAAATTGACATCATCCAGCACCAGCAATTCCTGTCTGTCGCCCGTTTTATAACTTTTTTTGACGTTGATCACTTCAATCAGCGGTGATGGAGTGGTGTGTTCCGTGACGTTTTGCATATTGTTATTTTCCTGTTTGCGACGCGCATTAATCCAGATGATAACGTGTTTCTGCCATCACGTATAACGGGCGCCATAAAACACGGTTAAAAAAGAGGACGAGAATGCACATGACGCCGGTGCCGACAGCCATGTGTAAAAAATTACCCGTTGCGGTACTTTCAGAAATATAGGCCCCGAGGCCGGTTGCGACCAGTTTGGTTTGTCCCCAGCTGATGATCTCTGCTGCGATGCTGGCATTCCATGCGCCGCCTGCAGCCGTGATGGCACCTGTCATGTAATACGGAAAAATCCCGGGTAAAATGAGTTTTCGCCAGCGCAGCCACCCGGTCGCACCCAGATTGTCAGTGACTTGCAATAATTCTTTCGGCAACACGGATGCACCGGCAATGACGTTAAACAGGACATACCATTGCACGCCCAGAATCATGAGCGGTGTGACCCATATTTCGATGTTAAGGTGATATTTCAGGATGAGAATGAAAACGAGCGGATAGAGTAAATTAACAGGGAAGGCTGCAAGAAACTGGACAAGCGGTTGCACCATTTGTGCAACACCTGGCCGCAACCCGATCCAGACACCAACAGGCACCCAGATCAGCGAACAAATGACGATGAGCACGAGCACCCGAAGTGCTGTGACAAGCCCCAGAAAAAAAATGTGACCCATGGATGAAAGTGGAATATTTCGCGCGATAAAGTAAACGGAATAAATCACCGTGCCGAGCACAATGAGGGTCAAAAGCGTGTTAAAGATGCCATTGATCAGACGTTCATGCCGAAGGGTGATTTGACGCTGTGAATCCGGCCCGGATTGTAACCAGGAAAAATTAACAATGCGGTTAAATAACTGATTGAGTGAGCCGCCCAAAATACGCAGCAATCGCGTGCGATGCAATAAATCAATGACCCAGGAATGCGGTTCTTTTTCAGTGGCTACGTGTTCTGCCTTGAATTTTTCAGCCCAGGCGACGAGCGGTCGAAAGAGTAGCTGGTCGTAGAGCAGAATAACGATGAACATGGTTAAAATCGCATAACCAATGGCTTTCTTGTCCATTGTCTGGATGGCGTAGGCGATATAGGAGCCAATGCCTGGCAATAAAATTTGTTGATTTGAAACCGATACCGCTTCGGATGCCACAACGAAAAACCAGCCAGCCGACATCGACATCATCGTGTTCCACAATAATCCGGGCATCGAAAAAGGCACATCAATTCGCCAGAAGCGCTGCCAGGCGGACAGGTGAAACATATTCGCGGCTTCCCGCAATTCAACCGGTACCGAGCGGACGGTTTGATAAAAGCCGAGTGCCATGTTCCACGCTTGCGATGTAAAAATCACGAGAATCGAAGCACATTCCGGGCCTAACAGACTGTTTGGGAAGAGTGAAATAAAACCGACGATCGAGACGGATAAAAAACTTAAAATGGGAATGGACTGACAGATATCGATGATGGGAATAATGATGCGGCCTGCGCGTTTACTTTTTGCAGCCCAGGTTCCAAAAGTAAATGTAAAAAGCAGTGAAAAAAAGAGTGCAATGAACATGCGCAAGACGGTACGCAATGCATAGCCTGGTAATTGATGCGGATCGAGTGAGATGGTAATGGTCTCGCCCAGATGATAGGGCACTGACATTTGTTTGGCATCCCATGCGAGGAGTGCAATCAATCCAAGGGCAAAGAGAAGTGCCACCACATCCCAAAAGTTGGGATACAGTCTTGCCTTGTATGCCGTCATGAATGGATTACGTAAAAAGCTCATGATGCTGCCCTTAATAATTAATCGGCATTATCGTAACTTGGGAGGCAGAACACAACCTCAAATCATCAACGATCGACCGCCATCGACAGGCAGTACGCTGCCTGTGACATAATCCGCATGAACCGCGAGATATAAAACTGCTTTTGCGATATCGTTTGGCGTTCCGTGACGTCGCAAGGCCACACGACGGATAATGTTTTCCTGGGCTTCTTTCGATAAAAGATTCTCTCCTTCCGGTAACAGAACAGAACCGGGTGAGACCGCATTGACACGAATGTCCGGGCCAAGTTCTTTCGCCAGTGTTTTGGTCAGCATGAGGAGTCCTGCTTTCGATATGCAATAAACCCCATAATCCCGCATGGGACGTTCTCCATGCACATCCGCGATATTGACAATGCAGCCTTTGGTTTTCGTGAGGAATGGAATAGCTGCCTGACATAAAAAAAACGGCGCTTTCAGGTTGCTCGTCATGAGATCATCCCATTGATCTTCACCTGCCGTCCCAATAGCGGTTTTATAATAACGTGATGCATTATTCACAAGCACATCGAGGCGGCCAAAGGCTTCCACAGTCTTGTCAACCAGTTGTTTTAATTGTGGAATATTTGAAAGATCCGCCTGAAAAATGATGGCAGAATGCGTGCGAATGTTATTCAATTCATCACACAATGCATGGGCTTCTGTTTCCGACTGATGATAATGCAGGGCAATATTAAATCCCGCCTGATGCAGTGACCGTGCGATGTCGGCACCGACCCTTCGTGCACTGCCGGTGATGAGAGCCACTTTTCCGTCTGTTGTCATGGTATACTTTCCAGCCGATTTAATTTAATTGCCGATTTAATTTAATTGATTATATATGACAATCTTGCCTGAACCATCGTCTTTCGCGCTAAAACACAGCGAAAAATTAAAAGCCCATATCCGACAGGACATTGAAGCCGCCGGCGGGCTCATTGATTTTGCGCGCTTTATGGAGCTTGCTCTCTATGCGCCCGGCCTCGGTTATTATACATCTGGCACACACAAGCTGGGTCGTGCAGGTGATTTTGTCACAGCGCCTGAATTGTCACCGTTATTTGCAGCATGCATGGCAAAACAGTTTCAGGAAATTTTTAAAATTATTGATCAAAAAAATATTCTGGAATTCGGTGCGGGTTCCGGTATTTTCGCGCGGGATGTTTTATTCGAACTTGAAAAATTAAATGGTCTTCCGGAACATTATTATATTCTCGAAGTCAGTGCTGATTTGCGTGAAAGACAATTATTGCGTTTTAAAACAGAATGCCCGCAATTTTTATCACGTATTGTCTGGCTTGATGCATTACCAAAATCATTCAATGGAATCATGTTTGCAAATGAAGTACTGGATGCAATGCCGGTGCATCGTTTTGAATGGCATCAGGGTGAAATCACGGAATGTTTCGTCGGTTTTGAACAGAATCAATTTGTTTTTCGAAGCGGACCTTCATCGGATGCGTTAAAAAAACGGGTGCTGGCCATTTCAGAAAATACAACATGGCCGGATTTTTACTCTTCTGAAATCAGTTTAATACATCCTGCGTGGATAAAAAGTCTCGCAGATTGTTTGGAACAGGGCGTGATTTTGCTGGTGGATTATGGATATGGCCGGCGCGAATATTATCACCCCGAAAGACAACAGGGCACGTTGACCTGTTTTTATCAGCATCATCGTCATGCGGATCCTCTCATTTTGCCGGGGTTGCAAGATATCACAGCGCATGTGGATTTTACGACGATTGCAGACAGTGCCGATGAGGCCGGTCTTTCTGTGTCAGGTTTTACGACCCAGGCGGCTTTTTTATTGGCGTGCGGCATGCTTGATATCGCTCAAAAAAATCCTCTGAATGCAGTGGATCGATATAAACAAAATCAAATCATCAAAACCCTGACGCTGCCGTCTGAAATGGGGGAGGTGGTGAAAGTGATGGCGCTTTCTCGAAAAATGGAAATGGAATGGGCCGGATTTCTGCTTAAGGACAGACGACCTGATTTAACCTTTTGATTAAAATAATCAATTTCCGCTCCCCCGTGTTATTTTTCGTCATTTACTGGTTAGATATTTTTTTATCAGGTATAATTTCGTCCCTTTAAGCAAATCAAACAGTGAGGAACGGGACGTGGGGCGCTTTGCGATCGTTGAACTACATAAAGATGAATTAAAATTTTCCGCGGGGCATTTTATGCTGCTGTCACCGACCTCGCGTGAAAGCATGCACGGTCACGATTATCAGATTCACGTCGCTTTCCACACCCTGATTGAAGAAAATGGCATGTCGTTTGACTGCCGACTTTACAAACAGCGTTTGTTGCAGATTTGTCAAATGCTGGATTACCGTTTTATTTTGCCAGCGCATTCAAATTATTTGCGCGTGCGCGAAGAAAAAGATCATTGGATTGCAGAATTTAATCACGAAGTTATGTCGTTTTTAAAACAGGATGCGGTGGTTTTACCGATATCCAATGTAACACTTGAAGAATTGTCTGACTGGTTTTTACGTGAGATCACGGCAGATCTCAGAGAGTTACAAGCGCATCGTATTCATGGCGTTACCGTCAAGGTGTATAATGGACGTGGTGAATCGGGTAGCACACTCTGGGGGAAAATGACCGCATGAAAAATAAAAAAACTTTTTTTCTGTTCGTATTAACACTCTTTTTTTTCTTTGGAATGTCTGCTGTGAAAGCAGCGACTGAAACGGGTTCGCGAACGTTTACTTTCGTGAATCAATGTGCTTATCCGGTGTCGTTTAATTTTGCGGGTGGTTCTGCAGAAAATCCGAAGACAAAAAGCGTCTTTTGCCAAACGAATAATGACTGTGTCACGGGATCCTCGTGTGCGTCAGTCGCTCCAGACAGGAAAATTTGTTTCTGGACGAACCCGACACCGGCGGATCATCGTTATGAACTTAAGACCAATGAAAGTAATCGGGTGATTATTCCGGCGTATGACAATGGTACCGATACGATTTGGAGTGGTGCCGTTGCCGGGCAGACGAATTGTCAAAATGGCGTGTGTGAAACAGCGGATTGTGAACGTAATCCCAATGGCAATGGTGCTTGTGCGCCAGGCCATGGATTTGCTCAACCTGCGACACAAGCAGAATTTACCTTAAGTCGCGCCACTGATTTTTACGATGTTGAAGTCATCAATGGGATTAATATTCCGATGTCGATGGCACCGACAAATCCTGCGCCTGAAACAGGTAATCCCTACAATTGCGGAAGTCCGGGTGCATCAAGCCACCCGTTCACCAAAACCGGTGTCTGTTCCTGGGATTTGACTCCGCCGTCGGATGATTATGTCTGGGTGCGAGGTGGAGGCGCGCTTTGTACAACAAGCAGCAATTGTCCTGCTTCTGAAAAGTGTGGACTCAGTTTTAATCCCGGGCATCAGCCTCTTCTGCAAAAAACATGCGGCGTTCCGCTTGGATTTTTTACAGCGGATGAAGTCTGTGGCATTGATTCAACGTTTGGCGCACCGTTTAACTGTGCAACCCGTTTGCCGAATTCGCCGACTCACACGCTGACGCAATTATACATGTGCGCGCCGATCGCATCCTGCTATCAATCGCCCGCACAAAGCGATTGTTGTGGTTGTGCTAACTGGTGGCAAAAAGGTCTGGATGTTCCGCAATCGACAAAGCAATGCGTCAGTTTCAATCCTTACTGGGAACAATGGGTTGAACCGGGCCTTGAATGGATTAAACGTGCATGTCCTACGGCGTATGTCTATCCGTATGATGATATGAGCAGCACGTTCACCTGTTCGGAAAAAGATGCGAGCCAGGTGAATGCGACGGCGTATACGATTACGTTTTGTCCGAAATAGCCTGCTACGTCGTCCCCCGGCTTGTCCGCGGGATCCGTTGCTGCATTAAATCTTTTCTAAAATCCTGCTCTTTTTTCGCGACAAATTGTTGATAGCCTTTCGGATCAACGAAGGCATCTTTTTTACCCGACATCATGAGCGCATATTTTTTATCGAGATTAAAATACATGCCATGTGCGCCAAGAAAAATATCGCACGGCAGAGACTTCAGCACTTTAAATGTTTTTTCAAAATCAGCGGCTATTGTCGGATAATTTGCATTATTCACGAGCACATAATCCGGATTGACGTAAGGCCCTCCGACAATCACGACATTCCGTTTTTTACCATTGTCCATCACAGTCATTGTCCAGGTCGTACAGCCTTTGGTGTGGCCTGGTGTCAGATGCGCCACCAGTACCGTACCGCCTAACCTGACCGTGTCACCATCATGCAACACGCGATCGACTTTGGCAGGCTGATAACGGGCTGTTGCATCACTTCCATAACGAAAATCGGTTTTGCCGCCGGATTCCACCACGGAGACATCCGCATCCATGACCATGTATTTCGCGCCGGTTTCTTTTTTAACGAGCGCGGCTCCGCCTTCGTGATCGCCATGCGCATGACTGATCAGGAGAATTTTGGTATCGCGATAATTAAATCCCAATTTTTTAATGCTGGCCTTGACGCCTGGTAACTCCGACGCATAACCGGTATTGATGAGAATATTACCGCGTGGGGTCACAATCAGATAATCCGCCTGATAATCATCGCCCACATAATACAGGTTGTCTGCGATGCGAAAAGGCGGGAAGGGTTTTCTGTTGGGATGGGCCAGGGCAGGTCTCACAAAAATCAGGGTCAACAGGATGAAAAAAACCGTGTGCAGGATGGATTGGGGTTTCATAAAAGCTCCGCGTTTATTGTGTTGTATCACATTATTAATGGGGAGTGAGGTGGTTTGTCAATCACAAATAGAAATTCTTGACCGGTTTGTCTGGGCTACGTTATCGTAGCAGCCCGGTGCTTAAAAACACCCGTAAAGCGGATAGCCGCACCCGATAGCAAGCGGTTTTAACGCTATAAGGGGAAACGCAATGAGCGCTCAAATTTTATCTCGTGACATCTATCGTTCAAAGAAGATCCCAGCAAACCAATCCTGGCAAATCTTAAAGAGTTAAAAAAAGAAAACCCCGGATTCTACACCTGATTTTCCAGGGAGAAGAGTTGCCCGGGGGCTGTGAGCGAATTATATATAGGTAAGTGGAGTTGATCTAGTGGCCATTACTATTCATCCAAAGGCAGGGCAAATTTTATTATGCGATTTTTTCCCAGGGTTCAAAGAACCGGAAATGGTGAAAGAAAAGCGCCCTGTAATAGTTTTAACGGGCCCTATAAAAGGAAGATCAAATTTGGTTACTATTGCAGCATTAAGCCACAGGGAACCAAAGCCACCTCAACTTTATCATTACAAAATTCCAAGACAATCAATGCCTATGACAGGTAAGTTTCAGGATGAAGATAGCTGGCTTAAGGGAGATATGATATATACCTTTGGATTTCATAGGCTTCATTTGATCCGTCTTGGCAAAAGAGGCTCAGATGATAAAAGACTTTATTTTACTAATCGCTTGGGTCCTGAACAAATGAAGCAAATTTATCAATGTGTTATGCATGGCCTAAATCTAGCCAAATTGGCGGTTCATGTTTGAAAGCACCATTGATATTCTGGCAAAAAGATTTATAATTGGCATGTAACCTGCTCTGCTTAGGCATCAGGCATTCGAGACTGTACAAAGGTCCGCCCGGTACAGCCGGCCCAGTGTGGAGATGACAATCTGCATTGGTGCTGAGTTCAGGCCTCTTTATGAGGCCTTTGTCATTTATGGGATATGGAATTTTTCTCGAATTCAGAGGATGAGGCCGCATAGCAACAGAAACAAAACCACCTTCCTCCAAAACCACCAACCATGGTACTATACGCCGAATTACGTATAAACCAGAGGATGAAGAAAATTATTAAGTTGTTAAAAGGGGTTTTAAAACGCCTTGGGAAAGGGCAACCCTCCAGAAAAAGCCCCATTCAGCCGACCATTATTCCACGTAATGAGCACTCCATTTCACGCAACATGATCAATCGTAATGCACTGAAGGTGCTTTATCGTTTGCATGAGGCGGGTTTTGGCGCTTATCTGGTGGGTGGTTGTGTACGGGATCTCCTGTTTGGCTATCGCCCGAAGGATTTTGACATTGCAACGGATGCCCGGCCTGAAGAAGTCCGGCGCCTGTTTAAAAATTGCCGGTTGATCGGTAAACGGTTTCGCCTCGCCCATATTTTGTTTGGTCAGGAAATCATCGAAGTTGCGACATTTCGCACCCATCATGAAAAAGCACCCGAGCAGCATGCAAAAAAGGCCGTGCATGGCATGATTCTGCGTGACAATGTGTATGGGTCGCTTGAAGATGATGTCTGGCGCCGTGATTTTACGGTTAACGCGCTTTATTACAATATCGCGGATTTTTCGATTGTGGATTATACCGGCGGTATGCAGGACATTAAAAATAAATGCTTGCGGATTATAGGTGATCCGGAACAGCGTTTTACGGAAGATCCGGTGCGGCTCTTGCGTGCGGTGCGTTTTCTCGGTAAGTGCAATTTAACAATGAGTCCGGAGATAGAACAGCTGATCGATCGATTAAGTCATCTCCTGAAAAATGTGTCCCCCGCGCGTCTCTTTCAGGAAGTGTTAAAATTATTTCAGGAAGGGGCGACTGCGCCCACTTTTCAATTGTTACAAAAATACCAGTTGTTTGAACAACTTTTTTCACAGACGGCGAGTCTTTTAAATCAGCCTGAGACGAAAAAATTGCTCGATGAAGCGTTGCTCGGGACGGATTCAAGAATTCAGGAAGGGAAGCCCGTTTCACCTGCGTTTCTGCTGGCTGTCTTTTTATGGCGACCCGTTTTGCAGCAAACAGAGCGTTTGCAGTCAGAACATTTGCCGCCGTATGTTGCACTTGAAAAAGCGTTTCAAATGGTTTTGCTGGAACAGGTCAAACAATTGGCCATGCCACGAACGCTGCAGGTTGCAATTCGCGAGATTTGTGTGTTGCAGCATCATTTTAATTATCGTTATGGATCACGGCCGTATCGTTCGCTGGAACATCCCCGTTTTCGTGCAGCGTATGATTTATTGCTGCTTCGTGCCAAAGCGGGCGAGCCTGTTCAGGAAGTCCTTGAATGGTGGACAGCATTTCATACAGGCGATCACCTTGCTCGTGAGAAATTATTAAAAACGGGTAACAGACCTGCATCAGGTAAAAAACGTTCGAGGCGATTCAGGAAAAAACGTCCGGTCATTGCGAACCCGGTAAAGTAATACGATGACTATTTTTTCAGAAGATGGATCATTCTGTCCAGACGTTCAACCAGGATATCCGCACAAAAAAGAAAGGCATCCACAGACATTTTTCCGTCTTTTTCAGGAATGGGTGCATTGAGAGATTGTTTTAATGCATCTGTATTGACAAGCAACTTGTCAGAGAACAATTTATTTTGCAGAATGCCGACAGAAATAGTTTCCAGTGTATTTGAAATAGCTTCATGAAAATTGTCCAGTAATTCCCGATTATGTTGCATGATGGTGAGGCAGGATGATTTTTGCCATGCATAAAACATAAAAATAATACTGCGGATCATTTCTTTTTCGCACCAGAGAGATTGTTTAAAATCATCCATGTTAAATCCATTTCCCCATTTTTCCTTGCGCGCCTCACCTGCCAGTTTCCGTTGCAGGATGAGGGATTTCACCATTTCTTCATCCAGATTACCGAGCGTATCGGTGTTGTCCGGTGAAGGTGTGCTGGAAAATAACGCCAGATAAAATGTCCGTATTTTTTTTATCGTCATGGCCTGGTTTTTTCGTAAATGTGTTTTTGCGTGGATGGGAAGGATAAATTGCGAAACGATGGCTGCAATCAGAATGCCAAGTGAAATTTCTAAAAAACGTTCAATGCCAGTTTGTACGTCCGGGTTTGTGCCAAACAAAATAATGGTCACCGTCACAGCACCCAGTGTGCCTGATTCGTTGTAACTTTTTGTGCTGGTTGCGATAAAACTGAAAAACATCGCGGCGATCAGGACAACCATCATTTTGATGAATGGATCATCCCCCGCTATTTCGAGTGTCAGGATGGCGAGCAAGGATCCGGCCAGGGTACCGAGAAAACGCATCCAGGATTTCTGGATAACGCTGCCCACGTTGATTTGCGCGCACATGACAACGAGGGTTGTGATCACAACCCATTGCATGGTTTGAAAATGAATGGTGCGTGTGACGAGAAAACCGGCGAGGCACGCCAACGCCGTTTTGATGCTGTGAATCAGCCGCTCGTTTTGGGCCCATTCCGGCAGGATTCTTATCATGTAGAAGTCCATTTTAACCGTGAAAAGAAGAAGTTAGTGTAGCACGGGCAAGCGCTCAGAGGGTGTAAAAAAAATGTGTTATAATAGTAAGGTTATCAGGCGAAAAAATAAATCATGACCAGAACGTTAGATTTAACATGGAGTGGCGGATGTTTCAGCGCGTGATACATTCAGGCAATCTTGAGGAAGTCCTCGAGCAAATCCGGATTTCCAGCGAGACGTTTTTTGATTTTTCCGGGACAGATTTTAGCGTGTTGGGCGAGATGCAACTCACTGCTATTTTTGCGGCGCTCTGTTCACTGCCGCATACCTTTACCCTCCGATTAAATAATTGCAGAATTGATGAAAAGGCTATCGGCCATCGCAGTCAATTGAAAGAATTGACGTCGGGATTGAGTCAAACCAAAAACATGGAGCGATTTGAATTTGTTCGCTCGATTTCCCTTGAGTGTGAAAAGGCGGAAGAATTGTTGTTGGCCATCGCAAAAAGTTTATTGGAAAACCATAAGATAAAAGGCATCACGCTGGATGGTTATAAAGTGACACCGCGGACGGTATGCAAAACGTTGGAGACGCATCCAACAGCGCATTATATTTTTGTCGACGGGTTGTTGAAACTCGACAGACAAGGATCGAACGTCCCGCTTTTTAAGCCGGCTGCGAATGAGGTGATGTCAAATTATTCAAAATCCGCTACGTTGAAAGTGCGTCGCAAGAAATAGCTATCCTGTTTTAACTCGAACTCCGTAACATCCACGCCGTTTTTTGATGAATCTCCGTGCGGGTGATTAACAGGTCCAGCGTGGCTTCGTCATTCAAATGCTGTGCAACCGGCATCAGGGATTGAAGATGTGTGATGATACTTTCATGATCGGCCAGTAATTTTACTACCATGTCGGAGGCAATCGGTGTGCCGGTTTCTTCCTTGATGGAAGTGAGTTTTAAAAAATCGGCGAATGATCCGGGCGCGTTTGCACCGAGCGCGCGGATGCGTTCAGCGATTTCATCCACAGCAGCGGCCAGTTCAATGTATTCTTCTTCAAACATTTTATGCAAGGAATGAAACAAGGGACCTGTTACGTTCCAGTGGAAATTTTGTGTTTTTAAATAAAGTGTGTAGGTGTCAGCCAGCAGTTTTGCCAAACCTTCGGTCATTTGTGTGGTGTGGTTTTTCATGAAAAGGCTCCTGATAAAGACTAATAATTTATTTTATCATATTTTCCGGAGTCGTTGCGTAGAACAGGCTTCAATCGGAGCGTCATCAACCATGTTGATTTGTTGTTATTCGAGACCTCAATCGGAGCGTCATCCTGAGGCATCTTCTCGCCGAAGGATCATCTGCTATTTTAAAGACTTTTTTGCGTGAGCTTTGTGGATAGCTGTGGATCCTTCGGCGAGAAGATGCCTCA
>DATIJJ010000049.1:0-5301 GCA_035478795.1 Gammaproteobacteria bacterium | reverse complement strand
TATTCCAAATGCATGGCCACCCTCTGCATATAAATGCATTTCCACTGGCACGCCAACATTTTTAAGACCGATATAATAGAGGAGAGAATAATCAACGGTGTCTACTGGATCATTTTCAGCTTGTAATAAAAACGTAGGCGGCGATTCTTTAATAAACTGAATATCAGGATTTAAGGCAAATTCCTTTTTCGTCTTATCAAACTCGTCAATCTTCATATGTCCTGGATAAAGAGCAATTGCAAAATCAGGGCGACAACTTTCATTATCCGCAGCATCAATTGGAGAATAGGCACGTTTTTTAAAGTGCGTGCTAATATCAGCAACCATATAACCTCCTGCTGAGAACCCTATGACACCAATTTTGTTGGGATTGATATGCCATTTGGCAGCATTTAATCGAACGAGGCCAATTGCTCTTTGTGCATCTTCTAGCGCAGCGGGTGCGTAAGGTCTATCATGGCCGTGTCGACCATTTCCATGTGGCCCTGAGTTAGGGACACGATATTTCAGTAATATGCCTGTGATGCCATGAGCAGCTAGCCATTCACAAATCTCCGTGCCTTCCAAATCAATTGCTAACCCATGGAAACCTCCTCCTGGAAACACAATAACCGCGGCACCAGAATTTTTTATAGTTGGGGAATAAATTGTGATTGTTGGTTGAGAAACATCAGTTATCAAAATCCATGGTTTTCCAGCTACGAGATTAGTCATCGTTTTTACAGATTCTGGTTTTGTATCTGATAAAGCATCTGGCATTTTTCCAACTGGCCATATTTTTATTTGTGTATGATTTCCATCGGGCTGCCAAATATCAGCATTGGCATTTACATACAAAAACAGGCATAAAATAATAAAAATAATACGTTTCATTTAAAATCCCCAAACCAGATTTTCAAGATCATATAATGTGTTGACTTTATCCTGCCAGTTTTTAATCCTGATTTGCACGTTTAGATTACTGTAACGATGAAGCAACATTAAAATAGTCAGTTGACGACTCAACGTTTCAGTAAGTTCATGTGGCAAATAGCCATATGAAATTAAAAATTCCCTGAGAAGCACCTTGTCCCCTTGAATTAAAAAAACACCCGGGCCCAACAAATCATATTCTGGCAATCCTAACATGGAATCTCCAAAATCAATTAATCCGTGAATATGCCACATTCCAGATTCTTTCCTGACCAAAAAATTCATCGGCGTATATTCGCCTGTTAAAATAACGGGATATTTGATTTTTGGTAAAGTTGTAATGTTTGATTTTAGATATTCCGGAATCTGCTGCAGTAAATTCTCTGGAAGTTTTGTAGAGCGATGCTGTGCCGTGCACTGATGAATCTGTTTTTCAATAAATTCTTCCCAGTTGGAATCAATCGCTTCAAGTCCATTAACAGGTAAAGAATGGACTTCACGAATTAAAGCCCCCAATTCGCGCATGATAATCATTTTATTATCATGATCCAATTTTTCCCACAAACCTTCCAAAAGCGTTCCATCCAGTCGATTCATAATGACATACGGCCAACTGCTTATTTCGCCCTCAAATTCGACCATTGGAGTATTGGCTGAAATCTTCCCATTAAGATTTTTCATGACCAATGTATCGCTAATAAATTGATCCCTATGAAATGGTGGAAAAATTTTAATGATTCGATCACTGCCATAAGCAAAAACGATATTGGTACCTTCCAAAATTGAAAGAGGCCCATCAGGCAATTGATGTTGATGAATAATTTCTTTTGCACCATTTTTAAAAAGCTCTGTGTTCAATTTGAGTTTTTCATATTCTTCAAACGAATGAACAGATGGAAGGGTTAAATTTGGATTTTTCATGACAGTGATCACTTTTATTTAGCGGGATTATATGGTAGCTGATGGAAAAATGGAAGTGTTAATAAATAATACACAGCAACTATCGAATAAAGGTGAAAGCCTCCGGTTGAATGCCAATCAGCCGCATGGTTATAGGAATCTTTCGAGAAAAATCGCTACATTTCATGATATTATTCATTATCCCATTGATTAATTTATCTGTTTAAAATCTGGAGTTCTTATGACGAAACATGATAACACTGACCTGCTAAAAAAATTGACTGCCCTTGAAAATGAAGCCGCCACATTTGGTTTTAAATGGGATGCAGCCTCTCAAATCATGGCACAGATTCGTAGTGAACTGGCAGAAATTGAAGACCACCTGCATGACACTGATCGAGTCAGATTACAGGAAGAAATTGGCGATTTGTTACATGCCGCCTTTTCGCTTTGTATTTTCTGCCAGTTGGATGCAAATGAAACACTATCAAAAAGCGTCATGAAATTTGCGTCCCGTTTTAATGCAGTCAAGCAATTAGCTCAAATCGAAGGATTGCAGGATTTGAATGGCCAACCTTTTAATAAACTCATGGCACTTTGGGATCAGGCAAAAGAAATGACAGAGTAAATAATCCCTTATTCTACGACCCGATCCTCTACAGGATGCACACCTCATTTTTTTAAACGATCCAGCGCAATCATTCGTCATAAAATAAAAATGTGATCTGCATGGTTACTTAATACCGATATAAATATCAAGAACAGTGCGAGCGGGATCAGCTGCGCGTTGATCATAAACTTCAAAATCTGCGATATAAGCTCTATTACCGCCAAAATCATCTGATGTCATTTTCCAGATTTTTTGCCAGGCATTAATCACTACTTCCGGCATTTTTCCTGAAGGTGTTGTGAATTTTTGATATCTGGCTGCCGGTATCGTCAGTTTTTGCAAATTAGCAGGGATATTTTCAAATGAATTAACTTCTTCACCAATGAAGTAAGTGTAATCACCATGCTCATCGCTGTCATATTCCGCAAAAGCAGACAAAGTAACGCCTGGATTCTTACGATCAGGTATTTGACTCGCTATGTTTTGACCCTGAAAACGGCCAACTAATTCGCCAATTTTAGCCGTTTGCGGGTTGAATTCATTTTTGTTGTTCGTTCTTGCAGTTAATCCAACCAATTTTATTTCTGGTTTATTTACCAATTCTTTTTCCATTTGTGACCTCATTAAATAACTTCGATTTTTAGCATGCAAAATTGGGACCAAACCTGACTCCAACTTCCCTTCGTAAAATACTACTCCGATTTATCTACTAATTTCATACTTTTTTCCGGATAACGCGCGCCTTTAATTTCAAAAGCCGAAAGCAATTGATCTATCTCATTCCAAACTGTTTTCGGTAACTCAAGGTCAACTGATTTTGCATTTTCTTCCAGATAACGAATATGTTTTGTTCCCGGGATCGGAACAATATCATTTCCCTGATGCAATATCCACGCTAATGCAATCTGCACAGGTGTTGCATTGTATTTTGCACCAATGGTTTTAACCCTATCGACAAGTATCCTGTTATGGTCAAAATTTTCACCCTGAAATCGCGCCAGATTATGACGAAAATCATTCTTATCCAAAGCATTCAAGTCTGAAAGTTTCCCTGTCAGAAAGCCTCGACCAATCGGACTATAAGGGACAAGTCCAATTCCAAGCTCTCGCAGCACAGGAAGCATTTTTTCTTCAATCTCACGATGCCACAGCGAATATTCAGATTGCAATGCAGAGACAGGATGCACAGCATGAGCACGTCGTATCGTGGCAGGTCCCACTTCAGATAATCCTATATAACGGACTTTTCCAGCTTTTACGAATGAAGCAAGTGTTTCCATGGTGTCTTCTATCGGTGTTTTTGGATCCAGACGATGTTGATAATAAAGATCGATGTAATCTGTGCCCAGACGTTTAAGAGAGCCTTCTATTGATTTTCGGATATGCGAAGGCGAGCTATCGACTCCATTTATTTCATTTTTTTCATCCCAGGAAAAACCAAATTTTGTTGCAATAATTACTTGATCGCGCGAATTTTTTTTCAATGCCTTTCCAAGTAATTCTTCATTTTTAAAAGGACCATATACTTCGGCTGTATCCCAAAAATTAATTCCCAATTCTAATGCACGTTGCAGCACAGAAAGAGATTCAGCTTCATCAGTCGGCCCATACGCCCATGACATGCCCATGCAGCCTAAACCTAATGCGGATACCTCCAGACCTTCTGTTCCTAATTTTCTTTTTTTCACTCTACTCTCCATATAAATATTGAAACAATCGCAGCTTTGGACATTTTTTGCTGTAATGTTTTAAAAAATTTATTCATTTAAGAAAATCTACCTTATTATTTATTTACCAATTCACTAATCAATTTTGGATTATACTGAATACATTTTAAATAAGCACGACTAACGCTATCAGGATCACGCTGACCCTGTTCCCACTTTCGCAATGTCTCAATATTAATTCGATAAATGGCAGAAAATTCGCGCTGCGATAATTTTAATTTTTTACGTAATTTACCAACCTCTGGTGAAGTTTGTAACGTCACCAGGCCCTTTTTTTTAGCTTCTTTTAACGCATTAACCAGGTCTTTACCCATTGTGCTCATAATAATTCACCTCAATAATTCATTAATCAATTTACGTAATTCTTCTTTTTCACCGGCGTTGATATTTTCCTGGTCAGATTTCTTAAACAGCGTTACCAATAAAACAATCTGTTCGCCATCAAAGTAATAAAGCACTCTTAAGCCACCTCGTTTACCCTCTCCTTTCCCGGTTGCCCAGCGTACTTTCCGAATGCCTCCTGTATTTTTAAGAATAGCTCCTTTTTCAGGGTCAAGAGCCAGGGTATCAATCAATTCCTGCAAGGCTGCCGGTGTCATGGCTTTTTTAGCTAACCGCATAAATTTGGGAGTTGCTTTAATTTTTATCACAAAATATTCCTTTCATTAATTATAGCACATAGCACCAGTAGCACAAGGTACCACCATACGGGTTTTGTTGATAGTGCGTTATCACTGTAGTAAATTTGTAACAAACTTCTGCCGGGCACCTGCAAATTGGTGTAGATTACGGTCGGTTTGGTTAAAGCTAAAACATTGCAACATGTTGATTAGTAACAAAATTAAACAGCACAGATCCGTTTCGTAATCAGTAGATCGCGTGTTCGATTCACGCGGGTTGTAATGATACACTTCCCCAATAAAAAACTGCCAACCTGAGCACACAAACACCCCTACCCAGGCTGGCAGTCCCATCAAATGATAAAATCAGTCGACAAACACATACTGCCGACTGGACCTTATCAAGTTATTTAGCGCATATTGATGCAGTGCCTTTGCTTCGGTAATAAGATCATACAGGACGTTTATATACTCATTGACAATAGATTGACCAGATTCGAGGAAATCCCTGCTCAAGGCAACATAAGCCAAC
>DATIJJ010000048.1:0-5044 GCA_035478795.1 Gammaproteobacteria bacterium | reverse complement strand
CGAAGTAAGTGGATGGTCAGGAGCCGGTGGCGAGTGGCTGTCGACTGCAACACCTACTCCCACAAGGACTTTTTAAAAGTTTTTTGCGGAATGTTATTCCGCAGCTGCTTCCGCTACTTTTCATTAAAATAAATCTCGGATACAGTCATAAATCGCTCGCCGTTCGTGCATTTCTTTAGCTGCACAATGACGTGAATAATCGATCGAATGTATTCCCGGATGCGCTCCTCGCTCGATATCGATCCTGCTTGTTGCATCATGAATACCAGTTGGGTTATGGCACCTTCAGGCGTGTCTGCATGTACCGTACTGAGACTGCCCGGATGTCCGCTATTTGCTGCCCGAAGATACGGCCAGACTTCAGCACCTCGCAGTTCCGATAAAAAAATCCGGTCTGGTCTTAAACGCAAACAAGTCTTAAAAATCTTCAAAGCCGTGATGTGTTCATCTTCTTCATTGAACAGCAGGTTGGCTGAATTGGGATGAGAAACGGATACTTCTCGCGTATCCTCAACTGTGATCAATCTTTCCGTTTGCGGTATCAATTGCAGACAGGCATTCAGAAAAGTCGTTTTGCCTGTTCCAGTTCCACCACTGATCAGGATGTTTTTTCGATCCAGAATGGCTCGTTTTAAAAAATTTAATGTGTCTTTTTTAAAATAAAGATTATTCAGATCAACATTGGAAACTGATCCAGCGTGCTGCCAGTTATCAAATGAACCCATGCTCTGATAATCATCTATCGTCAGGTTTTTGATTTGCTGTCGTCGAATGGAGCAAATCAGCCTGTCTTTTTCACAGGCTGGATTCATGACGAACTGAATACGTTCTCCATTCGGTAATGATCCCGACAATAATGGCGCTGGAAAATCCTTGTGATTAAATTCAGCGACCAGCACAGCAAGTGACTCCAGAAAATCATATTCCAGCTCGTCTACTTCATAGCGAATAAATACACCATGCTGCTCAACAAATATTTCGCTGGGTCGATTAACACAGATTTCCGTCACACCATCCATCTGCAAAAATGGCAACAGTGGAAGCAAATGCCGTTCCAGCGCCTTGATTGACATGGTTGCCACCTAAAAAATATTGACTTGTGGATGTGTTTGTTTAATTGCACCTTGAAAATTCAAATCATGCGCGACAAACACGATAATCGACTTGCCCTGATATTTTTTGAGTGTTGGTGCAATCGTGCTTCCCTGCTTTAAGCTTTGATTGGCTGATTGAGAAAAGCTGCTGGCGACCGCGGCACGGTAAGCTGCAGCAGAATTATTTTGGTCTTCTTCTGAAACACCTACATTAGCAGCACCAGCACCAATCAGGGAAAGCAAGGATGCTGTACCAAACTGTTGCCAGAAGTGCCGATCAATCTCATCTGCGTCCATGCCCGCCACACCCAGATTATCGACACCCGGTGAACCCAAATTGACAGACAATCCCTCAGGTGTAATCAGCCGTGTCCATACGACAAAGAACCGCGATTGGCCTTGCAGCATCCCGCTTTTATATTCACCAATCAAACGACTTCCGCGTGGTATCAAAACTTGAGAACCATCCTCGGCATAAACTGGAACATTCACAATGGCTCGAAGGTATCCGGGCAAATCAGAATCGACGGCCGATTCCAGATCAGCATGAATCAGGCTGCCTTCCGCTATGATGGCACTCAACGGGCCAATGACACTCACATTGACCGCATCATTCGCTTGTGTAGAGACCTGATTCATAAATTGCATGTTCGGGTCATTTGATTGAGCAACCGACGGGGTGTTACGAGTCTGTTTTGTGTTCTCGATCTTATTGTTCACCATCATCAACGGTGCCGTTAATCGTTGTGCAATTTCCTTTTGCTTTTGTTCTATCTCTGCCGCTTGCGCCTGAACCACTTCCGGTGAGGGTTGCTGTTGAGCCTCTGCCTGTGGTTTCGCTACATCTGCAGCCTGATTTTCCGGCACATACGTTTCCTCAACCGGCTTTTCTACTTTTTGAGCCGGTTTTGAATGGAAAATAAGACTCATCAGCAGAACCGATACGATTCCACCAACAATGAGCTTCATTGCTCTTTTTCTGCTTTTTGCCTCAGAAATCTCCGGCAACCCTGTTTCCTTGTTTTTTTCAGCCAAATCAATTTTCATGTTATTCACCCTCAAGCCATTTTTTTCCAATCACCAATCACATAGTCGTTATAAACGCTGGTAACGACTGCCCCGTCTCTTAACGTGAATTGCTTCGCAACTGAATTGATGACCATGTAATCACCCTGCATGTGATAATTCACGAGCGTTTCATTTTTGTTCTGATCGACAATGAACACAGCAGGCAAATGACTCATGCCATCTTCCCGAAATCGAAGATACGTAAATTTGCCATCATCAAATGCTTCAAATGGCGCGAGATCATGGTTACCTGTGAAACTGTATTTCCAGTTGATGTTTTCGGGATTTAAAGTAGTGACAGAAGCCGGTTGACCTAACTCATTGTATCCAATGGCTGGATAGGTAAATTGCAGCTTGTAGGTCAGATGCGCGTCATTGTCCGTTGAATCCAGCTGAAAGTTATAGCTGTTCTGATTCGTCAAAACCGTCATATTGGTTTTGGAAACCGCAACCGGTTTGATAAAAAGATTGTTACTGACAGGAACCACTTGCCACGCTGAACTATCTCCTACCGAAACGCTCTGTATCGTTTCATCTGAACCAAATGAAATTTGCGTTTGATAACCATAACGCTCCTTGAGTAACACGACATTATTAGGGTCATACATCACCACCTTGATCCGAGGGTCATTTGCAGTACCTCGCGGTGTCACTTCGGCATGCGCAGAAGCCATCAAACAAAGAAGTGCCAATGCAATCATTTTTTTCATTTCATACTCTCCTGTTAATTGTTGTCTAACGAAACCTGAGTGGCCTGGTAATAAATCACCTTGAATCCCAATGGATCACGATCCAGCATTTTTTGAGTGGTTTCTGCGGTGGCATAGTCCCATTTGATAATCGCTTCCTTATGCGTCACTTGCTCAGAAGTCGATGCGCGATCATGTAATTTCTTTTCAAACTTGATATCAACTGTGTTTTCATTCAATCGATTAATGGATATGACGCGCGTGGTGATGTATTTGTCTTTTCCATAGAGTTTATAGGGCGAATTCGGATTGGTGCTGCTAACTTCATTGTCGTATTGCTTCTGAACCTCATCACTGGATTGCGCCCAGACCATCTGATACGGATAATTAATGTTATCGCCGTTATAACTTTCATGATTAATCACATACTGCATTAGAAAATAGCGTGTAACTTCCCAATTGCTTGGCAGTGTTGTTTTATCAAGTTCACCGACTTTGGTGACCTCGCCAGTAGCATGATCAAACGCATAGAGATACGGTACTTTTTCCTTCAACGGAAATAACACCAGATTCGCTGCAATCGACAAGGCCAGAAGTGTCACAATAAACGTCAAGGCAAATAAAGCCCGTTTTAACCAAACCGTCTGGCTTTGATACATGCAATAAGCCCAATCGGCGGATTGCTGATAAAATTCATTCTTGGTTTCCATAGTTAACTCCTTTTTTGTTTTTTCTGATCTTACTAAGCGTCCAGTCAGAAGCACCGCGATACGCGGATGCTGCCCCGGATTTTTGAACCGTTGTCTTCACGATAGCTGCACCATGCGACAGGCTTTTCAGCGTAATACCGCCACCCAATGCACTCGCAATATGAAATACCTGAGACAAAATCAACGTCGTCGCCACACTCAATCCTAAAAACGGCGCAATACCATAAAACTGCATGTTTTCGACAGGTTGATTAATGGACGGTAAAGTGACACTGATCACCGATAACATCAGCGCGAGAATAGCTGAAGTGATAATTGGAATGAGCGCCAACGTGATGAGTTTTTTAAGCCACGCAGAAAACATGCCTTTGGTGGATTCCCACAATAAAAATGAGATGAAAATGGGGCCGAGTGCCAAGGACACTGCCATCATCATTTTGGCGTAGATAAACAAGAGCAGTGCAAAAACACAAAGCGCTGACCCAATCAGAAAGACCAGCAGACCATAAAATAAAAACGCCACGCCGGTCGCACTGAAACTGACTTGTGAAAAAAAGCCGAGAGTGGCATTGATCACCGATTCATATATCCCATCCAATACCTGCGCGATCGATTCGCCCGGATGGATCGTCTGCGCTGCGCCAATCAATATGTGTGAAATAGAGCCTGGCTCATTGGTAAAGATGTTATAAACAAACAGATTGTATAAATGCCAACTCATCAGCAACCCGTACACGATCAACATCAAAGTGATATGACGCACGAGATAGTCCATCGTCACTTTTTGATCGTGATTAATAAAACGGTATCCCAGCAACATGATGTAAAACGTAAACAGCATGGTGATAACACCTGAATTAGCCTGTATCAAATGGGTATAGGCCACATTCACATAATTACCAATCACAGCATCAACCGTGTTTAATGTGTCTGAAAAAAATGTTTTGGCTGTTATCATCGCTGCCTCATCCCATTACCAGTGATTAATTTTGGTTTTTTTACCGCAGAAACTCGCATACTGGTCACAAGGCGCTTTCAGCCCCTGACTGGCACAACCAGTTAAAACACTCAATAAAACGCATAACACGACAAAATAACTTTTCATGATAACTCCTTACTGTTTAGTTAAAAATTTGGCATTGGTCAGCGCAGTGTTGACACCACCCTGAGCAGTGACGGCTTGTTGTTGGTTGGAAATCGCTGCCTGACGCAGGATTTCCAGATTGATTAGATTGGATTCGACCTGGATGCGGTTATTCAAATCCATCGCGGACTTTAAATCTTTGGCGTTTTCGATCTGCTGCTGTAGCGCTTGCTGATAGGCAATCTGATTCTGCACCTTGTCATAATCCAGTTGACTTGCAGCACGTGCCGCAACAATCGTTTGTGATTGCGTTGTATAGTAGGCACGACTAGTGGGATTCGAGACCCCGCCGCTATAACTGTGTGCATCAATCGGATATTCACGAGCCAGACCTGTCAC
>DATIJJ010000047.1:0-7955 GCA_035478795.1 Gammaproteobacteria bacterium | reverse complement strand
GTAATGCTGGTTGGGAAGGCCGGTTTGCGTTATGATAGCGCCCATTTCGTTGATTGGACTATGTATAAGAGGTGCTGGAATGAATGTGTTGATACTGGGTGCGAATGGTTTTATTGGCAGCAATCTTTCTGAAGCCATTTTAAAAAACACGGATTGGCACATTTATGCGCTCGATATGGCGCAGGATAAACTGGATGCGTGTCTCGGCCATCCCCGGTTTCATTTTATGAAGGGGGATATGACACTTCAAAAAGACTGGGTCACGGAACATATCAAAAAATGTGATGTGATTTTGCCACTCGTTGCGATTGCGACACCTGCTGTGTATGTGCAGGATCCATTGCGGGTTTTTGAACTGGATTTTGAGGCGAATCTTGCTATCGTTCGTCAATGTGTCGAATTTAAAAAACATCTGGTGTTTCCATCGACATCGGAAGTCTATGGCATGTGTCCTGACAAGGCATTTGATGAAGAAACCAGTCATCTCGTGACAGGTCCCATTCATAAGGAACGCTGGATTTATTCGACATCGAAACAATTACTGGATCGGGTGATCTATGCATATGGCAAACACCATGATCTGTCGTACACGCTGTTTCGTCCGTTTAACTGGTATGGTCCAAAGCTTGATAATGTGTTTAATCCAAAACCCGGTGGCTCACGCGTTTTGACGCAATTTATCGGTAATATTTTGCGGGGTGAGGAAATTGTACTGGTGGATGGCGGGGCGCAGCAGCGCTGTTTTATGTATATTGAAGACGGGTTGCGTGCGTTGCTTTCTATTATTGAAAAAAGAAACACGTCCGCACGGGGAGAAATTTTTAATATCGGAAATCCACTGGAAGATATTTCCATTCGGCAACTGGCGGAAACATTGATTGAATATATTGGCGAGTATCCGCAGTATGCGGAAGCTGCGCGGAAGACAAAATTGATAGAGGTCGATTCACAAACCTATTACGGTGCGGGTTATCAGGATGTATCACTCCGTGTGCCCTCTATCAAACGCGCAGAAGAAAAACTGGGTTGGAAACCAGCGGTTGATTTTAAAACGGGGTTGAGGAAAACACTGGATTTTTATTTGTTGACACCTTAACTCGACACCCGCTGAATCCTGGCACCGAGCTGCGTCAATTTTTCTTCAATGCACTCATAACCCCGATCAATATGATAAATCCGATCGACACTGGTTTCGCCCACCGCCGCAAGCCCTGCCAGAACAAGACTGGCGGAAGCGCGCAAATCCGTCGCCATGGTCGGCGCACCTTGCAAACTTTCCACACCGGTGCAAATCGCGGAATTGCCTTTCAGGGTAATTTGAGCCCCCATGCGCAACAATTCCTGTACATGCATAAAACGATTTTCAAAAACCGTTTCGGTCACAATGCCGGTGCCTTCTGCGATCGTATTCATTGCCATGAATTGAGCTTGCATATCCGTCGGGAAAGCCGGGTAGGGTGCTGTACTGATATCCACTGCGCGCGGGCGATTGCCTTTCATATCGAGCGTGATCCAGTCCGGGCCTGTTTCGATAAAGGCGCCCGTTTCGGATAATTTTGTCAAAATGGATTCCAGCAAATCCGGTCGGGTATTTTTTAATTTAACCCGCCCACGCGTGATGGCTGCAGCGGTTAGATAGGTGCCGGTTTCAATGCGATCGGGCATGACCTGATAATTACCACCGGACAACTCCCTGACACCGTCAATGGTAATGGTGGAGGTGCCGGCCCCTTCGATTTTTGCGCCGAGGGTATTTAAAAAATTCGCGAGATCTTCCACTTCGGGTTCACGGGCGGCATTCATGATGACCGTCCGTCCTTCAGCGAGCACAGCTGCCATCATCAAATTTTCAGTCCCGGTGACGGTGACGAGATCCATGTTAATGACCGTACCTTGCAGACGTTTTTTGGCTTTTGCCTTGATGTAACCATTTTCAACGCTGATGTCAGCCCCCATCAGTCTGAGCCCTTTCAGGTGCTGGTCAACCGGACGCGTTCCGATGGCACACCCCCCTGGCAGGGAAATATCCGCTTCACCAAAACGGCTGAGCAGAGGACCCAGCACCAGAATGGAGGCACGCATGGTGCGCACCAGTTCGTAGGGCGCATGCCAGGAATGGACATTGCTCGCATCCACTTCCACGTTGGAATGTTCATCCAGCATCAAGTGCACACCCATTTGACCGAGCAGGCTCATGGTGGTGGTGACATCGTGCAAATGCGGAATGTTGCAAATGCGGACCGGAGCGGCTGTCAGGAGTGCTGCGCTTAAAATGGGGAGTGCCGCATTTTTCGCACCCGAAATGCGAATTTCACCGTTTAGGGGAATATTGCCGCGAATCAGTAATTTATCCATGGGATTAACTCATTTTGTGTTAAGGTTTTGCCATTCATCTGGCGTAAAGGTTTTAATGGATAAGGCATGAATCGTGCCATCGTGAATGCGATTGCCAAGTGTTGCATACACCAGCTGTTGTTTCTGGATACGATTCTTGCCGATAAAATCCGGTGTGATGACCGATGCGGTAAAATGTACGCCATCCTCGCCTGAAACCCTCGCCATGCAATCGGTCAGGCTGTTTTCAATCAATTGTTTTATTTCGCTGGCATTCATGGTTTCGGCTCACTTAAAATGGCCTGCAAAGGGTAACGTAAAAACCCCTGAATGTTAAGAGGTAATCGATTGGACATTCATTTACCGGAAGGCCTGCTGGCCGGTGCGCGTTTTGTGCCATCACCCCATTGTGATGCCCGCCCGGATCCTGTTGTCATTGACCTTGTTGTCGTGCATAACATCAGTCTGCCGCCCGGGCAATTTGGCGGGGAGAGTGTGGAACAGTTTTTTTGTGGCACGCTGGATACATCACGCCATCCGTATTTTGAGACGATTATGCATCTTCGCGTCTCTTCCCATTTATTCATCCGGCGTACAGGGGAAGTGATCCAGTTTGTCCCTTTTTCAAAACGCGCATGGCATGCAGGCGAATCTTTTTTTCAGGGACGCACACGGTGTAATGATTTTTCGATTGGTATTGAACTGGAAGGTACCGATGATCTTCCGTATGAAAAAATCCAGTATGAAAAGCTGGGCGCCAGCATTTTGGCCTTGCAGAAAGCCTATCCTGCCATTGGCGCTGACAACATCCGGGGCCATGCGGATATCGCACCTGGACGCAAAACTGATCCCGGGGCCTCGTTTGACTGGCAATATCTGGATGGTTTGCTAAGATAGGCGCATCAGAAACAGGAAGGATGGATTATGACGTTTATTATTACGTTAATCGCATTGGTGATTGAGCGGTTTTTTCATTGGAGCCACCTGCGTCACTGGCGCTGGTTTTATACTTTTCAGCAATGGCTAAGTCATTCGCGCATTCATCAATTTCCTTCATGGGCTCTCTTTTTGTTCTGTGTACTGCCGCTGACGGTACTGGTCGGCATCGTGGATTATTTTCTTTCCGGCTGGTTTTACGGCATTTTAAAAATCGTATGGGGTGTTGCTGTTTTATTGTATTGCCTTGGCCCGACCAATTTATGGGTTGCGGCGAATGATCAACCTTTTGCGCGCACGATTTTTGTGGCGGCGAATGAACGGATTTTTTCAGTCGTGTTCTGGTTTGTGGTATTGGGCCCGATGGGTGCGGTGTTTTATCGATCCACAGCGCTCATGAATCCGACCTCGCCCCTCGGATTATCGCAGCTGGCCAAAACCATTCAGCAATGGCTGGACTGGATCCCTGTTCGATTACTGACATTTATGTTTGCTCTCGGCGGGCATTTTACGCGTGTGTTTTCGGTCTTTAAAAAAAACGCCTTGAGAGGACCCGAAACCAATGAGGTTCTGTTAACCGAATGCGGCATGGCTGCACTGGATGCGACGAGTGAAAATGCTGAAGAAAAAGACGCGCTGGCCTTGCTGGATCGCGTTTTTGTCATGGCGCTTGCGATTCTTGCGATGGTCGTTTTAATTTTGTAACTTCTGCTTTTCAATGATTCAGGTTAGAATGCCGGGCTCGATCTGGCATTTTATCAAGCTGTTTTGCCTAAAAAATCAATAGGAAACAATAAGATGAAAAAAACGTGGGATGATGTTGACCCGATTGAAACCCGGGAGTGGCTGGATGCATTTGCTTCATTGATCCGCCATGAGGGGAATGAACGCGCACAGTTTATTATGGATGAATTGCAGAGCGTGTCAGGATCATCGGGTTTGACTTCAGGTGTGGGTGCGCTGGTCACGCCGTATTGCAATACCATTCCGGTTGAAGAAGAACCGGATTATCCAGGCGATCTTTCACTTGAACAACAAATTGATGCCGCCATTCGCTGGAATGCCATTGCGATGGTATTGCGTGCCAAAAAAGAAGCGGGCGGTGTTGGCGGGCATTTATCCTCCTACGCCTCCATTGCGAGTCTTTACGAAGTGGGCATGAATCATTTTTTTCATGGCGCGACAGAAAAGACACCTGGCGATCTGATTTATTTTCAGGGACATTCTTCGGAAGGTAATTATGGACGTGCCTTTCTGGAAGGACGACTCGGTGAAAAACAGTTAAACAATTTTCGTCAGGAAATTGACGGGGAAGGGTTGTCATCCTATCCCCATCCCTGGTTGATGCCGGATTTCTGGCAATTCGCGACGGTTTCATTGGGATTGGGTCCCTTGCAAGCGATTTATCAGGCGCGTTTTTTAAAATACCTTGAAAATCGCAAGCTGATGGAAGCCAATGATCGCAAGGTCTGGGTGTTTTGTGGTGACGGTGAAATGGATGAAGTGGAATCCGTCGGTGCGTTGACAGTCGCAGCACGCGAGGAACTGGATAATATTGTTTATGTGGTGAATTGTAACCTGCAACGTCTCGATGGTCTTGTACGCGGCAACGGCAAGATTGTGCAGGAACTGGAAAGTGTTTTTCGGGGCGCTGGCTGGAATGTGATTAAAGTCCTGTGGGATAGCCAGTGGGATGCGTTATTTGAAAAAGATACGAAAGGCTTGTTGCTAAAACGATTGGGTGAAGTCGTCGATGGTGAATTGCAGCATGCGTATCTTCAGGGCGGCGAATACATGCGAGCATTTCTCGCGGAGTCCAATGACGAATTAAAAACACTGCTCGCGGATTTTTCAGATGACGATCTCGCAAAATTAAATCGCGGTGCGCACGATCCTGTCAAAATTTATGCGGCGTATGAGGCAGCGATTAAACATAAAAATCGTCCGACAGCGATTTTATTCCAGGGTGTGAAAGGCTATGGTCTTGGTAAAAATCATGCGGAAGGTCGAAACATTGCGCATAATCAACTGGAAATGAATGAAGAAGAATTAAAAGCTTTTCGTGAGCGATTTAAATTACCGCTCACGGACAAACAAATGGCTGATCTTGCTTTTTTGAAGCTGGATGACAAAGATCCGGCGATGCAGTATTTACACGCGCAACGCAAAAAACTGACCGGTTATCTGCCCGCGCGTTTTTCACCGAAACAACCCTTGAAAGTACCTGACCTTGCGGTTTTTGACGCGATTTTAAAAGGATCGGGTGATCGTACGATGTCGACCACCATGGCGCTCGGACGTATTTTAAGTGTGTTACTAAAAGATGCGACGCTGGGTTCACGCATTGTGCCGATTTTTTCAGATGAAGTGCGTACCTTCGGGATGGAATCTCTCTTCAGGCAAATCGGCATTTACTCGCATGTCGGACAACTTTACACACCGGAAGATAAAGAACAGTTGATGTTTTATCGCGAAAGTCAGGATGGCCAGTTGCTCGAGGAAGGGATTACCGAAGCCGGTTGTATGGCTTCCTTTATTGCAGCAGCCACGTCTTACTCAACGCATTATGTGCCGATGATTCCCTTCTTTACGTATTATTCGATGTTTGGTTTTCAACGGGTGGGGGATTTAATCTGGGCTGCGAGTGATATGCGCGCACGCGGATTTTTAATCGGTGCAACGGCCGGTCGCACGACATTGGAAGGTGAAGGTCTTCAGCATCAGGATGGGCAGAGTTTACTGGCTGCCTCCGCCGTTCCCACCTGTCGTGCGTATGATCCTGCGTTTGGTTATGAAATGGCTGTGATTATTCAGCACGGTTTGAAAGTGATGGTGGAAGAAGAACAGGATGTGATTTATTACCTCATGGCGATGAATGAAAAATATGTTCAGCCGGAAATGCCAAAAGGGGTTGAGGATGGCATTATCAAAGGGATGTATCTCTTCAGGAAAAGTGAAAATAAATCAAAAGAAAAAGTGCAGTTGCTTGGTAGTGGCGCGATTTTGCGGGAAGTGATTGCAGCAGCCGAATTACTCGAAACCGATTTTGGTGTAGCGGCGGATGTGTGGAGTGTGACGAGTTTCAGCGAATTGCGTCGTGAAGGAATCGCCTTGCAGCGCGAAAATATGTTTCGACCGGACGCGCAACCGAAAGCGAGTTATGTTGAAATGTGTTTCGCAAAAACAGAAGGCCCCATTATTGCTGCGACCGATTATGTGCGTGCGACAGCCGATCTCATTCGTCCCCTGATTTCGCGCTCTTACACCGTGCTTGGAACGGATGGTTACGGCCGCAGTGACACGCGTGAAAAATTGCGTCATTTCTTTGAAGTCAATCGGCATTACATTGTGGTGGCGGCACTGTATGCGCTCGCAAAAGAAGGCACGATTCCGACCAGTAAAGTGGTCGATGCGATGAAAAAATATCAGATTGATCCCGAAAAACCGAACCCGGTAACAGTGTAAGGAGAGTGTCTCTTGACAACTAAAAATATAACGGTGCCCGATATAGGCGGTGCGACCGATGTCGATGTGATTGAAGTGTTGGTGAAAGCAGGTGATAAGGTCAAGGTGGATTCACCGCTGATTACGCTGGAATCCGACAAGGCGACGATGGAAGTGCCTTCCTCCGATGCCGGTACCGTGAAAGAAATAAAAATCAAAACGGGCGATAAAGTGTCGCAGGGTTCTGTCATTCTGGTGCTTGAAACAGAAGGCGCCAGTCCTGAAAAACCGGCAGAAAAATCCACGGAAAAACCGGCAGAAAAACCCGCACCCGCCAAACCTGCAACTGAAAATAAAACACCCGTCCAAAACACGACAGGCGCTTATAATGCGGATGTACACGCAGGTCCTGCGGTGCGAAAACTGGCGCGCGAGTTCGGTGTGGATCTTGGTTTTGTTGCGGCCTCGGGCCCTAAACAACGTATTGTAAAAGAAGACGTACAAAATTATGTGAAATCACGACTGGCACAATCTGCTGGAGCAACGGGGGGTGCCGGGCTGCCTGCAGCGCCTATTGTTGATTTTGCCAAATTTGGTGTCATTGAAACGCAGCCGCTTTCACGCATTAAAAAAATGGCGGGAAAAAATTTACATCGCAACTGGTTGCTGGTGCCACATGTCACGCAATTTGGTGAAGCGGATATCACAGGGCTTGAAAAATTTCGTCAGTCACAAAAAGCGGACATGGAAAAACAGGGCATTAAATTAACGCCGCTGGTTTTTATTTTGAAAGCCGTTGTGGCTTCTCTCAAAGCCTTTCCACAATTTAATTCATCACTCGATGCGAGTGGTGAAAATTTAATTTTGAAAAATTATTATCATATTGGCGTTGCAGTTGATACGCCAGATGGCCTTGTTGTACCGGTGATTCGGGATGTGGATCAAAAAGGCATGATGGAACTTGCGCGGGAATTGCATGAGATCAGTGAAAAAGCGCGCAAAAAACAATTGACCGCGCAAGACATGCAAGGCGGGTCCTTTTCCATTTCCAGTCTCGGTGGTATTGGCGGAACGGCATTCACGCCAATTGTCAATTTGCCGGAAGTGGCGATTTTAGGTGTCTCCAAATCGGCGTATAAACCGGTTTATCAGAATGAAACCTTTGTGCCAAAACTCATGCTGCCGCTGTCGCTTTCTTATGATCATCGCGTGATTGATGGGGCGGATGGTGCGCGTTTTAT
>DATIJJ010000046.1:0-15786 GCA_035478795.1 Gammaproteobacteria bacterium | reverse complement strand
CGACCGTCAGGGAGCGCGTCACTGGCCCTGTTGAAATTAACATGATAGTGCTGTGACGCTCCCTGACGGTCGCGGCTCGGATAAGCGGATATGGACAAATGGATTTTTGCACAACATTCAACTCAATGACTCGTCCCACCCACCGTCAACGCATCCACCCGCAACGTCGGCTGTCCGACTCCGACCGGCACACTTTGACCGTCTTTCCCACACACACCAATCCCGCCATCGAGTTTTAAATCATTCCCGACCATGGAAATTTTCATCAACACTTCCGGGCCATTGCCTATGAGGGTCGCACCCTTGACCGGTTTCGTGACTTTTCCATTCTCAATGAGATAGGCTTCACTCGCCGAAAAAACAAATTTTCCGGAAGTAATATCGACTTGTCCGCCACCAAAATTCACCGCATAAATGCCTTTTTTGACAGACGCAATAATGTCTTCCGGGGTCGACTCACCAGGCAACATGTACGTATTGGTCATCCGCGGCATCGGTGTATGTGCATAGGATTCCCGCCGACCATTGCCTGTGGATTGCATACCCATCAACCGCGCATTGCGTTTATCCTGAATATAATTTCGCAAGATACCTTTTTCGATCAGGACAGTACATTGCGTCGGGACCCCTTCATCATCTACATTCAGTGAACCGCGACGATTGGGAAGCGTGCCATCATCCACAATCGTGCATAATGTTGATGCAACCTGCTGCCCGATTTTACCGCTAAAAACAGAAGTGCCCTTGCGATTGAAATCCCCTTCCAGCCCATGCCCCACCGCTTCATGCAACAAAACACCCGGCCAGCCTGGACCTAACACGACAGGCATCGTCCCCGCCGGTGCATCCACTGCATCCAGATTAACCAGCGCCTGTCTCACTGCTTCTTTCGCATAGGCAGAAGCCAGATCATTTTCAATAAAATAACGATAATCGTAACGTCCGCCACCACCTGCATAACCCTGCTCGCGACGGCCCTGTTGTTCGACCACGACACTCACATTGAGTCGCACAAGCGGTCGCACATCCGCTGCCATGTGGCCATCACTCGCCATGACAAGCACCGTTTCATATTCGGCAGCCAAACTCACATTCACCTGAATCACACGCGGATCCAATTTTCTCGCATACGCATCGACCCGCTGTAACAGGCCAATTTTATCGGTCTCATTCAGAGAATTAAGCGGATTGTTCGGTAAATACAATTCATGCCCTGCGGTTTTTTTCCAGGTTTGAATGGACTGGTTCCCACCTCTCTGACCGATACTGCGCGCAGCGGCTGCCGCCTGATCCAGCGCTGGCATGAGAATATCATCAGAATAGGCAAAACCGGTTTTTTCGCCATTCATGGCACGCACACCCACGCCACGATCAATATTGTAACTGCCACCCTTGATGATGCCGTCTTCCAGCACCCAGGTTTCAGAACAGGTTGACTGAAAATATAAATCGGCATTATCGATGGAATGACCCAGAACACTGCTTAATACATGCTGCAACTGATTGTCAGTCAATCCCGCCGGATCCAGTAAATCCTGTCGTGCCAACTCCAGAAAATTTGTCGTCATAATCACGCCTAAAGCACACTGTGAAGTTGTTTGCCTGTTGGGGCACGTCCATTTTCCCTGAACAGAAATTTCATTAAAACCGCAGCGAGCGTCAGACAGGCCGCTGTCACGATCATGGGCATTTTGGGGCCAACACTTGCCAGCAACCCTACCAGCAAGCCATTCAATCCGAAAGCAAAGGCCATGATCGATCCGGTAATCCCCATGATCCAGCCTTGCGAATCCGCATCCACCTGATTCGAAAAGATCGTCAATATCGCAGAATAGGCCAGAGCGATCGCAATCGATACAATCAGTACATCAAACCACACATAAATTTGTGCGGGGGCTGTGATCGTCAACACCGTGCCGAGTGCCGCAAGCAGGCAGCCCATCATCATGCATTGTTTCAGTGAAAACCGCTTCGTCACCCAATCCACCAGAAACCCGGTTCCAATCCCGAATCCCGCACCCATGAGCCCCATATAAAAACCCGTTTGAAGCGCAGTGAAGTGATAGGTATGAAATAAATACATCGAAATAAAGGAATAAAATCCACTCCAGCCAAAAATCATCACCAGCATGATGATGGACAATTCGCGTATTTTTTCATCCTTGAAGGCAGCCACAAAAATTTCAATGGCATGATACAGCTTGAAACGAATTTTATGTTCATGGAAAAAAGTCTCATGAAATAATTTCCATAATAAAATGCTGTTGATCAATGAAACCGTTGCCGCAAAATAAAATGGCATGGCATAGTTAAACCAGTGAACGAGATTTGCATCCGACAAAACACCACCAATCATGGGTCCCAATGCAAAACCGAGGGATGTAAAAAACAGAATCAATCCGAGATTTCGCGCCTTATGTGCAGGCTCACTGATATCCACAATGGCCGCCTGGGCAATGGATTGACTGCCTGCGGTGAACCCGGCAACAATACGCCCCAGCAATAATAAACCATAACTGCTGAAGATGACTGCCACAGCAGATAACACATACCCGACCACAGCCCCCAGCAAACAAATCATCAGGGATTTTTTTCGTCCGATCTGATCGGATAAATCCCCTAAAAAAGCCGCGCCAAAAAACCAGCAAAACATAAAAATACTGATGGTCACGCCAAAGAGAATATCCCGGACACTTTTCGTTAAATCCGCATGAATAAAATGCGCTGTGGGTTCAAATACCAGGGCATTCAAAATAGGGAAAACCAGCCCAAGGCCCATGCTGTCTATAAAGAGCACCAAAAACAGCGGGGCTGCTGCAACAAAGAAATTTTGTTGTGTTTTTATAGTTGTTGTTTGTTGCATAAAGCCTCCCATTCCTTTTTGTCGATTTCCATTTGATTTTCCGCGGCTACCATACCATGTTGGACTGGAAAATAACACCCTGTTGCCTTACAATGACCTGGAAGTGTTTCAGGAGGATTACAGTGAGGAAGACAGGGATGAAACGATCAAACTGGCTGCTGGTCTCTTGTATTTGTTACGCGCTACTCGGTTGTGCTTCTGTAAAAACCACGCACAACACCCTCCCCCAAACCACAACCGGAACCCCGAAAGTCACCACCCCGAAGAAAGATCCCATTGCTGTTTCCGTCTACCCGGTTGGGAAAAAACTGGCCACACCCTATACCGTGCTCGGTGAAGCCAAAGTCTCCAACTACAATGCGAGTGGCATCAAGCGTCAGGATGCAGTGATCCATGATGCCATGCGCACCATGGCAGCCTCCATGGGGGGCGATGCCGTCATTGATATCAAACGCACCGGAAAAGCCGTCATTGGCAAGGTTGTCATCTGGCAATCGAAGGTTTTTGTTTAGGGCGTGCCCTTCTGTTTGAGTAATGCAGGCGCTAAAACGCGTTTTCTTCCCAGATACTCATCGAGATAGCCTGCAGGCGTACTGTTCCCAAGAAATGTATTTCCCTTGATAGCAGCCGAGATAGCCCTTATCTGATCATCATCAATGGGATCATTTGTCAGCTCATACATAGCGCTCGCCACCTGCCAAATGCGCTTGGGTCCAGTGGCTGTTTTCATATACTCTTTCAACTGTTGCAGACACTGATTTGCAGGAATATTATTTTTAATTTCAATTTGAGTGAACACATGCGAAATGAATTTGATCTGATCTTCCACCTTGATTTTGGTTGAAAATACAGATCCCTGACCCAGACAGAATTTTAATAATGCGCGTTTTTGATCAATGGATACCACCTGATAACCCAGTTTGACAACCTGATTCACGTGATCTGCATTTTTCACATCGAATAAAAAATTGATTTCGTCTGTGGACAATGTCGCAATAAATAGCAAACATCGATCGAGAAAAGGCGCATCTTTCAAAAGAAGCAGCACATCCAACGGACAAGATGATTGTTCGCTTTTCATTTCTTCATGGGATGAACTCATTTTTTTAAGCAGGGCATCCCGTAGCTTACTCAGGAAAGCGCAAATCTCTGCCTCTTTCAGCGTCTGAAGCAGGCGGGAAATATAGGGTAATGCTTCGCTGATAAATGCCTGAAAATCACTTGTTTTGAGCCTGGCTTCTCTGGCAGCGACAATGAAATCAAGAAACAAATTCCGATCTTTCCCGCAACAAACAGCCAATTCGGCAGGTGCCAATACCAGCATCAGATTTTTTATGTTAACCGGCCAGACATTTTTCAACACATCTGCGATATTTCGTTTTGCGAGACCACGCGCTTCAAGATTTTTAACAATCAGTTCAAAATCCTCATAAAAATAATTTTCAGAAGCCATTCGAATAAATCGATCCAGATTAGCTTTTTCTGCAGGCAGGATGTCATCAAAATTTTTCTTACCCAAAATATAGTCGGTAAATTTTATCATCCATCTCGCCTGCGCTTCTCTGATGAGCGCGGCTACAGCAAGATGATTTTTTTCTCCTGCAATTTGCAAGGCAGTTTTTCCGTCCCCTGGTAATCGTTTCGCTTCAAGATCAATACCTGGAAAATTCAAAAGGCATTTTATTTTTTCAACATCACCAAGACTGGCTGCGATAAATAACGCAGATTCGCCATTTTCATTTTTATAATTCACCATTTCAATTTTCTTTCTGGAAAGAGAAAGGTCATTTTTATATTTATGAAGAATGACAGCCGTTATTGCAACATCACTTTTTTCAACAGCAGTTGTCAAAAGCGTGCCATTTCCGTCCAGTTGAGTAATGCTTTTGACACGCGGCATATTTAATATTTTTTCGACAACATTTTTATGTCGATTCTCAATCGCATAATGCAAAGGTGTCTTGTATTCAGGTGTCACGGCATTGATATCAGCGCCATTTTCAACAAGCAATTCGACGAGATCAAGATCACCTTTTGCCGCTGCAATATGAACGGGATGATGACCCAAACGATTGGTGGTACGTCCCAGTGAAGGATAATCCTTCAATAACTTTTCAGCAGTGTCCAGATCGTTGGTTTCAACCGCTTGCATGAATAGAGCGCAATGTGTTTTATAGGGGTTTTCCTTGCTATTGGTAACAGTGATACCGATTTTGGCGAAGGCAGCCCAATCTTCTCCGGTCAAGGTATAATCCGCGGGTTCAATATGAATGTGTTGCACCATATTGGGATCCAGCAGATTCACAGCCGGCAATAATACCTCGATATATTCCTCCGGTCGTACTTGATAGCTTTCATACTGTTTGTAGTTTTGAGGCAGGATACCGGTCGTGACACGATGCGCAATTGCTTTCAGGCGCTCATCAGTGGATTGAGACAGAAGCACTTCGAGATTATGGTAAGTACATAGCCTGACAATCTTTTTATCAACAGCTCGGGCATTATGTGTGTCACGCGGACTGAATAAAGCATTAAACTTGATGCGACCATGCAACACGACAAGTGACTTGCCATAACCGGTGTTTCCCTCGACGACATTATTTCTATCCAATAGCCTCAATGAACCGTATCGGGGTCTTCCCTCAAAGTCCGGCAAGAGATCCTGAAACAGCTGTTTTTCAGTTTCTTCCCGGCTGTTTCGATAGGGTTTGGAAGCACCTTGCTCGGCATTCTTTCCTGTTTGAAAAAGAGTGAGTAACTGATAAATCGACAAGCTCTCTTTTTTTAAAAAACTCGTATTGATTGAAATCACGATGACAGAATGGTATCGCAGAAAATACAGGCATTGATGATAGATTGTTTCTGTTTTTTCAGTGTATCCCAGTTTTGCCAAACGCGCGATCACACCCGCTTTTATTTTTTCGAGATTAAAATTGTCATCTTTCTGTTCCATTTTTGGATCAGCAGGATGATATTTTTGATAGAAGGCAGATACGATATCCGTCCAGGTTTTTCTGGCTTCAACCTGTTTTTTGACAGAAGCGGTGAGTGGCATGTTTTGTGACAGACGATCTGCCGTTTCCTTCAGAAATTTAATCAGCAGTTTTTCATCCGGTATGTGTCTTAATGCGTTAGCGTATTGCCAGAACGGAAAAGGTGCTTCCTCGTCTGTTTTCACTTCCGCATGCTGGTCGGCTGAATTCAACATTTTTTGTATGCAGGGATCATTCATGAGCTGAAGATGCATTTCAGGATGCCGTCTTTCAAGTTGTTGCAGCCGGATAAGGCAAGCTATACTTTTGTGTCCGTTTTCTTCTGCGATCTCCGATGCGGTTTTGCCATCACCTGGTGTGCGCGTGGCATCCATATCCATACCTGGGTATTGCAATAGCAGTTTGACGTGCTCGATATCACCGGCTTTGGCTGCAACAAACAACAGGGACTCGCCTGTTTTGGGATCCTTTCGATTGATGATTTGGGTTGCAATGTCTGAACTTTTTCGCGAATCCACGGTTTTAACAGCCTCGTTTTATGGGTTAAATTTTGAGCATTATAACCCGAAGAGGCCTTATTTGGCATTACAATTTCGTCATTCTGACTTCCCTGAAGGCAACCTGCCACCCTTCAAAACCACTTCATGATGCGGATAAGGCGGTTTAATCCCATGTTTTTCAAAGGCATCCCAGATATCCAGCAACACTTCCGAGCGTAAAGAGGCACGGGATTTGATCTGTCGCAAATTGGTGTAATAGCGCACTTCAAATTCCATCAATTCATCAATCAATTCTTTCATGAATACTTCCGGCACCGGATCTGACAACACATCCTTATGCCGCTCAAGCACCTCATGAATAATTTTTCGAACCGTATGGGGATTATCCTGCCGATCCATTTTGATCACGAGTACCGTGCGGATGATATTGTCTTTCGACGTCCAGTTGGTAAATGATTTACTGAAAATTTCTGCATTGGGAATAATGACTTCCATGTGATCCCACGTGCGTATCGTGACTGCACGACCGCCAATGTGTGTTACATCTCCTTCACAACCATTGATGCTGATGATATCGCCCACACGCAGAGGACGCTCAAGCAACAGTAAAAATCCGGACGCAAAATTATTAAAGAGATCACGCAAGCCAAGACCCACACCAAAGGCAAATGCCGTTGCAACGACTGTCAATGCCCGAAAATCAATGCCCAGTAAACGCAACCCGATAAATACACCCACCACAATCATGGCGTATTGACTGAGAATCGCGAGACTGTTTCGAAGCCCAAGGTCCTTTGTGCGTGACAACAACATGCGATACACAAATTCACGTGTCCAGCGCGCAGCCCAATAAAGCAGATAGATCACAATAGCAAGCTCAATCACACTGAGCGGTGTGATCGTCGTATTCAACATATCCACCAGACGATAATGCAACAGGGTATTCAATCGCTCAACAACAGGTGATTGCTGATCCCATCCATAAAATAAAAACAGCACGGCCCACGCAAACAGAAATAAAAAGATATGCAACACCCGGTCAATCGGTTTTAAAAAGGCTTCTGTCCACAACCAGCCATTCGTCACATGACGAATTAATAATTTCGAAACTCGCTCCATCGCCTCGTTTAACAATCCGCGCGTCAGCAGATAACCCACCAGCACGAGGATAAAAATACTTTCATACCAGGAAACCGTCAGAATGAGATTCACATAACCAAAAAGCCCCATCACGGAATTGGCCAGCAAAATCAGCGGAATCAGCAGCCCGAGAAGCACAATAACCCGTTTCAGATAGGTTCGTCGATCATCAATGTGCGGCAAAATAAGACTCGGCACCAGTTGCCACTGCCTTAACAAAAAAATCGAGGCAATCAGTAAAAATAACAACAGCACGCGATCAAACAAATCTTTCACTTCATAAATGACAGGCAACTGATGCATAAAGACAGTGAGCGCCGTCACAATACCGCCCGTCAAAAAAATCCATTTCAGTTTGTGATAAAGACGAACATCATGCCCTGCGCGATCATGCACCGTTTCCACAAGACACACTCTGGCAATCATGATGAGCGCCTTGAAAAAAAGCCAGACCAGCGCCAGATTGATCCATATCATAAAATTCTGTGCCGGCATGCCAAGAAATGACAGCAACCAGCAAAAGTTACCAATCACAGCAATATCAATCAGATTACGATGCACTAATTTGATGAACAGCCATTTTGGATTAATATGCCCGAATTCATGGTCCGGAATACCGACCACAATGCGCTTTAAAAACGTATTCAGAAAAATAAAAATGGCGATCCAAAGCGTCTGCAGGATCAGCAGTAATAACCAGCCCCACACATCCATCGAAAGGATACCCTTCACGACGCCATAACCCATACTTTTAAATACCTGAAAGGCAAGGTTGGGCAAAATCAGTAACTCGCCACCCACATCAATCCAGGCTTCGATGGCAAAACCGGGCAATCCCTGACGCGAAGACAGTTCCTGCTGCAAGGCCTGATCCAGGTTGGTACGAAGCGCTGTCAGGCTTTGGGTCAAGTCGCCCACTTGTGTCAGTGCAGCCTTGTATTGTTCATCCAGACGGGCAAATTGCTCGCGCGATTTGGCTTCACTGCCCGCATCCAGAAAATAATGCTGGCGCTTTTGTAATAATACAACGCGTCCGGTCAGCAACACATTCAACCGGGTAAGCTGTTTTCCCAGTAATTGCGCCTGATCGGTTGCCTTGTTGAAAAAGGTAATAGAACCCCCGTGCGCAATGGAAATTTTTAATTGTTGGATTTGATCCTGATAACGCGCCATCAACATTTGCAGATAGGTCAGATTCACATTTTCGTTGACATAAAATATGTCATCCTGCAATTGTAGCAGGGTGGATTTTGACAATTTTTTATTTTTTTCCGCCTGCGTCAATTGCGTCTTCAGGTCGTTCAACTGGCGAAGCCATGCACCTTGTTGTTGTTCAAAGCTCAATTCTGTCCGGGCTTGCTGTTCTTTCAACAATAAAACCGTCTGCGATTTCAGCATGGAGTCAATGCGCGCGTATTTCGCCTTGTAGAGTTGCAACACGCTGTCAGCATAACTCTGCAATTTCAGGAGAGAGACAACACGCTCTTTTTCAAGCCGAAGCAATTCGCGCTGGCGATCGAGCTCCTGTCTCAAATAAGCAGGCTCGGACGATCCGCTGTGCGCCACTTTCACGCCAAATACATTAAACACATTGAGCTGATTTTCAATTTCCTGCGTATCTTTTTCAAGACGGATGACGGCTTGCTGGGATTCGGTCAACTCGATGCCGATGCTATCCAGATTGGACCTCGCCATCGCTACATTGAGACCCGCTTCATCGAGCTTTTGTTTGCTGACATGATCGGCGTTTAATGTCGTCGTATTTTGCTGTTTCAGCAAATCATGAAATTCTGCCTCGGCATCGACGAGTCTTGTTTTCAAAAGATCGGTTTGCTGCATGACCAGTTTTGTCTTGTCCGGGTACAGACTGCTTTCAGGCAAAACGCTTTCCGCATGAGCGATCGGATTGAGTCCGAAGAAAATCAGCAACAATAGACACAACAATAATTTAGGATCTCGCAGTCGCTTCAACATGGAATGTTATCCTGGTACGCATGAATGCCAATAAAATAAGTGCGGGAAAACAAATCAAAAAAGTACAACCATAAAAATTGGCCCAGCCGAGCTCCTGCACCATGATGGCAGCGAGCGGCCCCAAAAAAATCCGGCCGATGGAAAAAAGTGCCGAAAGACAGGCAAATTGCGTTGCACTGTATTTTTGGTTACATAATGCCGTCACAAAAACCAGAAGGGCTGTCGTGCTCATCCCGGTGAAAAAATTTTCAAGAAACATCGAGGAAATCATCATCCCGTAATTTTTACCCGTGATCGCAAGCAGCATGAATAACAAATTGGAAAAGGCCTGGGCAAGTCCAAACAATAATAATGCACGAAAAAGACCGAGGCGGGAGAGAAGAGCACCGCCTGCAAAAGCACCCATGACGCTCGCCGCAAACCCGACGGTTTTATAGGCAATACCGACATCCGTCAAACTGAATTGAAGACCGCGTAACAAAAACGTACTCATGAGTTGCAGCGCCAGCGCATCGCCAAATTTATATAAAATAAGGAAGGGCACAATCAAAAAAATAGCCTCGCGGCTGAACAAATCCTTGAAAGGTTCCATTAGAGCCGCCTTAAAACTCGCGGGTGGTTTGATGTGATCCGGAATATCCGGCGCAAAAAAAGTCACCACAACCGATAGCATCATAAAAATAGCCATCAGCTGGTAAGTCGCTTTCCAGCCGATATGATCAGCGAGCACCAGCGCAAGCCCGCCTGACACAATAATCGAAACACGTGCCGTAAAAATAAAAAAAGCGAGACCATAATTGCGCTCGGCGGGTGCAAGAATATCCGTTCGATAGGCATCGATCGCAATGTCCTGCGAGGCAGACAGAAAAGCGATGAGAAGAGCCAGTTTTCCCATGAGACCCGCCTGAAGTGACGGATTGAGATGAGCCAGAACCAGAAGACCGAGTACCAGACCGATCTGTGAAATACCGATCCAGCCGCGTCTTCTTCCCCAAAAAGGCGGAATGACTTTATCCATCAGGGGCGACCAGAGAAATTTTAAGGCATAAGGCACACCGATCAGGGATAACGCCCCGATCAGGATGAGACTCACACCCGCTTGCGTAAACCAGGCTTGCAAGGTCGACGTGGTGAGCGCGAGCGGCAGCCCGGATGAAAACCCGAGAAAGGCGACTGCTCCGATGTGTGAATTTTTTAACGTAATAGGAACGCTCCTGTTTTACTTTTCAAGCCTGAAGCGACGCATCTTGCGTAATTGCCAAAGCGTCATGATGGGCCCGGATGCCGCAAAACCCAGAAAAAGGGCAAATAAAATAAGTGGCGGATTAATCGCAATACCGGCAATGATAACAACCAGCGCCACGACCATCACAAAGGGCACGCGCCCCTTAAAATCGATTTGTTTGAAACTGTAATAACGCACGCGGCTGACCATGAGCGCTGCGACCGAGAGTGTCACAATCGCTGCCGGGATCGCAATAAATACGCTTGAAACAGCATAATGGTCGGCACACCAGACCATGCCGGCAACGACCGCTGCCGCCGACGGACAGGGCAACCCTTGAAAATACCGCTTGTCGGTATCATGCGCCTGGGTATTAAACCGGGCGAGACGCAACGCAGTCGCTGCCGCATAGACAAAAGCCACCAGCCAGCCGATTTTCCCCAGCGTATGCAATGACCAGATATAAACCAGTAATGCCGGTGCAATGGCAAACCCGACCATATCGGACAAACTGTCATACTCGGCCCCGAATGCCGTTTGCGTATTGGTCATCCGCGCCACGCGACCATCCAGTCCATCCAGAACCATCGCAATAAAAATAGCCATCGCCGCCTGATCGATCTGCCCTTTCACCGCGGCCACAATGGCATAAAAACCAGAAAACAACGCCGCCGTTGTAAAAAGATTAGGCAAAAGATAGATACCGCGCGGTCGGTGTTTATTAAAAAAGTTACGTTCCAGTTCCATACATCCACATCCACTATTCAGGTGGTTCATTCTACAATAATCCGAACCGCTTTACATGCGCAGGCGTTAAAAATATCGCAGCTGAATCTATCCTGTTATATAAAAAAACGAATATTCGACTACCCACAACTTATCCACAACTCACCCACATCTTGTTCTCTTGCAACGGCCGAAAATATACACTATCTTGTATACCAGTACCGCGATACACCCTACATATTGTGTTTTAATAAGAACCATTCTACACGATACAGTACCTTGTGCAAAACGCGACGATGTAAAGAATACCACCCTGACGACGCTCTGGAGGAGCTTATGGAAACAGAAACCCTGATGCATCAGAACACAGCTGCCACGAAAATTTCCAATCCGGATATGGCGGCCACTGCCCCTGGCCGTTTAAAAGTCATCCGACGGGATGGCACGCTCGCCGCATTTGATGCGACCAAAATCAATACCGCCATGACCCGCGCTTTTTTAGCGGTTGAAGGTGACCATGCCGCCGGCTCAAACCGCATCCATGAAACCGTTGCCAATCTGGTCAAAAAAATGACGGATACCTTTGGTGGCCGCATTCCACATGGCGGGGCATTGCATATCGAGGATATTCAGGATCAGGTCGAACTGATTTTAATGCGTGCCGGTGAACACAAGGTTGCACGCGCCTATGTACTTTATCGTGAGGAACGACGAAAAGCCCGCGAGGAACAACAGGCGAAAGACGCGACCGTACCGCCCGCCCTCACCATGACACTCGATGATGGCAGCATCGTACCGCTCGATTTCGATCGTCTGATTACGCTTGCAAACAGTGCCTGCGCGCAGCTGTCAGATGTGTCCGCGCAACATATTATTCAGGAAACCCGCCGCAATTTATTTGACAAGGTGCCTCACCGGGATGTCAGCAAGGCACTCATCATGTCAGCACGCGTCATGATCGAAAAGGAACCCAACTACAGTTTTGTCGCAGCGCGCCTGTTACTGGATGATTTGCGCGGCGAAGCGCTTTCCTTTCTGAAGGTTCGGGAACGTGCCACCTTTGACGAAATGAAGCCGCTGTATCACGTTTACATGCAAGCCTATTTAAAACGCGGCGTGGAACTGGAACTACTCGATCCCGTGCTGCAAGAATATGACCTCAAAAAACTCAGCAGTGCCATCCAGCCGGAACGTGATTTGCAATTTAATTATCTGGGTTTGCAAACACTGTACGATCGTTATTTTATTCATAGTCACGGAATCCGTTTCGAATTACCACAAATGTTCTTCATGCGTGTTGCGATGGGTCTTGCACTCAACGAAAAAAATCGTGAAGCACGCGCGATTGAATTTTATAACCTGTTATCGACATTTGATTTCATGAGTTCAACGCCGACACTTTTTAATTCCGGCACACTGCGTCCACAATTATCCAGTTGTTATTTAACGACTGTTCCCGATGATCTGGATGGTATTTTTGCGGCATTAAAAGATAACGCATTGCTCTCCAAATATGCCGGAGGTCTTGGCAATGACTGGACCAATGTCCGTGCCATGGGTGCGCGCATCAAGGGGACGAATGGCAAATCACTCGGTGTCGTGCCGTTTTTAAGTGTTGCGAATGCAACAGCGGTTGCAGTGAACCAGGGTGGAAAACGTAAAGGTGCGGTTTGCGGCTATCTTGAAACCTGGCATAAAGACATTGAAGAGTTTCTGGAATTGCGTAAAAACACAGGCGATGAACGTCGTCGCACGCATGATATGAATACAGCCAACTGGATTCCGGATTTATTCATGAAACGCGTCATTGAAGAAGGCGAGTGGACACTCTTTTCACCCGATGAAGTACCTGATCTGCATGATTTGTATGGTGAAGCATTCGAAAAAGCCTACACGCATTATGAAATCAGGGCAGCGCGCGGCGAATTGCACAACTTCAAAAAAATGCCCGCTATTTCACTCTGGCGTAAAATGCTTGGCATGCTGTTTGAAACGGGACATCCCTGGATAACGTTCAAGGATGTTTGCAATTTACGTTCACCGCAACAACATGTGGGTGTGATTCACAGTTCCAATCTCTGTACTGAAATTACATTGAATACGTCGCCCGATGAAATTGCGGTGTGTAATCTTGGCAGTATTAATTTAACCAATCATATGGCTGAAAAGGGACTGGATCAGAAAAAATTACGCAGCACGATTCAGACAGCCATTCGCATGCTGGATAACGTGATTGACGTGAATTATTACTCTGTCCCGCAGGCGCGCAATTCCAACCTGAAACACCGTCCGATTGGTCTCGGTTTAATGGCGTTTCAGGATGCGTTATACAAAGCCGGTATTTCCTACACATCAAAAGAAGCCGTTGAATTTGCTGATCAGACGATGGAGCAAATCAGTTATTATGCGATTGAAGCATCGAGTTTGCTCGCTGAAGAACGCGGTGCCTATTCGACATTTGAAGGTTCACTCTGGAGCAAGGGGATTCTCCCGATTGACTCGATCGAATTGCTGGCCAAAACGCGCGGAAAATATTTGACGCTGGATCGCAGTCACACGATGGATTGGGATACGTTACGCAAACGCGTGGTGAAATCCGGCATGCGCAATTCCAATGTGTTAGCCATTGCACCGACCGCAACGATTGCCAACATCACCGGTGTGTCGCAATCGATTGAACCGACTTACCAGAATTTATTTGTAAAATCGAATTTGTCGGGTGAATTTACGGTGATTAATCCTTACCTTGTCGCTGATTTGAAAAAATTAAATCTGTGGGATGACGTCATGGTGAATGATTTAAAATATTATAACGGCAGCGTCATGAAAATTACGCGCATACCCACGGAATTAAAACAGCGTTATGCAACGGCTTTTGAAATTGATCCATCGTGGCTGGTTGAAGCAGCGGCGCGTCGTCAAAAGTGGATTGATCAGGCGCAATCACTGAATCTTTACATGGCGGAACCGTCCGGCAAAAAACTGGATGCGCTCTACCGTCTTGCATGGGACCGTGGTTTAAAGACAACGTATTATCTGCGCAGCATGGGTGCGACCAATGCGGAAAAATCCACGATCACAAACCACACACTGAATGCCGTACAAGCGGATGATGGCGCGCCGAAAGCGTGTCTGATTACCGATCCGACGTGCGAAGCGTGTCAATAACTGAATGATAAAAAGGAAATCGTATGTCAGCAATCAACATGGGTGGCGCAACCGGTCTTGAGACACTTCAAATGGGTGCAGCGCGCATTCAGGTCGACGACAAGCGCATCATCAATTGTCGCGCGGATTTGAATCAGCTGGTGCCGTTTAAATATAAATGGGCGTGGCAAAAATATCTGGATGCGTGCGCGAACCACTGGATGCCGAATGAAATTAATATGTCAGCCGACATTGCACTCTGGAAAGATCCGAATGGGTTAACGGATGATGAACGCATGATAGTGATGCGCAATCTCGGCTTTTTTTCAACAGCGGATTCACTCGTTGCGAATAATCTGGTGCTGGCAGTTTATCGGCATATTACGAATCCCGAGTGTCGTCAGTATTTATTGCGTCAGGCGTTCGAAGAAGCGTTGCACACACATGCCTATCAACACGTCATTGAAAGTCTTGGGATGGATGAAGCGGAAGTGTTTAACATGTATCGCGAATTGCCTGCGGTTGCGAGAAAGGCGGCCTGGTCTCTGCCCTACACACAAAGTTTGGGGGACCCGCATTTTCACACTGGCACACCGGAAAATGATCAGCGATTGTTGCGTGATCTCATTGCATTTTATGTGATTTTTGAAGGTATCTTTTTCTATGTTGGATTCACGCAAATTTTGTCGATGGGACGACGCAATAAAATGACGGGCACAGCAGAACAATTTCAATATATTTTGCGTGATGAATCGATGCATTTGAATTTTGGTATTGATGTGATTAACCAGATTAAAATTGAAAATCCGCATTTGTGGACGGAATCGTTCAAGCGCGAAGTGATTGGCATGATTCATGAAGGGGTTGAGCTTGAATACACTTATGCGGTCGATACCATGCCGCGCGGTATTTTGAGCATGAATGCAGAAATGTTTAAGGAATACCTGCACTTTATCGCGAATCGACGGTGTGCGCAGATCGGGTTGGCACCGGAATTTCCGGGTGCGACCAATCCATTTCCGTGGATGAGTGAGATTATGGATTTGAACAAGGAAAAGAATTTCTTTGAAACGCGTGTGACAGAGTATCAGACCGGTGGTGCGTTGAGTTGGGATGAGTAGGCAACGCTTGTCCGATCTGTTTTTAAAAACGTAACCGAGCCGCGACCGTCAGGGAGCGTCACAGGTTCTGCAAGATATCAATGAAATTAACAAGTAT
>DATIJJ010000045.1:0-17397 GCA_035478795.1 Gammaproteobacteria bacterium | reverse complement strand
CACGTTTTTAGCTGGCATCCAGTGTCTTTAAAGGCGCTGGATGCCAGCTAAAAACATGCTGGCATGACAGGTGATCAGAATGGCGCCGGGGATTTAAATTTAATTAATTTCTTTAATTTTCAACGAGTTAACTCAATATTCGGTCACCGAAGTTGTCGCTCTGATCAGCCGCTGCATGATACTGGCCCGAATCAGATTGCTTTTGACCCCTTCCATCGCAGGATAGTGTCGGCGCACGCTGATAATAGCCTGATCCAGCTTGTTCGTTAATTCATCTGACAATCGAATGCTGACCATTTCCGTTAATTGCTCCATTTCAACAGCAATATCAGTGAGTGACGGATAGTCTGGCAGCTGCAAAAAGTCTTCAATCGCTTCCATGATCCATTTGCTTTTTCCGCGCATCCCATAACCGTCACTGATGATCCGTTGCTGCATTTTGTAATGTAATAATTTTTGTACTTTAATTGAGGTCATCTTTGTTTTATCCGTTTTATCCATTGTGGGGTTATCTCACTGTCTCATGTTCCAGAATTTCAATCAGCTTCTGAAAGGCGCGTGCTGCCTGATCGTAATGCCCCCAGCTGACCTTGGAAAAAACATCCGAATATTTTTTGAATTCGGGCTGTGTCAGGACTGACGCCACAATGATCTCAACCACGCTGGTATTCAGGGTAAAACCCATATTAACCCGGGTGATCGTCCGGCCTCGTTTTGGCGAGGTGTGCACCATACCCTGCTTTTTCTGCGCCTGTTTATCTTTGGTAATCAGCTGTCTCAACTCTTTCAGGCTGCAACCGTCCATACAGGCCAGCAATGCCTCGGTACGCAGGGCATCTGAATCAATACCGGCAATAATGGCTGCCTTGTCCAGACTGCTGATCTTGCCGCGTTCAATGGCGTGTTTAAGGTCATTGGGTCCGTTCAGGACGGCCATATAATAACTGGCCTGGGGTAAGGATAAGCCCGTAATATTTTTCAATAAGGTGGCTGACAGATTCGATACATCATGCTGTTTCTGATATTCCCGCATAATATCGCGGATATTGCCAATACGCTCATCGAGGGTCAGGTCTTCACGTGCCGTATTTTCGATCCATTGTACGAGTTTTAATTCAAATCCTTTGGGTTTTTCATTAAAAACACGTGCATCAATTTCCTGCTTGCCCGCCAGTATCGACGCGAGCGAGCGTCTTTCACCCGCCACCACGCGATAAAATTCGCCCATCTTGTAAACAACAATGGGATTGATAACACCGCTGGCTTCAATCGTGTTGGCCAACTCGCGCAACTTTTCAAGCTCCTGAAGCTTACGCTCATAGTCCGCATCATTTTTTTGCAGTCCATTGTGAACATCCGCCAGTGAAATGGCCAACTTCCGCGGATTCTCAGGATCGAGCTCAATGCGGGACAAGGGCAACACCACATTTCGAAACAGGCCCAGATTGTTTTCCACCACGTGGATCGTTTCACTTAATCCGCGTGTTAACGCTTCTGACACACCAAATCGTTTTTTCCTACTCATGGGCAAATATCCTTTCTGAAATGTAATCACATACTTCCATCGCCTCATCTCTCGCAACATGATTATCCTGAAAATCAAAAATGGAGTGAGGGTTGGCATCCACTGAATCAATTTCTGCAAACACAATCCGTTGGCTCAATTTCACAGGCATAATGTATTTACCAATGGCCGAGTTTTCCTGCAAGCTTCGTAAAATATCTTTATGCAACCGCGTTTGTTTGAACATATTCGGCAAAATGCCAACCAGTTTTAACGGTCGTTGTTTATCTCTGGCCAGGGATTCCTGCATCCACAACTGGAGCATGCCGTAGATGCCCTGTACGGGTTGTTCTTCCATGACCGATGGAATCACAATATGCGTCGCTGCCTTGATCACACTGACGGTCAGAGGACCTTTTGAGGGCGCTGTATCAATCACAACCGCCTTATAGGCGGATTGCACATCCGGAGAAGATAAAAAATTGGTAAGTTGTTTGTGTACTTTTTCGACTACTTCGGACCTTCTGACTGATTCCGCAGCAAGTAATCGTTCTGCATGCCCGGGGGCCAGATCCAGATGTTCAATGTAAGTCGGGTAGGGCATCACACCCTGGCCATAAAAAATTTCTGCAATACTGCTTCTGCCATCCCAATCTTCATCTTCCGGGTCATTTTGATCATAATCCGGATGGATCGGTGGCATGAGGCCTTCTGGCGAAGCCGGATCAATTTCCATATTGAGATACTGGTGAGAGAAATTACATTGCGGATCAAAATCAATGCCGAGTGTCGGAAATTTTTTGACCTTGCTGAGATATTCCGCCATGGTTCGGCTACAGGTGGTTTTTCCCACACCGCCCTTGTTATTTAGAAAAGCAATCACTTTCATGATGAATGGCTCCTTCCGTTGTATTACCGTATATCTTACTATATGATCAATCTAATGCCATGATATATAAGTATTTTAAATAAGAACAGCACTTTGGGTGTTGTGTTTTTGTTTGATTATGTTTATCTTTTGTTTATGAAGTGCTAACTGATTGAAACATAAGGATTTATGTCTGAAAAATGTGACGGCTGTGGGATAATCGGTGACGTCTTTGGGAGAGTATGTGACGTTTATGGGAAGGACAGGTGACGCTTATGGGATGCCGTGTGACGGATGTGGGATTGGAAGAAAAAAAAGGGGATGGGCATGAATTGAAAAAACATGCTGCCACCATTCATTGCTCAAACACGTTGAGTTTGTTGCAGCGCAAAATTAGCAACGCATTGCTTTACCATGCTTACCGGGAGTTGCTAAAAAAAGAAGAGCATGAAATTACGATCCGGGAATTGTGCAAGCTGATTGCCTATCATGGCAATAACCACGCGGTGATCAAGGATGCGTTGAAGGGATTGCTTTCAACCGTGATTGAGTGGAATGTCATTAATGATGTGACAGGCATGGAAGACTGGACCGCGAGTTCGATTTTAGCGAGTGTCAGTCTCAAGGGATCCAACTGTTTGTATGCCTATTCTCCGCGCATGAAACAATTACTTCATTCACCTGCCATGTTTGGCAAGATCAATCTTTTTATTCAGTCGCGTTTCAAGTCCAGTTATGGACTGGCCTTGTATGAAAATTGCATTCGCTATCGGGGCCTTGGTTTTACCAAATGGTTCGGGATCGATATGTTTCGAAAATTGATGGGTGTTCCGCCAGACAAATATCCCGTTTTTCGTGATTTTAAGCGGCGTGTGCTCGATAAATCGATTGAGGAAGTGAACACCTATTCTGATCTCATTGTGGTGTCTGAGGTGTGGCGTGAAGGGAAGCAGGTCGTGAAAGTCCGTTTCAGTATGAAGGACCGTGCCAAAAAAGTGCGTCTGGGTATGAAGACAGAATCGGATGCCTTGCTGGATGAGGATATCCTGACCCGCATGATGCGTGATTTTGGTTTGCAAAAAGATCAGGCAAGACAGATTGGCGAACAGTATGGACGCGAATTTATTTTGGAAAAAATCAGGGTGATTGAACAGTCACACAATTTTCAGAAAGGAAAGGTTCATAATCTCGCGGCCTATTTTTTAAGTGCGCTGAAACATGACTATCAGGAACCCAAAACCAGCCAGATGCAGCTCGCATTCCAGCGAGTCGATGCCATACAACAGGAAAGTGATCTGAAAAAGTGGCAAATGACTGTCAAAAAAATTCGTAAGGCGTATGCCGCTTACAGGGAACAAATCATCGATCAGTATATTCAACAACTGGAGGGTATGCACTACGCGCATTTTATGCAGGATTTTCGTGATTTTTCAGCTGATTCCATTCAAACCCTGTTGAAATTGCAACGGAACAAATATAATCATGATACCGTGATGCAAGCACCGCAAATCAGGGCAATGCTCCGACAATTTGCATTGAAGATGTTGCCGGATCTTGAACAAAATATCATGACGATTGAACAGTTTATCGAGGATTTGCCTGAAAAAAGCCGCACCACCTGGTACGCTTTTCAACAACATGAAATGGTTTGATTAAGGGAAACCCCTGGGTATATGACAGGCCATAATGTATTCACAAAGCCCTGGAAAGGTATATACTGAAATTGTTCGAGAGATCGGACTTACTTTTTAACTTTTTTTATTTTCAAGGAGACAGACATCATGGCTACCAAGAAAAAATCCGGCAAAAAAACAAAGAAGAAGTAAGTTGAGGTTGTGAAGAACGGGAGGGATGATATATCTCTCCCGTTTTTATTTGCATGGTCACAGAAAAATAAAGGACGTTTTAAATGAAATTCCTGAAAAATTCCACTTTGCTGCTGGGTATTCCTGGCCTCATTCCAGAATGGAAAAAACTGTTTTCAACAAAATACCTGACGCAAGATATTTTTGCAGGCATCACGGTTGCCTTTCTTGCCATACCCTTGTCGCTGGCTATTGCTCTCGCCTCGGGTGTGCCGCCTGCTGTCGGTCTTGTCACAGCGATTGTGGCCGGGATTGTGTGCGCACTTTTTGGCGGGACACCGCTTGCGGTCAGTGGACCGGCTGCTGCGATGTCGGTTTTACTCGCCGATACTGTCCAGCGATTGGGTCTGGAAGGACTTGTGTTCATGTGTCTTGTCGCCGGAATGATGCAGCTTGTGAGTGGCATGGCAGGCCTTGGAAAATTGGCCCGTTATGTTCCGCTGCCGGTGATTGCAGGTTTCACTGCCGGTATTGGCGCTATCATTATCATTGGTCAAATACCCAGAGCATTTGGTCTCGAACCACCGGCAGAATCGCATATCCTTGATGTGTTTCTAAGTCTCAAAACGTACTTCAATGAAATTAATGGTGTTTGTCTCATGCTGGTTGTGCTGACAGTCGTCATCATTCGCGGTCTTCCAAAAATTTTTCCGCGCATCCAGCCGATATTACCTGCGGTTGCAGTTGCAACGGCACTGGTCTATTTTTTTCATTTAAAAGTACCGATGATTGGTGCTATTCCATCTTCCTTGCCGCCACTCAGATTACCCGCTTTGCCCCGCATTCCGCTGGATGAATGGATGACGGGTGCTTTCACCATTTATTTATTGGCATCGCTTGAAACATTGCTGTCTTCAAGCGCCATTGACAAATTGACGAATGAAAAAAAACATCACTCAGACCAGGAACTCATTGGTCAGGGGCTGGGTAATATTTCGGTTTCGTTATTTGGCGGAATTCCTGTGACCGGTGTGATTGCACGTTCGGCGGTTAACGTCAGGGCAGGTGCGAGGACAAGACGATCGAGTATTATTCACTCTGTCGGTGTGTTGCTTGCTGTGTTTGCTTTTGCGCCTTATATTGCAATGGTGCCCATTGCAGCTCTTACGGGCGTTCTCTTTTCCGTTGCCTTCTCCATGTTAAATTACCGGGAATTTTATGCGCTCTGGGTGACGTCCAGAGCGGAGTCACTGGTCTATGTGGTGACGTTTTTTACCATTGTATCGGTGGATTTATTGGCGGGCGTCAAGGCGGGTATTCTTGCGGCTGCCCTGATTATGTTATTCAAGGCGGCACAGGCGAGATTGCATGTGTCGAGATCGTCAGACGATGCCATCATTCGACTTTCATTAAAAGGCGCATTGACGTTTCTTTCCACGGGAAAAATATCCAGTCTCGAAAAAGAACTGGATCAGGCAGCTTCCGGGAAGATTGTGTTGCTCGATCTGACGGGTATTGACAATCTGGACACATCGGGCGCTTCAGCCATCATTGATCTTGCAAGCTTTTGCCGCGAAAAAAATAGTGTATTCTACATTACAGGACTTGCGCGTCGTTTTGAGTCATTGTTTAAAGTGGCTGGCAATGAAACGTTTATTGATGATCATTATCTTATTTCGGAACATGAATTAAGAACGTCGGAATCCTCGACAGGTCGTTCATCTCACGGGCAATTGATTCACGGGTTTCATCAATTTTTTGAAGAAAGAAAGGAAAATGATAAACGACTGTTTGATTACATTTTGAAGAAACAAAATCCGCACACGCTGTTTATTACCTGTTCTGACAGTCGCATCGTGCCAACTGAAATGACATCCTCAAATCCGGGTGATTTATTTATCATTCGAAATGTAGGAAATTATATTCCTCGCTATAACCCTGCAGAAACAGTTTGTCACAGTGAATTTGCCGGACTGGAATTTCCATTGACATCGCTTGATATCACAGACATCGTGGTGTGCGGTCATGCCAATTGTGGCGCGATGAAAGCGTGCAAACAGTTTAAACCCGATGGTTTGCTGCCGCCCCGGTTGGAAAAATGGATTGCGCTCATTCGATCCCAATTGAATCTGGATACCTCACAGCACACGAATGAATTTGCGCGTATGAATGTCCGGAATCAAATCGACAATTTGATGACATTCCCGATTGTGCGTGAAAAAGTGGAGCAGGGCACTTTAAAAATTCATGGCTGGTTTTTTAATTTTGACCGGAATATGGTGTATGAATGGAATGCGGATCAGCAGAAATTCATCTCACTGATTACGAAGAAGGATCTCGAACAGTCTGCATTATTAAGCGGCTTTAATGTGTTGTAAGGTCATTAACTGTCTTTCCCGTAAATATCATCACGAAAATTAAGCGTGCCTGCATCATCCACCCACGCAGTGATATACGTGATGATAATGGGCGTTTCGCGAGCGGTTTTGACGTAGCGAGGTTTTTCGGAAGTGAGCATTTCCTGCAAGCGTTCTTCGTTCCAGTCAGGATTGCCTTCCATCAGAAAATCAACGAGAGCGAGTGGATCTTCAAGGCGCACACAACCATGACTTAATGCACGATCATCCTGATTAAATAATTCTTTTACCGGCGTATCATGCAAATACACATCCGCTGTATTGGGAAATTCAAACTTCACGAGGCCAAGCGAATTATCCAGTCCCGGGTCTTGCCTGAAACGGTACGGAAATCCATCGGTTTCAGCCGATTGCCAATTCACTGCATCCGGATCGATTTCCGTCTCACTGTCTTCATTTTTTAAAATTTTTAAACGGTTTGTTGCAAGATATTCGGGATCTTCACGGACTTTTTTCACAATTTCATTTTGAGCAATTCGAGTCGGAACATTCCAGTAAGGATTAAACACAATGCGTGAAATGCGTGATTGCAATTCCGGTGTTTCCGCTTCCGGTTTGCCGACAATGGCTTTCATCGACAGAATCTTTTCGTTGTGATCAAACGCATACAGTTCATAGTCAGGCACATTGACCATGACAAATCGCTCTGTCAAACGAGGGGCGAGACTGGCCCAGCGCTGCATATTGATAATAATCTGCCTGACTCGCGTTTCAGGTGGCACATTCAATTCTTGCAGCGTCATTTTTCCAACGACACCGTCAGCATGGAGGCCTGTGCGTTGTTGAAAGGCTCTCACCGCCTGGGAGAGCGCCCTGTCAAATAACATATCCTGACGAGTGTAATAACCTGGCAAATCACGCGTTGCCTTTAATCGTTCACGCAACAAAAATACCACAGGACTTCTGACGCCTGCCTTCAATTTTTTTTGCGTGTCGGGAATGATGGGCCATGGATGCAGGATTGCATTTTGATATAGGGGCAGGGCGTCGCGTAATTGCCGGACATTTTTTTCAGCGAGCGACATGTTGACGGTATCGGGATTCAACGACTCATAAGAACCATATAAATTGGCTTCCGGTACAGCATCACCCGGTTCTGCCTGTAGCTCGCCTGAAAAAAAAGATACACATAATAAAAGAAGGAAAACGATGCCTCGCATAGCCGACTCCTTGACAGGTTTTTTTTGATTTTTTTAATCGGGATAATTCATCGTAACATGAAACGCGCTGCGGCTTTTTGAAGGGAGTTTTTTGGTTTTTTAGTGCTCATATCTATTTTTATAGGTTAAATCTTCATCGGCAAAATCATCAATTCCTTGCCCTGAAGGTGCAAGTGCCGCTGAAGGGTAGTAGGCGTTTCATTGTGCAGAATACGTGTAATCCAGTTATCGTGTTCGAAGACCAGTTTGCTCGCGAAGAAAATAGAGTTCGGATATTTCTGGCTCACTTCCTCGGCAAGTTTTGTCAATTCATCCACCGTATCGGTACCAAAGGCAGAATAACTGTCTGCTGCAAGCTGATATTGCTGGCAGTAATTCACAAAATATTCCAGCGTCTGTCCTACTTCCTGCCTCATTTTTTCAAGTGTTGCCTCGGCTGTAAAACTTTCCACATCAACAATGCCAACACTCACAAAAATAAAATTTTTAAAATAGCGCGGGAAGATGCGCAACACACACAACAGCGTATGCATGCCCACACCAAAACTTTTTCCCACAAAAATAACCGCCGTCGGCATTTGTGGATCGGGTATGAGAAGATGGGTCGATTTTTCGGTGACAGGTTGTTTTAATTGAGCATCCAGTTCCGCCAATTTTTTATTGATGGAAATATAATGTTTTTTAATCAGAAGACAAAGGCCGATGACAGCACAGGTAATGACAATCGTGAACCAGCCGCCGGATTCAAATTTGGTAGAAAGCGTCACACACAAAATGCTGGATGTAATCAGAAAGGCGAAAATGGAAAAGGTCAGACGGGCTCCCCAGCGAGGCGATGCCTTGCTGCGCTGTTTTGCCCAGTAGACACTGAGTCCCAGCAATGAAAGAGAAAACGTAATGAATACGTTGATACTGTATAAAATAACCAGCAGTGAAACACGACCACGGCACCACAGTAAAATGGCGAGTGCCAGTATGCCAAATACAATCAGGCCATTTTGAATAACCAGACGGCTGGACAAATGACGAAAACGATTGGGTACCCAGCTGTCAACCGCCATGTTGGCGAGTACTCGGGGACCGGCGAGAAACCCGGTGTTGGCTGCCACCATCAGAAGACCTGCTTCAAGCGTGAGTGCCAGAAATAACAGGGTTTTGCCAAAATGGGAATCGCCCAGAATCGAGTGAAATACAACGGCATTCAATGTTTCTCCCGGTGTGGGCGTTGCATTCCAGAGTAAATAAAGCAGCATGATACCGGCTGCTGTAAAACTTAAGGAAACCGCCATATAAAACATCGTCCATTTGCCGGTTCGAACGCGCGGTTCACTCAATGTATTGACGTTGTTGGATACGGCTTCAAGACCGGTATACGTACCGCTTCCCAGCGAATAGGCATGTAACATGATAGCGAGCAGCGGCAGCCAGCCAATCGCCGCTGCCAGTTGTTTTGTATCCTGCACGGTATCCGGCACAAGATTTATTAAACTTTTGCCATGTGTGGCGACACCATAAACGATCAGCCCGAAATGGATCACCACAAAGCCAAGAAAAATCGGTATCAATAATTTGATGGATTCTTTCATGCCACGCAAATTGATCACCATCAGCAGGATCAACGTCATGGCTTCCACAAATAATTTGTAAGGTAAAAAGGAGGTGGGCAGCAAACTGAACAACTGATCGGTGCCGCTTGCAACGGAGACGGCAATGGTCAGGACGTAATCGATGATAAGCGCTGCGCCGGATACGAGGCCCACATGGGAGCCCAGCAATTGGGTCGCCACTTTATAACCGCCACCGCCGCTTGGAAATAATTCAATGACCTGGTTATAACCCAGTGAAATAATAAAAACCGTGATTGCCGTTGCCAATGCAATGTAGAGAGCAAGATGCGTATTGTGGCCGAGTGCGATGAATGCTTCCTCGGGACCGTAACAGGACGAGGATAAACCGTCGGCACCCAAACCGATCCAGGCAAGCAATGCAATCAGTGAAACATGGCGCAACATATTGGGATTGAATGGATTCAGCGGATCGCCGATGACATAGTGCTTTAATTTGGATGAAAGTGACATAAGCCTGTTTACTCTATTTTGCCTGCATGCGCAACGCACCGTCCAGACGGATCACTTCACCATTCAACATTTGATTCCGGACAATATGCAAAACCAGTCTGGCATATTCGTCAGGGTCTGCCAATCGTTTTGGAAAAGGAACGCTCATTGCCAGAGCCTCACGTGCCTCGGGTGGAAGGGTATCAAACATCGGTGTATCGACAAGACCGGGTGCAATGGCCATGACACGGATACCAAATTGTGCCATCTCGCGCGCGGCGGGCAAGGTCATGGCAACAACGCCGCCTTTTGACGCACTATAGGCGATTTGCCCAATCTGGCCTTCAAAAGCCGCTACCGATGCGGTATTGATAATAATACCTCGTTCACCGGAAGGTCCGACGGGTTCAGCGGATAGCATGGCAGCGGCTGCCCGTTGCATCAGATGGAAGGTACCGATCAAATTGATTTGAATGACTTTCAGGAAGGCGTCAGAAGGCAGCGGTCCCTTTTTTTCAAGCATCCGTCGGCTTTGTGCGATACCGGCACAATTGACACAGATACGGGCGACGCCATGCGCTTTCTCAGCGTGGAGTACGGCTTCTTCGACGGCATTGGCATCGGTGACATCGCAGACAATGGCCATGCCATTTATTTCATTTGCCACTTTTTCAAGACGGTTTTGATCGAGATCGAGTACCGCCACTTTTGCACCGGCCCGACTTAATAATCGTGCTGTAGCAAAGCCCATGCCGGATGCGCCGCCACTCACGATGGCTGCCGAGTTCTTTATTTTCATCGACATGATTTCCTTTTAAAAAAATCCTGAATCGTGGATACTACTTTAAAAAAGCGTGAGGGAGCAAGGGATGAAAGTGCTTGTTGCGGTTAAAAGAGTGATTGATTTTGCAGCCCATATTCGAGTGAAACAGGATGAGACGGGTGTTGAAACAACCAACGTAAAAATGTCAATGAATCCCTTTGATGAAATCGCGGTTGAGGAAGCTGTTCGATTAAAGGAACAGGGTATTGCAACGGAAGTGGTTGTGGTCTCGATCGGCGTTTTACAAAACCAGGAAACGTTGCGCACGGCACTTGCAATGGGCGCGGACCGGGCGATTTTGATTGAGACAGATCAAACCATTCAACCGCTCGCGGCAGCAAAAATACTCAAAAAACTGGCTGAACAGGAATCACCTGCTCTCATTATTCTCGGCAAACAGGCGATTGATACAGACAATAATCAGGTTGGACAGATGCTCGCAGGGTTGCTTGCGTGGCCGCAAGGCACGTTCGCATCAAAACTCGCGATCGAAAATAATGATCTCACCGTCACACGCGAAATAGATGGCGGTCTTCAGACACTCAAATTAAAAATGCCTGCGGTGGTGACCACCGATCTTCGTCTGAATGAACCGCGCTATTTATCCCTGCCCAATATCGTCAAGGCCAAACAAAAGCCCATCACGCGCATTCCGGTGACAGAACTCGCAGTCGATATCAAACCGCGTCTTCTGGTCATAAAAGTGAGCGCGCCCAAAGCACGTCGTACCGGCATTCGGGTCAACAGTGTGAAAGAGCTCGTGGATAAATTACGTCACGAAGCGCAGGTCATTTGATGAAAATACTTCTGTTGCTTGAACACGACGATACGCATCTCCTGTCTGCCAATTTTCACGCGCTGTCTGCAGCAAGGCAACTCGGTGATACGATCGATGCTCTTCTCATCGGACATTTATGTGATGCCGTTCTTTCGGATGCGAAAAAGTCGCTGGCTGTCGATCGCATTCGTGTTGCTGATGCACCGGAGTATGCACATGAGCTTCCCGAAAATGTGGCGCCACTCATTGCTCACATTGCAAAGGAATATGATGTCATTCTGACAGCGGGCACGACGTATGGAAAAAATAGTTTGCCGCGAGTTGCAGCCTTGCTGGATGTAAACATGCTATCGGATGTGACAGAGATTATTTCTCCCGATGTGTTTGTTCGACCGATTTATGCAGGTAATGCATTAATGACAGTCAAAAGTTCGGATCATATCAAGGTGCTGACCATTCGAAAAACGGCTTTTTCAGGCAGCAAACGGGAAGAAAATCCAAAGCTCATCATTGAACCTTTGACAGACATTATTCCGAACACGCAATCTGAATTTGTGAGTGAGACATTGACGCATTCCGGGCGACCGGAATTAACCGATGCACGTATCGTGGTCTCGGGCGGGCGCGCTTTTAAAAGCGCTGACAATTTCAAACAACTCGAACGATTTGCAGACAGCATTGGAGCGGCAGTCGGTGCATCGCGTGCTGCGGTCGATGCAGGCTTTGCGCCGAATGATTATCAGGTGGGACAGACAGGAAAAGTCGTCGCACCTGATTTGTATATTGCAATAGGTATTTCCGGTGCGATACAGCATCTTGCCGGAATGAAAGACAGCAAGGTGATTGTGGCGATCAACAATGATCCGGAAGCACCGGTTTTCGAGGTGGCGGATTACGGTCTGGTCGGTGACCTTTTTAAAATACTGCCTGAATTACAGGATGAATTAAGTAAGGAAATGAAATGCGATTGACCTTTTTAGGTGCGACGAACACAGTCACCGGTTCCAAATTTTTACTGAATGTGAATGAAAAAAATTTTTTGATTGATTGCGGATTGTTTCAGGGATTGAAAGAATTACGCCAGCGTAACTGGGACACTTTTCCGGTTGAACCTTCGCGTATTCATGCCGTTATTTTGACGCATGCACACATCGATCACAGTGGCTATTTGCCTGTTCTCGTCAAAAATGGATTTACCGGGAAAATTTATTGTTCACACGCGACGAAAGATTTATGCGCCGTGTTATTGCCGGACAGTGGGTATTTACAGGAAGAAGAAGCCAAATTTGCGAACAAGCATGGCTACAGCAAACATAAACCGGCTGTGCCCTTGTACACGCGCGTTGAAGCGGAACAAACCCTGTTACAGTTTCGCGCGCTGGACTTTAGAAAAAATTATAAATTTGGTGATGAAACGCATATCTCGCTCATTCCGGCCGGACATATTCTCGGCGCCACATTTATTCAGGTAAAACACAATGGCACGACGCTGTTATTTTCAGGCGATCTCGGACGACCTCATGACCCCATCATGTATCCTCCTTCCATCATGCAAGCAGCGGATTATCTGGTACTGGAATCAACTTACGGAAATCGGTTGCACAAAAAAATCAATCCGCTGGATGAACTCTGCGAGATCATCAACCGCGTCGCGAAACGTGACGGAACAGTTATTATTCCGGCTTTTGCTGTGGGACGTGCGCAGCATTTATTATTTTTTATGTATCAGTTAAAAATCAAAAAACGTATTCCTGATTTGCCGATTTATCTCGATAGTCCGATGGCAAAAAGTGCGACGGATATTTTTCGAAAATACACGAAGCTTCATCGCCTGGATGCGGCTTTATCCGAAAAAGTGAGTGAAGTTGCAAAGTACATTACCACCAAGGAAGAATCGCAGGCACTGGGTCAGGATAATACGCCTAAAATTATTATTTCAGCGAGCGGGATGCTGGAAGGTGGACGTGTCCTGCATCATGTCAAACAGTTTGCGCCGGATGCAAAAAATGCCATTGTATTTGCGGGTTATCAGGCAGCGGGAACACGGGGTGCTGACATCATTAACGGCAAGGAGTCGATCAAAATTTTTGGTGAAGACACATTCATTCGTGCCGAGGTCAATGTCTTGAGCAATATGTCGGCGCATGCGGATTATGAAGAAATTCTGGAATGGCTAAAAAATTTCAACCATCATCCACGCCAGGTGTTTATCACACATGGCGAACCGGAGGCGGCATTATCCCTCAAGGAAAAAATTGAGGAACGCTATGACTGGCCGTGTGTGATACCGGATTATTTATACAGTGTTGACTTGTGATTTAGCAGAAAAACCCGTAAAAATGCGTATAATAAGAGAGTGTAAGTAGCGTTCCATTGATGACAGGCCATCTGACTGATATGAAAAATGACAATGAAAACAAACTGAATCAGGATGAAGAGAACGGCGGCCAGGAAGGTGACAGTGGTAGCACCGGGCAAGGTGGTGCCGGGGGCGAGATACGCTTTCGTTATCGGGAATCGCTTGCAACGCCACTGCGTGATGATGTCCTGCCCTCCGCAGAAATCAAACGATTATTGGCCATTCATGAAGAGTTGCACAGGGAATTCGTCAATAAACAAAAAATCACCCGTAAAGACCGCAAAATGATGAAAGAAAACCGTGCGCACCTCACGGCCACGGGCAATCGTTTGGGCCGCGGTCGGGGATTGGGTTCGAGTGCATTCCAGAAATATAAAGAACATCGCATTACCCAAAGAGCGCAATTTTCCGGCATGGACAGACAGGTTGTTGTGCTTCCGAATGACAATTTAAAAAATACGAACGATGAAAAACGCAGCGAGCTTGAAAATCGTTTGGAAAACCGTCTGGAAAATCGGCACGAGTTGCGCGCGGCACCCAAATTTAATCCGACCCCGAGACCCCGATGAAAACGTTGTCGCTCGCGGATGCCATCCTTGATGAAAATACAGAAGCGGTCAAAGCCATGTTGTCGCATGGCGTTCATGTCAATGTCATTGACGAATATGGTTTTACGCCATTAATTGAAGCAGCGATTGCAAATCGTCTGGACATGGCGACGTGGTTGATTCAGGCGGGCGCGAATCCGAAGCAGCCGGATGCGTTGGGTGGCACTGCGTTGCACTGGGCGGCGGAAAATAATAATGAAGACATGGCGAGATTATTTTTGAAAAATGGTGCGGATCCGGATGCCTGTAATTTATCCGGTCAGCCTGTTTTACTCATGCCACTGCTTCGTCAACAAAATGGCATGAAGGGATTATTGCTGCGTCATGGTGCGTCCCTTGAATTCGCCCAGGATTACATGAATACCAAATTGTTGGGCCATATTTTTGAGCTGGTTGGAACGGCTTCTATTATTGATCCCAAAAATCAATTTATCGAAGTGGATTTTGAAGGATTTTTTCTTGAAGTGAGTCTGGGTTTGATTTCCGATTCACTCGATCAATTTAAAAATCATTTTGCAGGCAGAAAATTACGTCAATACATTCATTATTTTCAGGTGGTGGTGGATACACTGACTCGCGCTTCGCAATTAATCAGATACCAGCAATATCAGGTGGATATCAAACGACATCAGGACGCTATTCAACCGCTGATTCATGAAGAACCGCTGGTCATTCCGGTCGGTTATGAAGGCCATGCGATTACGTTCATTAAATTTGGAAACATTCTGGTGAAATGCGATCGACGTGAAGACAGCCGTCTTTTTGATCCCGTTCTGATTTATCAAATGGATCGGCCTGAAGGATGCGATATGTCTTTTATTCAGGCGTTGATGTATGAGAAACAATCGGATTCTTTCATCAATGATGCATTACCGCATTTTCTGGCATTGCAACCGATTGCTGAATTAAACGTGCATGCGCAGATTAGCGGAAATTGTTCCTGGGCCAATGTGGAAGCCTGTATTCCGGCGTTGTTTTTTTTATTATTCAGCGGGAATGAAAATTTTTCTGATGAGATTTCGCATTACAAAAATCTCTCACTGAAATTTTTTAATCAATGGCGAGAATGGAACAAGGACCGTGCGCTGCAATTTTGTATTCAGCGGTTTCAGCAAGCAGACAGTGTCAGGAAGGCGTGCTTTGCCGAAACGCTGGCGGCCATTTTATTTCAGGCGTGTGGTGGTGCGACACCTTCCGATGCTGAACGGGCCGAGTCGATTCTGCAAGTGATTGGCACGCCGGAGTATGAACACCTCATCAAAAATTACGTGAAAATTTATTGTTACGAAGATTACAGTGAAGAGGGCCAGCGGTTTTTAAGGTTCTTGCGGGACCATGGTTATCGGGTTTAAAGGTATGCGACAGATTTTCTGTCTAACTTGTGTTATAGCTTGACCATCATTTTAATCTCAGGCAATCTTTGTATCGGTGCTAAGAACACCTAAACCAGCGGTCACCGCCCCGACAGATAAGCGGTTTTTTTGTTTATCGTTTATGGTCGGGAGTGCAGCTAAATACAATAGCGGTTCGTCCGTAAATAAGCTCGCCGTACTGGTTACGGTTCTTAGCTCCCGACTACCTTTTAAGAGGTTTAACCAGGAAATATCAACCAGGAGCTTTTTTATGAGCACTCAACAAAATCAAACATCTAATGGTATCTATTTATTCAATCCGGCAGTCAGTTTTAATCAGCTCTTTGAAGCAGTCAATGCTTCTCTATGCAAGGCTCATGCGATTGCTGCTATCGGGGCAGTTGCTGATATGGATGTTTATGATGCTGATATTGTTAACAATTATCTGTGGGCGCTTAGTGATATCATTCAAGAAGCTAAATGGTTACACGGTAAAATAATTTCTTGTAAACATATACAGGAAGCAGGGTAGATAGAGATATTTTTAGTAGCCAATCAGGTATTTATTTCATTCATGTTGTACCGCGACTTGTCCTCAAACACATTAATCAAGTGCTGCTTAGAACGCCTTCCTCCTCCGGGGGAAGGTGGCCGAAGGCCGGATGGGGGGATCAAAAAATGCAAGACAATAATACATTAAAAAACAGAGCACGGCTGTTACGCAAAAATATGACCATGGCAGAAAAAAAATTATGGAGCCAACTGCGACGTAAAAACCTCGCTGGTATACGGTTTCACACTCAGGTTGTCATCGGGAATTACATTGTTGATTTTGTTTCTTTCCAGCCAAAAATAATTATCGAATTGGATGGATCACAACATCTTGATCAGGAAGATTATGACTTAAAAAGAACAGACTATCTTGAATCGATTGGGTATAAGGTATTGCGTTATTGGAATAATGAGGTATTGGGAAATATAGAAAAAGTTCTGAATGATATATGGGGGCGTTGTTTTGATCCCCCCATCCGGCCTTCGGCCACCTTCCCCCGGAGGAGGAAGGCGTTCTAATCAGCGCCATAAAGACTGTGCCATATTAAAAAATACAAAAAACATAGTATAATCATATAGTTAATTAAAAAACCCTTATAATCGCCCTATCGACCAAAAAATAAATTTGTTAGTATATTCAATAAGTTACATATTTTTTAATTTTTCCAACCAACACTTTTTAAAAAATACTTTAGTATAATCAACTAGTTAAATGAAATTCCTCAGTAGACCCGTTTCGGCATTATTGCGCAAATCATGGCTTATCCGAGCCGCGACTGTCAGGGAGCGTCACGATACTTGTTAATTTCATTGATATCTTGCAGAACCTGTGACGCTCCCTGACGCTCGAGGCTCGGATATGTGTGCAACACCATCGCTTTTTTGAAGCCATCACGTTACAATCCTCCCACTTTTTCTTCGCCCGGGTTTGTCTTATGAAGTACCTTTTAAATTTTTCATTATTATTCCGCAATCGCAATTTCGGGCTGCTTTTTTTAGGTCAATTTGTTTCATTCATTGGCACGATGATCACCAGTGTCGCGCTGCCTTATCAGATTTACCATGAAACGCATTCGACACTGATGGTCGGCTTGCTGGGATTTTTTCAATTATT
>DATIJJ010000044.1:0-1698 GCA_035478795.1 Gammaproteobacteria bacterium | reverse complement strand
CGCGATGATTTTTATCAGTCTGGGATTGGGGGGTGCGAGTTTAAATATTTATACGGAAGTGGGTTTGGTGACTCTGATTGGATTGATCAGTAAACACGGGATTTTGATCGTGCAATTTGCGAATGATTTGCAACGCGAAGGCAAAAGTAAACGGGAAGCGGTGGAAATGGCAGCGGGTATTCGATTGCGACCGATTTTGATGACAACGGCTTCGATGGTATTAGGTGTTCTGCCGCTCATTCACGCAACGGGTGCGGGTGCTGTCAGTCGCTATAACATTGGTCTGGTGATTGCATCCGGGATTTCGATTGGCACTTTATTCACGCTGTTTGTTGTGCCTGCGATGTATTTGTTGCTGGCGGCCAATCATGCGGAAAAACAGAAAAATGAAGAAAATGCGCTGCTTGAAACATAACTATGCGACTGTCTGATTTTAATTATGATTTACCTCCTGAACTGATTGCCCGGTATCCACTGGAAAAACGCAGTGCGAGTCGTTTGTTGTGTTTAAACAGTGAAACGGGTGTGATCACGCATCGTCAATTTACAGATTTACTCGATCTCCTGTCACCGAATGATTTACTCGTTTGCAATAATACCAAAGTGATTCCCGCGCGATTATTTGGGATGAAAAAAACCGGCGGTCGTATTGAAATGCTGGTTGAGCGAATCCTTGATGAACACCGCGTGCTCGCACACATTCGCGCGAGTAAATCACCGAAACCGGGCAGTGAAATTTTATTTTCAGAAAAAGTTTTTTTTGAAGTCGTCGGGAGGCAGCAGGATTTATTTGAATTACGTTGTAAAGATCCGCGACCCGTGATGGATGTGCTCGAACAATTGGGTGAAATTCCACTGCCACCGTATTTTCATCGTAAACCTGAAGAAAGTGACAAGGTGCGTTATCAAACGATTTATGCCGAGCACAAAGGTTCTGTTGCGGCGCCGACGGCGGGTTTGCATTTCGATCAGGAACTTTTCGAAAAAATTAAAGCGAAAGGTGTGGAAATTGCTTACGTGACATTGCACATTGGTGCAGGAACATTTGCCCCCGTGCGTGTCGATGATATTACGCAACACAAAATGCATGCGGAAACGATTGAAGTGTCAGAAAAAATGTGTGAAAAAATCCGGGCAACGAAAGCGCGCGGGGGTCGGGTGATTGCGGTTGGTACGACGGCATGTCGCAGTCTTGAAACGGCGAGTTTGTCAGGCGCGATTCAACCTTTCTCCGGGGACACGACTATTTTTATTTATCCGGGATTTCAATTTCGATGCGTGGATGCGCTGGTGACGAATTTACATTTGCCGGGTTCGACGCTGTTGATGCTGGTTTCAGCATTAGGCGGTTATGAAAACATCATGGCGGCCTATCGGGAAGCGGTGCATCGGCGATATCGTTTCTTTAGCTATGGCGATGCAATGTTTATTGCGGATTTTGTATAATGATACTAGACTACAATTTGTATTACAGTGTATACTACATATAAGGATACACTGGAGATGAATTCATGTCTGTTATTACGGTACGTTTGCCCGAAAAACTCTTGCAGGATCTGGATACGAATGCCCACCTGATACAAATGCAGCGCGCGGAATATATTCGTCTGGCGATCGAACACATGAATATGTCCGTTAAAAATAAGAAACGGATTGAGCGCCTGAAAAAGGCAAGTCTGCGTGTCAGAAAGGAAAGTA
>DATIJJ010000043.1:0-1730 GCA_035478795.1 Gammaproteobacteria bacterium | reverse complement strand
GGCCACAGGAAATGTCTGAATGGAAGCCACCTGCAAAATGGCATGCGGATTGCCCATCGATAGCACCGACACGGCAAACCCGGGTTGCCCGTCATCCAGCGGAATTTCATATAAATGCCGCGAACGATCCGCAATGAAGGGGATATCAGCCGGTTCAAAGCAAGGCATACCCATATTGACATGAATAGTCGTATCATCCAGTGTAATTTCTGTCACACCTGCTTTGGTTTCAATTAAAAAATGGTTTTTGTTCGATAACGCCTGTTCATGAATAAAACGCGCCACGCAGCGCATGCCATTGCCGCATTGTTCAGCTTCCGTGCCATCCGCATTAAAAATGCTGCATGCAAAATCCGCTGTTTTGGAAGGCAGGATAATCAGTAATTGATCGAAACCGACGCCAGTACGTCGATCCGCCCATGTACTCACAGGAAGATTTTTCAGATCAATGGATTGAGAGATACCCTCCATCACCATGAAATCATTGCCAAGGCCATGCATTTTGCTAAAAGAGACTGTCTTCATCGGGATACCGTTGATTGTTTTTCCGGGGGTTCAGGCAAATAAAGTCGACCGGATTGCCCGCAGCTGCTTAAAAAAAACGTGATGCCAAAAATGAGCAGGACAAAAAAAAGAGTTTTTTTCACACGATGCTCCTGTAATACTGAATCAGTCCTGTGGTTGATGCATCCTGCTCATTCGTCTCGCGTGATTGTTTTAAATCATCCAGAATGGCAGGCAATAATTGTTTGCCCAGCTCAACACCAAACTGATCAAACGGATTGATATCCCAAATCACACTCTGCACGAAAATTTTATGTTCATACAAAGCCATCAAACTGCCAAGCGCATGCGGCGTTATTTTTTCAAGAAATAAAACCGTGCTCGGACGATTACCCGGAATGGATTGATGATCTTTGGCCGGACGACCTTTCATCAGCGCTTCTGCCTGGCTTAAGGCGCTTGCAATGAGGAGCGGTTGTAATGCTTCAAAATGATCGCCTTTTGCAATCAAAATAAAATCGACCGGCGTAAAGAGCGGCGCCTGATGCAAATGTTGAAAAAAAGAATGCTGGCTGTCACCGCCCTGTTGACCCAAAATCACGGGCCCGGTTGTATAGTCGACAGGCTGGTTTGATCGCGTCACACTTTTTCCGTTACTTTCCATATCGGCCTGTTGAATAACATTTCGGAAATACCGTAATTCATGCGCATAAGGAATGATCGCCTGATGCGGGCAGCCAAAAAAATTGATGTACCAGATGCCAAGTAATCCCAGCAAAACAGGCAAATTCTTGCTGAATTCCGTTTGCCTGAAATGGGTATCCATCGCATGTGCGCCATTCAAAAAGGCATAAAAATGTTTCATGCCAATCATAAGGGCTACGGGCAAACCGATAGCAGACCAGACCGAATAACGCCCGCCGACAAAATCCCATATCGAAAAAATCTGCGAATCCAAAATACCCCATTGGATGGCTTTTTCACGCGCGGCCGTGACCGCAATAAAATGCGATGAAATATCTTTTTGCCCGAGTTTTTCCTGCAACCATTGACGAACGGCATTTGCATTTGACAGGGTTTCAAGTGTTGTAAACGATTTGGATGAAATAATAAAAAGCGTTTTTTCCGGATCAATTTTTTTGAGCACATCCTGAATTTCGGAACCATCGACATTGGAAATAAAATAACAATGAAAACGCGGATCGGCATAGGATTTCAGGGCGGCT
>DATIJJ010000042.1:0-1730 GCA_035478795.1 Gammaproteobacteria bacterium | reverse complement strand
GGCCACAGGAAATGTCTGAATGGAAGCCACCTGCAAAATGGCATGCGGATTGCCCATCGATAGCACCGACACGGCAAACCCGGGTTGCCCGTCATCCAGCGGAATTTCATATAAATGCCGCGAACGATCCGCAATGAAGGGAATATCAGCCGGTTCAAAGCAAGGCATACCCATATTGACATGAATAGTCGTATCATCCAGTGTGATTTCTGTCACACCTGCTTTGGTTTCAATTAAAAAATGGTTTTTGTTCGATAGCGCCTGTTCATGAATAAAACGCGCTACGCAACGCATGCCATTGCCGCATTGTTCGGCTTCCGTGCCATCTGCATTAAAAATACTGCATGCAAAATCCGCTGTTTTGGAAGGCAGGATAATCAGCAATTGATCGAAACCCACACCAGTATGTCGATCTGCCCACCTGCTCACAGGAAGATTTTTCAAATCAACGGATTGAGAGAGGCCATCTATCACCATGAAATCATTGCCAAGGCCGTGCATTTTTCTAAAAGAGAGTGTCTTCATCGGGATACCGTTGATTGTTTTTCCGGGGGTTCAGGCAAATACAGTCGACCGGATTGCCCGCAGCTGCTTAAAAAAAACGTGATGCCAAAAATGAGCATGACAAAAAAAAGAGTTTTTTTCACACGATGCTCCTGTAATACTGAATCAGTCCTGTGGTTGATGCATCCTGCTCATGGGTTTTATGAGATTGCTTCAAGTCATTCAGAATGCCAGGCAATAATTGTTTGCCGAGTTCAACACCAAACTGATCAAACGGATTGATATCCCAAATCACACTCTGCACGAAAATTTTATGTTCATACAAGGCCATCAAACTGCCAAGCGCATGCGGTGTTATTTTTTCAAGAAATAAAACCGTGCTTGGCCGATTACCCGGAATGGATTGATGATTTTTTTCAGCGCGTCCTTTCATCAGCGCTTCTGCCTGGCTTAAGGCACTTGCAATGAGGAGCGGTTGCAGTGCTTTAAAATGAGTGCCTTTCGCGATCAGAATAAAATCGACTGGCGTAAAATGTGGTGCCTGATGCAAATGTTGAAAAAAAGAATGCTGGCTGTCACCGCCCTGTTGACCCAAAATCACGGGCCCGGTTGTATAGTCAACCGGCTGGTTTGCACGCGTCACACTTTTTCCGTTACTTTCCATATCAGCCTGTTGAATAACATTTCGAAAATACCGTAATTCATGCGCATAAGGAATAATCGCTTGCTGTTGACACCCAAAAAAATTGATGTACCAGATGCCGAGCAGTCCGAGTAAAACAGGTAAATTCTTGCTGAATTCCGTTTGACTGAAATGATGATCCATCGCATGTGCGCCATCAAGAAATTCATAAAAATGGTTCATGCCGATCATGAGGGCTACGGGCAAACCGATAGCAGACCAGACCGAATAACGCCCGCCGACAAAATCCCATATCGAAAAAATCTGCGCATCCGGAATACCCCATTGGATGGCTTTTTCACGCGCGGCCGTGACCGCAATAAAATGCGATGAAATATCTTTTTGCCCGAGTTTTTCCTGCAACCATTGACGAACGGCATTTGCATTTGACAGGGTTTCAAGGGTTGTAAACGATTTGGATGAAATAATAAAAAGCGTTTTTTCCGGATCAATTTTTTTGAGCACATCCTGAATTTCGGAACCATCGACATTGGAAATAAAATAACAATGAAAACGCGGATCGGCATAGGATTTCAGGGCGGCT
>DATIJJ010000041.1:0-2574 GCA_035478795.1 Gammaproteobacteria bacterium | reverse complement strand
GCACCGCCCTTTGCTGAAATACTGCCGTAAAAACGCGTATCATCGTTAGACCAGACTATGACTTTCCCGCCATTCCCATTTTGAATGGCATCTGCCCTGATGCTTGCACCTTGATCCACACGTGTTGTTGATGCATTTTGTTCCGGACCTTTTCCCTGATAATTTCCGCCAATTAATACTTCACCGCCCCCTGAATACCCGCTCGCATCAATCACAGCGGATTTTGTAAGATGGATATTATTCGCCAGAATTTTAACCGTACCACCCTGTGTATTTTTATGTCTGCCGGAGACATCGATTCGTCCGGACACACGCACATTGCCATCACCGCCATCCAGAATAATCACACCATTGCGTGATGAAACAGAACGCGCCTGGGCAATGCCTCTCATATTAATTGCATTATCGACCACACCACGCGCTTCCCGTGCCGTCATGATAATCGTTCCGCCATCAGCCAGAATAACGCCGTGTTTTCCGTTACTGACACCGTTTTTTAAGGCATGGCCATTTTGATCTACACCTGCTGATGTTGCTGCTTCATCCACGGTAAAACTCACTAACCCGTCACCTGCAAGATCCACCGTAAATTTGTTACCGGATGCCAACACCACACTGCCCATGCGTGCCTGAATGGTTCCATCATTTCTGACGCCGGTTCCAATCAATGCAACCAGACCATTTTTAGCGGCACGAATGGTTCCCTCATTAATGACGGAACCGCTGTAAGGAGAAGGACGATCAAATTTGTATTGTCCTGCCAAAAAATTGGAATCACTGATATCACTGGTCGATGCAATGATGCCACCGACATTCACATAGGAACCGGGCCCAAAAAAGATGCCCGACTGATTCACCAGAATAATTTTTCCGGTGGCTGACAGATGACCATAAATTTGTGATGCGCCCTGACCGGGATTAATTCGATTTAATGCAATGCCGCCGGCGGGTTGTTGAAAATGGGTTCTTTCACCGGCACCGATATTGAAACTGTGCCAGTTGATAATGGCTTTTGGGCTACCCTGGTTCACAACCGTTGAATTGGGAACCTGTTGAATACTGACCTGGCCTGCAGCAACATTATCCAGCACAGGGTTGGCGAACCCCGGAATAGTTGTGAAAATCGTCGTTGCCAATACGACCATGACATGGCTGGCTAACTGTTTCGCCTTATGATTTTTCTTCACCGCCACTCCTCCCGTACAAGAAAAATGAAATTAAGGTCAAGTGAAATCAATGTGCTATTTTTGTTCTTATGTATGAAGTGTAGTTGAGATACGGCATTTTGCCTGGAATAAAATACTTGCCAGCTAACTGATTGTTTAATCTATTAATAACGCACTGAATTGGCTAACCGGTCAGGCTTTTGGTATTAAAAATTTATTAAAAATACCTCTTTCCAAGTCCCCCTGAGGGTGGAATAATAACGCCTCCAAACGCGCCCGTAGCTCAGTTGGATAGAGTATCTGGCTTCGAACCAGGTAGTCGGGAGTTCGAATCTCTCCGGGCGCGCCAGATAACCCATTAAAATCAAGTAGTTATATCTGCCGCTAATCCCTTTTCGGATCCATGAGAAGAAGACTGTAGGGAAAGTGTAACGTTAACTCTTTCCGCGGCCTCTCTCAAATGATCACTACTGAGATGAGCATAACGCAATACCATTTCAAAACTCGTCCATCCACCTAACTGCTGAAGCTCTTGCAAGGACGTTCCATTTTGCACATGCCAGCTTGCCCAGGTATGACGCAAATCATGCCAACGAAAATTTTCTATCCCCGCCCTCTTCAATGCTTTTTTCCACGCCTTGGTGTTGCACTGAATAATCGGATTGCCGCCGTAAGTGAAAACAAATTTTGGATGCTTGCCAATCTGTTTTCGAATCACTTCAATGGCCATCTCATTTAAAGGTACTGGAATAGCTTTCTTCGTTTTTGCCTGATCCGGATGTATGAGAGCATGTCGCTTAATCAAATCAACATCACTCCATTCCAAATTCGTGACATTCGATTTTCTTAAGCCAGTCGCAAGCGAAAATCTGGCTAAATTAGCCAAATGCTGTGGAAGCTCCTGAATAAGTCGACGTGCCTCTTCCTGAGTAAGCCATCTTATCCTTCGAGTGTCCTCCTGACGCATACGAATAAGAGGCGCTCTTTCAAGCCAATCCCATTCACGTTCAGCTTTCCGCAAAATTGCTCTGACAATTTCCAGCATACGATTGACTGTTGCTGGACTCACACCCTCTGCAAGCTTTTTTTCTGCTACTTCATCAACGACATCGCGCGAAATTTGATTTAAAAAATACCCTTTAAAATGTGGATTCAACCATCTCAAATGGCTCTTATCATCATTTAAACTGCGCTTATGCTGTGATTCGGTCAACCAACGCATAACTGCCTCTACCCACGTCTTCTGAGGTTTTTCATCCAGAAAATGCGTTCTCCATAATTCGGCTTTAACCTTGTCATGAAATTGCTGAGCAGCTAATTTGATGGAAGTCCGAGTAGACTGTTGTATTCTTTTTCCATTGTGGTTGATATCAATCCACCATATGTTTTTTCTTTTGTAGAGTGCCAT
>DATIJJ010000040.1:0-19603 GCA_035478795.1 Gammaproteobacteria bacterium | reverse complement strand
GGAAGGTGTAGAGATGGTTATGCCGGGAGATAACATCAAAATGGTAGTGACCTTGATAGGGCCGATTGCAATGGAAGATGGTTTACGATTTGCAATTCGTGAAGGTGGCCGTACCGTTGGTGCGGGTGTTGTTACTAAAGTAATAGAGTAAACACTATGGCTATTGGAAGAAAGAGTCAAAGAATACGAATCCGCTTAAAGGCGTTTGATCACAGACTGATTGATCGCTCCACGCGTGAGATAGTTGAGACAGCGAAGCGAACGGGCGCGCAGGTGAGAGGTCCGATCCCTTTGCCAACACAAATTGAACGTTATACGGTATTGATTTCGCCGCATGTTGATAAAGATGCGCGTGATCAGTACGAGCTCCGCACACATAAGCGTGTTGTTGATATCAATCAACCAACGGATAAAACCATTGATGCGCTTATGAAGCTTGATCTTGCGGCAGGCGTAGATGTGCAAATCAGTGTTGATGCAGAAGATTAATTTTAGGCTGTAATGCCAGTTTTGAGGCGAAAACAATGACCGTAGGTTTAGTCGGACGAAAATGTGGAATGACTCGAGTATTCACCGAAGACGGTGTCTCGATTCCTGTCACTGTGATTGAAGTGTTACCTAATCGGGTAACACAAATTAAAACAGTGGACAGCGATGGGTATAACGCTATACAGGTAACAACCGGTACGCGCAAGCGATCCAGAGTGAGCAAGCCAATGGCTGGACACTATGCAAAAGCGGGTATCGAGCCTGGCCGTGGGTTATGGGAGTTCAGGGTCAATAACAATGAAGCTGATGCCATCACTGTCGGAGCTGAACTGAAAGTTGATCTCTTTAGCATCGGTCAGCTGGTCGATGTCACCGGGACGACAAAAGGTAAAGGCTATGCCGGTACCATCAAGCGCCACCATTTTGCAGGGCAAGACGCTACGCACGGTAATTCCTTGTCACACCGCGTGCCAGGTTCTATTGGACAACGTCAGTCGCCAGGTAAGGTATTTAAAGGCAAAAAGATGTCGGGTCACCTGGGTGATAAGCAGCGAACAATTCAGTTGCAGAAAATCGTGCGGCTTGATCTCGAGAGAAGTCTTATATTAATCAGGGGAGCTGTACCCGGTGCACCAGGCTCAGACGTCATTATTCGTCCGGCTGTCAAGGCACAGCAAAGTGGAGAAACCAAATAATGGAACTCAATGTATCAGGTTCAAAGAAAGCGACAATCGAAGTTGCTGAAGGGGTTTTTGGCTGTAAATTTAATGAACCTCTGATTCATCAAATTGTTACCGCTTTTTTGGCGGCAGGTCGGGCCGGTACGGTTGCTCAAAAGACGCGTTCTGAAGTAAGAGGCGGTGGCGCAAAACCATTTCGTCAGAAAGGAACCGGTCGAGCGCGCGCAGGCACTATCAGAAGCCCAATCTGGCGTAAGGGTGGTGTTGTATTTGCAGCAAAACCGCGTAACTACGAACAGAAAGTAAATAAGAAAATGTACCGCAGTGCTATCCGCTCAATTCTTTCTGAAATGGTGAGATTGGAACGACTGGTCGTTATCGAATCTTTTTTGGCCGAGACACCCAAAACCAGAGATTTGATCAAATCGCTGGCTGAATTAAAAATGGGCCAGAATGTTGTCATCATCACAGAAGCTGTGGATGAAAATCTTTATCTGGCTTCACGTAATCTACCTTATGTAGAGGCTCGGGATGTCGCTGCAGTTGACCCTGTCTGTCTGGTGGGTGCTGAAAAAGTCCTGATTACCGTTGCGGCACTCAGGCAGCTTGAGGAGTTGTTAAAATGAAGCAAGAACATCTTTTAAAAGTTGTATTATCTCCGCATATGTCAGAAAAAGCATCGATTGCGACTGATAAACGGGGTGAATATGTGTTTAAAGTTGCACAGAGTGCAAACAAGCATGATGTCAAGGAAGCGGTTGAGTTGTTGTTTAAAATAAAGGTTGAGACAGTTCGAATCCTGAATGTGAAAACCAAACCAAAGCGTTTCGGGAATATTCAGGGACGTAGCAAGGCATGGAAAAAAGCCTATGTGACTCTGGAAACAGGTCAGCAGATTGACTTTGCAGGTGGACAACCCTGATAGAACAGGTTTGTAAATATATTGCTGAAAGCGCAAAAAGTACTTGGCATTTGCTCCTGCAGCATTATAATAGCGCGATTTTCTGTCTCTAATCAGAGACAAGGATCAAGATAGCTAAAATTGAGTATTGAGGAATATATGCCATTAGAAAAAGCTAAACCGACCTCGGCAGGCCAGCGTTTTGTAGTAAAAGTGACTAATAAAGAACTACATAAGGGGCAACCTTATCCTTCTTTGGTTCGCCGTAAGAAAAAAACAGGCGGACGTAATAATGCGGGAAGAATTACGTGTCGACATATCGGTGGTGGCCATAAGCAACGTTATCGTCTGATTGATTTCAAACGTGATAAGGACGGTGTGTCAGCCCGTATTGAACGCCTGGAATACGATCCAAATCGCAGTGCCTATATTGCATTGGTATTATATGCTGACGGTGAAAGGCGGTATATCGTGGCTCCAAATGGGTTGAAGGCGGGTGATGAGATAGCTTCCGGCACGGATGTGTCCATCAAGGTGGGGAACTGCTTGCCATTGGGCAACATTCCGATTGGTTCCACTGTTCATTGTGTGGAAATGAAGCCGGGTAAGGGTGCTCAGCTCGCGCGTAGTGCTGGCACATCGGTTCAGTTGATTGCGCGTGAAAGCATTTATGCGACAGTGAGATTGCGCTCCGGTGAGATGAGGAAAATTTTGGCTGATTGTCGCGCAACAATTGGAGAAGTCAGTAATTCCGAGCACAATTTGAAATCGCTTGGAAAGGCGGGTGCAACGAGAAGGCGTGGTATTCGCCCAACCGTTCGTGGTGTGGCCATGAACCCGATCGATCACCCGCATGGTGGTGGTGAAGGTAAGACATCGGGTGGACGTCATCCCGTGAGCCCATGGGGGGTTCCAACGAAAGGTTATAAAACACGTAAAAACAAGCGCACGAATAAATTTATTGTTCGTAGCAGACACCGTAACTAGTTATTAATTGATTCATCGACAACCTGGATGAGGATATAAAAGTGCCACGTTCAATTAAAAAAGGACCATTTGTAGACTTGCATTTGATGAAAAAAGTGGATGAAGCCATTGCATCAAATAATAAAAGGCCGATAAAAACCTGGTCGCGCAGGTCAATGATATTGCCTGAAATGGTGGGTATCACGATAGCGGTTCACAACGGCAGATTACATGTTCCGGTGTTTGTGACCGAGAATATGGTGGGACACAAGTTGGGAGAGTTTGCGGCAACGAGAACTTTCAAGGGGCACTCTGGCGATAAGAAAGTTAAAGGCGATGAAAAGAAATAATCGAACGTTATCAGGATAATAAGCAGGGGGTAAAGGGTGGAAGTCGCAGCAAGATTAAAGCATACCAGACTATCTGCGCAGAAGTGCCGCCTGGTCTGCGATCAGATCAGGGGCAAGTCTGTTGTGCATGCATTGGATTTGCTGAAATTCAGTACTAAAAAAGCAGCAGCCATTGTCAAAAAAGTGCTGGAATCGGCTATTGCAAATGCAGAGCATAATGCGGGTGCAGACGTTGATGGTTTAAAGGTAAAAACAATTTTTGCTGATCAGGGTACGGCCTATAAGAGGATGCATGCTCGAGCAAAAGGGCGAGGCTGTCGGATTTTGAAACCAACTTGCCATATCACTGTTATTGTGTCTGACGAGGAGAAAAACTGATGGGTCAGAAAGTTCATCCAATAGGCATACGCCTGGGGATAGTCAAGGACTGGTCGTCCAGATGGTATGCTCAAAGCAAGGATTTTGCGGATACTCTCTGTGCGGATATTGCAGTCCGTAAGTATTTACATAAAAAGTTGATGCAAGCGGGTATCAGTCAGATACAGATAGACAGGCCTGCGAGAAATGCAAAAATTACAGTTTATACTGCTCGTCCGGGTGTCATTATCGGGAAAAGTGGTAAGGAAGTTGAAACACTGCGTGATGAGGTTCACAAGATTTTAAATGTGCCGGTTCATATCAGTATTGAAGAAGTTCGCAAACCCGAACTGGATGCGAAACTGGTGGCAGAATCTGTCGCTCAACAGCTCGAAAAACGCGTGATGTTCAGACGTGCAATGAAGCGTGCTGTCACAACAGCGATGAAAGCGGGTGCCAAGGGCATCAAGATTTGTGTGAGTGGACGACTGGGTGGTGCCGAAATTGCTCGTTGTGAATGGTATAGAGAGGGCAGGGTTCCTTTACATACGTTGCGCGCGGATATTGATTACGGCCTGGGCGAAGCCTTCACCACATACGGTGTGATAGGTGTCAAGGTGTGGATATTCAAGGGCGAAGTGATCGGTGATAAAGATCAGGCTGAAAATGCGGCAGAGAAAACTTCCGCTAAACAGGAGAAGTAACAATGATGCAGCCGAAGCGGACAAAATACCGCAAGCAGTTTAAGGGTCGAAATCGGGGTGTTGCGACTCGGGGAAGCAAGGTGAGCTTTGGTGAGTTCGGCTTAAAAGCCGTTGAGCTTGGCAGAATTACCTCGCGTCAGATCGAAGCGGCACGCCGGGCGATGTCGCGTCACATTAAGCGTGGCGGCAAGATCTGGATTAGAGTATTTCCAGATAAACCTGTCTCAAAAAAGCCCCTGGAAGTTCGTATGGGTAGCGGGAAAGGGAATGTTGAGTACTGGGTTGCTCTGGTTCAGCCAGGTCGAATGATGTTTGAAATAGAAGGTGTTTCAGAAGATTTGGCACGTGAAGCACTCAGGTTGGCAGCGGACAAACTGCCGGTTAAAACAGTATTTGAAAGTCGGACGATAATGTGATGAAAGCTAGCGAATTGAGAACCAAATCATTGGAAGAGCTGCGGAGCGAACTTGTTTCGATTCTGAAAGAAATTTTTAGCTTGCGCATGCAGCGAGGAATCGGCCAAACACCGCGGACACATCTCTTTAGAAAGTTGAGAAGAGAGATAGCTCGTATCAAGACGATTTTAAGAGAAAGAGAAGGTTCATGACGATGAATGTAGAACAGAAGACCCCTGCCCGCGTTGTTGTTGGGAAGGTAATCAGTAATTTGATGGATAAAACAATTGTTGTTCAGGTAGAGCGTAGAGTAATGCACCCGCTTTATGGCAAGTATATTCGCAAATTTTCAAAGATGTATGCGCATGATGCCGAGAATGCCTGCAACATTGGAGACACGGTTGAAATTCAAATGTGTCGTCCCATTTCCAAAAAGAAATCCTGGAAGTTGTTACAGATACTTGACAGGACTGACAAAGAAATCGTCGGATAACGGAAAAGGCCATTATTTTTTAACATAACTTCTTTATTTTTAAAATAAACGTGGTATTATTGGCGGCCTTGTATCCGTCATAAATTGGAGTTAAGCATGATTCAGACGCAGACGATCCTGGATGTGGCGGACAACAGTGGCGCTCGCCAGGTGATGTGCATAAAAGTACTGGGCGGCTCGCGTCGCAGGTACGCCAGTATTGGTGATGTCATCAAGGTGAGTGTGAAAGAAGCGATCCCCCGAGGTAAGGTAAAAAAGGGTGAGGTCTTAAACGCTGTGATTGTAAGAACCCGCAAAGGGATCAGACGTCCGGATGGGTCTCTTATACGCTTTGATGAGAACGCGGTTGTATTGTTAAATGCGCAGATGCAGCCGATTGGAACACGTATTTTCGGGCCTATTACGCGTGAGTTGCGCGGTGAAAATTTCATGAAAATTATTTCATTGGCCCCTGAAGTTTTATAAGTCCTGACGTTTTGTACGTTTTTTTATTGAGAGCGAAACATGAGAAAAATCAAAAAAGGCGATGAGGTTATCGTAATTGCCGGGAAGGACAAAGGCAGGAAAGGTGTGGTTCTGTCCGTCCTGAAGAATTGTGAAATGCTCGTTGTTGACGGCATTAATACAGCCAAAAAGCATGTTAAGGCTAACCCGAATACGGGTGATAAAGGTGGTATTGTTATCAAAACACGTCCGCTTCACCGTTCAAATGTGATGTTGCTTGATCAGGCATCCGGAAAGGGATCGCGTGTTGGCGTGCGCACATTGGAGAATGGAAAAAATGTGCGTTATTTCAAATCTACTGACGAAGTAGTTGATGTGTAGAACAGGTGGGTTATGGCACGATTACAAGAGTATTATCACAAAGAAGTCGTAAAAAAATTAAGAGACAAATTTAACTATAAATCTGTCATGCAGGTTCCTCGTATCAACAAGATCACATTGAATATGGGTCTGGGTGAGGCAATGGATGACAAGAAAGTGATTGCTTCCGGCATTACTGATCTCGAAAAAATTGCCGGGCAGAAACCGGTTACTACTTTGGCCCGCAAGTCTATTGCCGGATTTAAAGTACGTGAAGGCTGGCCTATCGGGTGTAAGGTTACGTTACGTGGACAGCGAATGTATGAATTTCTTGACAGGCTGATTGCTATTGCACTGCCACGCGTACGCGACTTTCGAGGTTTGAGTATCAAATCGTTTGATGGCAGGGGAAATTATAGTTTGGGTTTCAAGGAACAAATCGTTTTTCCAGAGATAGAATACGACAAGATTGATGCATTGCGTGGTCTTGATATCACTATTACTACCTCGGCGAAAACAAATAAAGAAGCGCATGCTTTGTTAGAGGCATTCGATTTTCCATTTAAAGAAAAAGACATGGGCTAGAAATACTATGGCAAAGACTTCAATGGTTCAGCGTGAAAAAAAGCGATCTGCGTTAGGTAAGAAACACAGGATTAACCGCGAAAAACTGAGAGTTCTGATATCCAGTCCCCACTCAAGCGATGAGGACCGGATTAATGCGGAGCGTGAGCTTCAGAAATTGCCTCGTGATTCGAGTATTTGTCGTCAACGTAATCGTTGCAGACTGTGTGGCAGATCACGAGCATATAATCGCTTGACGGGTTTGTGCCGAATTCACATGCGTTCAGCTGTGATGAACGGCCTTGTCCCGGGAATGCATAAAGCTAGTTGGTAATAGTGTTTGCAGAAAGTAAGGGGTATTAATAATGTCAATGCAAGATCCGATTGCGGATATGTTAACGCGCATACGTAATGCGCAAATGGTGGGTGAAAAGCAAATCACGTTGCCAGCATCGAAACTGAAAGTTTCTATTTTAAAGGTTCTTCTGGAAGAGGGTTACATTACTTCCTGGGAAGCTCATAAAACAGACGGTAAAACAAATTTAAGTGTCACCTTGAAATATTATCAGGGACGTCCTGTCATCGAAAAAATAAAGCGGATAAGCCGTAATGGCCTTCGTATTTACAGGGGCGCTGACAAATTGCCGATTGTCCGTGCAGGAATGGGCATTGCTATTGTATCAACATCCAAAGGTGTTATGACCGAACGCTCGGCGCGTATGCAAAACCTGGGTGGTGAAGTATTGTGTACGGTCGAGTAGTCGGAGGGAAGTATGGCCACATCAAGAATAGGTAGAAAACCAGTCGCTGTCCCTAAAAATGTAGATATCAAAATACAAGGACACGATATACACGTTAAAGGGCCTAAAGGTCAGATGAATATTTCAATTCATCGCTCCGTATTGGCTCAGTTTGAAGATGGCATTGTTAAATTCAGACCCAATGCGGATGCCGGATACTGTCGCTCGGGATCAGGACTTAAATTGAAGAATTCCATTGTTGCAACAGAAAGAGCTAAATTTGCAAACAATATCAAAGGGATAACGGAAGGTTTTGAGCGTAAACTTTTACTGGTGGGTGTCGGTTTTCGTGCTCAGGCCAAAGGTCATGAACTGAATTTATCGATCGGTTTTTCTCATCCGGTAGTGATCAGGGCGCCTGAAGGCGTGACTATCGAAACGCCGAGCCAGACAGAAATAGTGGTTAAGGGAACAGATAAACATCTGGTAGGACATGTTGCATCGAAAATTCGAAGTGCACGACCTCCGGAGCTTTATAAAGGGAAAGGCATTCGCTACGCCAATGAAGTTATTGTGCTGAAAGAAACCAAGAAGAAATAGCAGGTATTTATGAAAATGAATAAAAAATTGTCCAGGCAGCGCAGAGCGCTGAAAACACGAATGAAGATTCGTGAGCAAAATACAGTGCGCTTATGTGTTCACAGAACACCACAGCATATTTATGCACAGATTATTTCTGATGATGGTGCCAATGTACTGGCTACTGCATCGACTCTTGATAAGAAAATTAAGGGTCAACTCAAGTCAACGGGTAACGTTGAAGCTGCGCGCATGGTGGGCAAGCTGGTAGCGGAACGTGCTCTTGATGCAGGCTTGATAAAAGTTGCATTTGATCGATCCGGTTTTGATTACCATGGTCGAATCAAGGCGTTGGCTGAGGCAGCCAGAGAAGGTGGTTTACAATTTTAAGGGCTAAAGAATAATGGCTAGTTTTGATCAAATGACAAAAAGTGACGGCATGCAAGAGAAGCTGGTTGCAGTATCTCGAAATGCCAAGGTCGTGAAGGGCGGTAGAATTTTCAGTTTTGCTGCCATCACTGTAGTTGGCGATGGAAATGGTCGCATCGGCATAGGGCGCGGGAAGGCTCGTGAAGTGCCTGTTGCCATCCAGAAAGCACTTGAATCGGCACGCAAGAATATGCGTCATGTTGTGTTGAAAGGTGGAACCTTGTATTCACAGGTGAATGGAAAGCACGGTGCAACCCGCGTCTTTATGAAACCTGCCTCTGAAGGTACAGGAATTATTGCGGGTGGTGCAATGCGCGCTGTATGCGAAGTTCTTGGAATCCGAAATGTGCTGGCTAAAATTGTGGGTTCAACCAATCCAATCAATGTGGTCAGAGCGACGCTTGATGCACTGGAAGGGGTTACGACACCTGAGCATGTTGCTGCGAAACGCGGCAAAACAGTAGAAGAAATAATCGGGGATCAATAATTATGCCAGGTAAAAACAAACAGCTTAAAGTAACCCTGATTAAAAGTGTCATTGCAGCGCAGCCAAAACATAAGGAATGCATTAAAGGGTTAGGTTTACGAAAATTGCGCCATTCAGTTGTATTACAGGATGACCCATGCATTCGTGGCATGATCAATAAGGTTGGGCATCTGTTATCAGTAGAGGAAGTGTAAGAATGAATCTCAACACATTAAAACCGGCGCCCGGTTCAAAAACACCGGCGAAGAGATTGGGGCGCGGCATGGGTTCCGGTAAGGGTAAGACATGCGGACGTGGTCATAAGGGTCAACGTGCCCGTGCAGGCGGTTTTCATAAGGTCGGTTTTGAAGGTGGACAAATGCCCTTGCAGAGAAGAATTCCGAAATCCGGATTCCGCTCTAAAAAAGCATTGATGTGCGAGGAAGTCCGCTTGTCGGATCTCAATAAAGTTGCGTCAGAAACAGTTGATCTGGACGCCCTGAAATCCGCTGATTTAATCCGCGTCAACACAAAATATGTGAAAATTATTTCTGCGGGCAACCTGGATAAAAAGGTGATCATTCGCGGTGTATCCGTGACTTCGGGTGCTCGCAAGGCAATTGAAGCGCTGGGTGGAAAGGTTGAGGCGTAAATGGGAACAAATCATCCGGGATCAGGAACTGCGAATCAGGGACTTATTGATTTAAAGAGACGTTTGCAATTTGTTCTGTTGGCTATTGTTGTATTCAGGATTGGTTCATACATACCTGTCCCGGGGCTCAATCCAATACGCCTGCAAGACATGTTTAATGCACAACAAAACAATATTATTGGTCTTTTTAATATGTTTTCCGGTGGTGCATTGATGCGGTTTAGTGTATTTGCACTCGGTATCATGCCCTACATTTCTGCTTCTATTATTGTGCAGCTCCTGACGGTGTTGTCGCCACAGCTTTCTGAATTGAGAAAGGAAGGCGAATCCGGGCAGCGCAAGATAAACAAATATACCCGATACGGGACGCTTGTGCTGGCGACGTTTCAGGCCATTGGTATTTCGAAAATGCTGGCGGCGCACGGGATTGCACTGGATCCTGGCCTATCTTTTTATTTTACGACCACTTTGACACTGGTCACAGGAACACTGTTTTTGATGTGGTTGGGCGAACAGGTGACCGAACGGGGCATTGGTAATGGTATTTCAATCATTATCTTTTCAGGTATTGTTGCCGGATTGCCCGAAGCAGTTGGACGGACCCTGGAACAGGTGAGGGAAGGACAACTGCAAGTGATTGGATTGCTTCTCATTCTGCTGGCTGTTATCGCTGTCGTGGCTTTTGTGGTTTTTGTTGAAAGAGGCCAACGGCGCATCACGATCAATTATGCGCGGCGCATGCAGGGTGGCAATATGTATTCTGCGAAAAGCAGCCATTTGCCACTCAAGATTAATATGTCGGGTGTGATACCTCCGATTTTTGCATCCAGTATTATTCTGTTTCCCGCGACGTTGGCTCAATGGTTTGGGCATACGAAAGGAATGGAATGGCTGGGTTCTATTGGTGTTGCCTTACAGCAGGGACAGCCCTTGCACATGATTTTATTTGCGGTGGCGATCGTATTCTTTTGCTTTTTCTATACGGCTTTGGTTTTTAACCCGAAGGATACGGCAGAAAATCTCAAGAAATCAGGCGCTTTTGTGCCTGGCATCCGACCGGGCGAGCAGACGGCCCGCTATATTGATACCGTCATGTCGCGATTAACATTGTCGGGGGCAGTCTATGTGACGCTGGTTTGTCTTTTGCCTGAGTTTATGATCCTGACGTGGAATGTTCCTTTTTATTTTGGAGGCACTTCACTCCTGATTATTGTAGTGGTGGTTATGGATTTTATTGCCCAGGTTCAGGCTCACATGATGTCTTACCAATATGAATCATTGCTTAAGAAAGCAAACTTGCGCGGTGGCGGTATGGGTTTGGTTAAATAAGGTAAAAAAGACAGATAAGTCAATTGGAGTCGGATATGAAAGTAGGTGCATCAGTAAAAAAGGTTTGTCGTAATTGCAAGATTGTTCGCCGCAATCGCGTGGTGAGGGTGATCTGCAAGGAAAAGAGACATAAACAAAAGCAGGGTTAATTTTCTCACTATTCTTTATGCTGAGAGATTGATTTTTTATTAATTCGAGATTAAACTGACGCACTTTTTCAATTAAATGCGTTAGATAGAGCAAGTTGTAGGAGTGTTTGAATGGCAGCTCGTATTGCAGGCGTTAATATACCCGTGCAGAAACATATAGTGATTGGCCTTACTGCTATTTATGGCGTTGGGCGTAGCAGAGCGGAAACCATCTGCCTTGCTGCGAAGATCAAACCTGAAACGAAGGTCAAGGATCTTTCAGAAGCGGAACTGGATGGTCTGCGTAATGAAGTCGCCAAATTTCGCGTTGAAGGTGATCTTCGTCGTGAAGTGTCAATGAACGTCAAGCGGCTTATTGAATTAGGTGCTTACCGTGGCTTGCGTCACAGACGTGGCTTACCGGTCAGAGGACAACGCACACGCACGAATGCGAGAACCCGTAAGGGAAAACGTAAGGGTAAAAACTAAAAGTATCTTTATTTCAGCTAGTTAACCAGGAAATGAAAAGAAATGACAGAATCAAGAGCTCAACAAACTCAAACGACCAAGGCGCGTAAAAAGGTCAAGAAGCAAGTCGTAGACGGAATAGCCTATATACGGGCCTCGTTTAACAACACCATCGTCACTATTACGGATGCCCAGGGAAATACGCTTTCCTGGTCAAGTGCAGCCAGCTGCGGTTATAGCGGCTCGCGAAAATCGACACCCTATGCAGCCGGTGAAGCGGCGGGCAAGGTGGCGCAGTTTGTTGTTGAGAATTTTGGGATGAAAAATGTTCATGTTCGTGTGAAAGGACCTGGCCCTGGCAGAGAATCCGCTATTAGAGCCTTGCACACAGCAGGTTTAAAAATACTATCGATTACCGATGCGACAGGCATTCCATTTAATGGTTGCCGCGATTCCAAAAAACGTCGTGTGTAAGGCAGGAGAATAATAATGGCTAGATATCTTGGACCCAGATGTAAATTGTCAAGACGAGAAGGTGCTGACCTGTCGCTTCTGAGTGGTGTGCGCTCGCTTGATACGAAATGCAAACTGGATGTAGCACCGGGTGTGCATGGTGCTCGCAGGGGCCGTGCGACGGAATACGGCGGGCAGTTGCGTGAGAAACAAAAAGTAAGACGTATTTATGGTATTATGGAGCGCCAATTCCGTAATTACTTTAAAAAAGCTGCACGTTTAAAAGGTTCAACGGGTGAAAATCTGTTAAAGCTTTTGGAAAGCAGATTGGACAATGTCGTTTATAGGATGGGTTTTGGATCAACAAGAGCTGAAGCGAGACAATTAGTGACTCACCGGGCCATTCTGGTGAATGGTCAAAGCGTAAATATTCCGTCCCTGATGTTAAATCCGGGTGACGTCGTGTCAATTCGACCCCGCGCAAAACAGCAGCTGCGTATACAGGGTGCTTTGGCTTTGTCCCAATCGAGACCCGGTTGCGGATGGGTCGATGTAGACGCGAATGAATTGTCAGGTATATTTAAAAATATTCCTGACCGATCTGATCTGCCGACAGATATTTACGAAAAATTAATTGTAGAGCTTTATTCCAAGTAAACATTTGGAGCGATGAGGATAATGCAAAATAATCCGTACGAATTTTTAAGCCCACGGGAAATCGTTGTTGAGACGATCAGTCCTTTTCATGCGAGAGTGACGCTGGAGCCTCTCGAAAGAGGATTCGGTCACACACTGGGTACCACCTTGCGCCGAATTCTCTTATCATCGATGCCGGGGGCTGCGATTGTTGAGGCCAGAATTGATGGCGTATTGCACGAGTATGGTACGATTGCCGGTGTTCAGGAAGATGTGGTTGAAATTCTCCTGAATCTTAAAAACATTGCCATCAAGTTGCATGGCCGTGAAGAAGTTTTATTAAGAATCAGCAAGAAAGGCGCAGGCCCTGTTCTCGCAGGTGACATTGAGCCGGAGCATGATGTTGAAGTGGTGAATCCGGAACATGTGATTGCCCACTTGAATGATGCTGGCGAACTCAACATGACATTAAAAGTCGTGCTGGGCCGCGCCTATCAGACGGCGTCCTTGCGCAGCAAATCGAAAGAAGATGGCAAGGCAGCGATTGGTGCATTGCATCTGGATGCGAGTTTCAGTCCGATCCGCCGGGTTTCCTATGCGGTTGAGAGTGCCCGTGTTGAACAGCGCACCGATCTGGACAAATTGATTATTGATCTTGAAACCAATGGCACGCTGGATCCGGAAGAGGCTATTCGCCGGTCGGCTACCATTCTGCAACAACAACTGGCGCCGTTTGTTGATTTGAAATCGTCACCCATTTTAAAAGATATGAGTGATCAACAATCCGTAAATCCGATTTATACGCGGCCTGTTGATGATCTTGAATTAACGGTCAGATCAGCCAATTGCCTGAAAGCGGAGAATATTTACTTTATTGGTGATTTGATTCAACGCACTGAAAATGATTTGTTGAAGACACCCAATCTGGGCAAGAAGTCGTTAACAGAAATCAAGAGTGTGCTGGCTTCGCACGGGTTATCGTTAGGCATGCGTCTGGATAATTGGCCGCCATCATCGTTAAATGATTAACTTTTAGGAAAATGAGTATGCGTCATCGTAAAAGTGGAAGATATTTTAGTCGTACCAGCAGTCACCGTAAGGCCATGTTCAAGAACATGATGGTTTCCTTGTTGAGACACGAGCTGATTACCACGACGGTAGCCAAGGCGAAAGAATTGCGAATGTACATGGAACCCATGATTACCCTCGCAAAAATAGATTCGTTGCACAATCGACGACTTGCTTTTGCACGTTTGCGTGATCGTGAAATGGTTTTAAAATTGTTTAATGAAATAGCACCGCATTTTAAAACACGTCCAGGTGGTTATTTGCGTGTATTAAAATGTGGTAACCGTAAAGGTGATTGTGCTCCCATGGCCATTGTGGAACTGGTTGGCAGAGAGCAGAGTCAAGCTGCAGCGTAACAATTAAGTAAGGCGTTGTTGTGGTGTCATCAGGCTTCAACCGGAGCGTCATCCTGAGGCATCTTCTCGCCGAAGGATCCGCTGCTGTTCGCAAAGCTCACGCAAAAAGGTCTTTATAAATAGCAGATGATCCTTCGGCGAGAAGATGCCTCAGGATGACGCTCCGATGAAGGCTTCGAATAACCATACAACATGGTTGACGCTTGTTTTACGCAACAACGCTGTTAAGTGATAACAAATTAAGATATTGTTCCATCTCCCCTCGGCAACTTCAAAATATCAATATAGCGTTCTCTACTCAACTGGCCTGCTTTCAGGCGCATCTCTGTTTATCAATTGCATTAAAAAAATCATAACTTTTAGCACCATTCATTGACAGGAGGGTCCATGGCGTCAAGTGGCCGATACAAACAACTGGAGACTTTTTATTGTCTTTGTTCTGAATCCGGTTATCAGGAGATTTTGCAAAGACAAAAAAACCATCCATTAGCATTCCATCAATTTCTGGAGGAACACACCCGGTGTCACACAGGATGTGGTTCTTGCATCGAAAATCTTCACACCTATCTTGCAGAAGCAGGTTGTCTTATTGAATAAACCCTTTAACTAAATGATCAAGGATGTTTTTATGTTATATCAAGAAATATTCAGGCAATTGGAATCAGCACGCTGGAACATGACCCACGATATTCGCTGGGAAAAATTTGATAAAAGCAAACTTACGGAAAGACAGTTAACTGGCATTCGCATGAACGCAATTCTTGAGTGGTCAGCCATGCCCACTGCAGAAATGTTTTTGCGGGATAATGCCGATGATGTGGATTTTTCCGCATTTATATCCATCTGGTTTTTCGAGGAACAAAAACACAGTCTGGTGTTGCTCGAATATTTGAGACGGTTTGCGCCGGATTATTTACCTTCCGAAAAAGAACTGGCGGCTGTCCGTTTCACGTTTGATACGGCACCGCCTCTGGAAAGTCTCGCGCTGCATTTTTGTGGTGAAGTTCGTTTGAACCAATGGTACCGGTGTGCACATGAATGGCATACCGAACCTGTGATCCGGCAGATATACACCTTTCTTTCAAATGATGAAGCGCGGCATGCGCGCGCGTATTTTGAATACATGAAAAAAGCGGTTTCTCTGAAACAGCATGAAGCGACGCTGGCTTTTTCCAAAATAGGCGTATTGATGACGAATGCGCGATTAAACAAGGCGATGCATCCGACCAATTTACACGTCAATAAATCCTTGTTTCCGAATGACACGGTCAATGGAAAATTACCCGATCCCGGGTGGCTGGAACATTGGCTGAATCATGAAATTCTTTTTGATGAACCATGGGAAAACAAGGTGAACCGTGCAGTATTAAACAGCTTTTCGCATCTGTTTCAGGTGAAGTTTGAATCCACGCAGGCGCTCAGGGAATACCGAAAAAATGTTTTTGAGCAATAAAACAGGACAGGAGAATTGAGATGGCGACAAAGGACGATGTTCAGTTTCATTATGATGCTGATACGGATTTTTTTAAATGTTTTTTGGACAACCGGTATGGCATTTACAGCTGTGGTGTTTGGGAAAATGCCACCACGCTGGAAGATGCCCAGGAAGCCAAATTAAAAAGACTGGCAGATTTTGCCAATGTTAAAAAGGGCGATATGGTTTTGGATATCGGTTGCGGCTGGGGTGGCATGCTTGATTATTGTATTCATGTCCGGAAAGCCAAAAAAGTGACCGGTATCACACTGAGCCAGACGCAGTATGATTATATTGCGCAAAAAAAGATGCCATTGATCGATGTTCAATTGTGTTCATGGTCGGAGTTTCGTGTGTCCAAACGGTTTGATGCGGTGGTTTCGATCGGGGCGATGGAACATTTTGCCTCGTTTGAAGACAGAAAGCAGGGCAATCAGATCAATGTGTATCGGGATTTTTTTAAATGCTGTTTTGATGTGTCAACCGATGGCGCTTATTTGGGATTGCAAACCATTATTACCGTAAAAAATCCGGACACCCTGCAAAGCATGAAAGACACGCATTATCTTCTGAAACACGTTTTTCCGGGTTCCGTGTTGCCTGAAATAGACGATCTGGGGGCGGCTATTCATAAATTATATGAGCCGGTCAGGATTAAAAAAATTGGCCGTGATTATGCGCGTACTCTTCAGGAATGGAAAAAACGGTTGTTGCAGAATGAGGCGTTGATTCTTAAAAAATATGGAGAAGAATTATTTACACACTATAACCATTATTTTGATGCAGCGATACGCAGTTTTCAAAACGGTTATACATCGTTATTACAAATGTCGTTAAAAAAAATTGCTTAAATTTTTCAAATATCATAAATAGAGGGTGTTAACATGAATGTGGAAGAAAGAGTCAAAAAAGTCATTGCGTCACAATTGAATGTTTCAATCGACACGATCACAAACACGACGTCATTGACAGAGGATCTGGGCGCGGATTCGCTGGATACAGTCGAAATTATCATGGCGATGGAAGATGAGTTTCAGCAAATCTTTTCAGATGAAACGATAAAAATAGTCACGGTTCAGGATATTTTTGACACCATTAACCGTGTTGTCACAGAGGCAAACTGATTTATGACGAAAAAATGGTTAAAACAGGAAGTGCGTCATCCGTTTACATCGGGTAAAAAAATGAATGTATCCTTGAAAATGAAACTGGCTCTGATCCGTTCAGGCTTTAAGTGGCTGGCCTGTCTTGCGCCGTATCTTGCAGCACGCCTGGCGTTACGTTTTTTTCTGACGCCGCCGCGTCATGGCATTCCGGAATGGCAAAAACCTTATCTTGCCAGTGCCACCTTGTTCACCTTGAAAATTCAGAATAAAGCCATCCGCTTTTATCAGTGGGGAAGTGATGGGCCAACTGTTTTACTGGTGCATGGCTGGGGTGGCAGAGGCAGTCAGCTGGGTGCTTTTATTCATCCGCTGATCCATGCGGGCTATCGGGTGCTGGCGCTCGATGGTCCAGCGCACGGTGCTTCTTCCGGCAAACAAAGTGACATGTTTGAGTTTGCCGCAGCCATCGGTTCTGCCATGCAGATCGCGGGTACGCCGGATGCGATCATCACGCATTCATTTGGTTCGGCGTGTACGTTATTGGCGTTGCATGAAAATCAAATTAAAACAGCGCGACTTGTTTTGATTGGCTGTCCATCGAATGCTGTATGGATTACGGAAGATTTTGCGGACAAACTCGCTATTTCCCGAAAGGTGATTTCCGGCATGCGAAAATTATTTGAGCATCGCTATGAAAATCGATGGACATGGGAAAATCTGGCGCTTTCAAAATTGATCAGGAAAATCACGATCCCGACGTTGATTATTCATGATCGCAAGGATCTTGAAGTCCCTTATCAACAGGCGGTTGAGTTGAACGAAGCGAATCCGATCTCAACACTGTATACGACAGAAGGATTGGGACATCGGCGTATTTTGCGTGCGCCGGAGGTGGTTAATACCAGTTTGTCATTTATTTTGGCAGGCAAAACAAATCGTGAAGGAAATAGAGAATGTGATTACACTTTATGAGCTGCACTGGTCGCATTATTGCGAAAAAATTCGCTGGGCGCTGGATTATAAAAAACTGGCGTGGAAAAAAGTGAATATCAATGCCTTTACCAAACGGGAAATAAAAAAATTTTCCCGAGTGGGTCAACGTCATCTGGTGCCATTGATAGAGGACAGTGAGACTCAAACCGTCATCAGCGATTCTTCACCGATCTTGCGTTATCTGGAAGAAACATATCCGGAGTCACCTGCCCTGTTTCCGGATCCAGTCAATGAAAGTGATGCGATGTATCAATATTTAATTGAGCTTGACTCAACACTGGGAGTGGTTGCAAGAAAACTGGGTTACACACAAATTATTCTTGAAAATCCAGGGATTTTATCGCAATTATTTTTATCGGATATCTGGAAAGGGTTTTTTAATTTGCCCGGTCTTCGAAAAATAGCGGGCATGTGCCTTGGTATGTTGCTCATCAAGCGGTTTGGGTTTGAGCTCAATGAATCGCGTTATCTGTACGAGGCGCTGGAAAATGATTTACTGAGACTGGCTGAAAAACGGGCGCATCAAAAATATTGGCTGAATGATCGTTTCAGTGCGGTGGATATGTCATTGGCGGTGTATTTAAGGCCCTTGCTGATTGTGCCTTTTTTCAGGGAACACCCGGGGCTTCAGGGATTGTTTGAGTGGCAGCAGATGTTATTTCGTGAACACCACGGGGACGAAAAATTGCTTTATGAGGTATTGATTGAAAACCATAGGCAACGGCGTGCGCCGGTCAGGCGGAAGATTCGGGACCCTATGCCATCGGCGTTTATGAAAACCCTGGCGGAATCGGTTGAAAAAAATAACAAGGCGTTTAACGATCATGAGTCGGTGTGGACGCGGCGTATCTGGCGGGTTCCGTATTATTATTTTTTTAAAATCAGGGCGAATAAAGTGCGGCAGCGGGAGGCGTCAGCGGGGGTGCGGTGAATTTAAAAAATTACTTATTAATCAATAAGATACATGATTTTTACTCAAAATCGTCAAAGGTGCTAAAAATAAAAAATCTAATGTATTCAACAAGTTATAAAAAACCAACGGCGGATGATTCGACTGAAAATCAAAATTTCCCTGTATAATCATTAAGTTACGAACATTTCCTCAGTCTTGCGATTTCTTAAGGTTTCCTTAAGCCAGACTCGATAAAATCTGCCGCAATCAATGAATTAAAGTACCTGGAGTGATTTATGGCAACAGCAAGACTGACAGCAACGGAAATGGCAGCCCGGAGAGCGGCGACCAAAGAAGCCATCCTGAATACCAAACCGCCCAAAAGAAAGTTCCTGGGGTTGCTTGGGCTCCAGGGCGCTATTTTTGCTTTTGTGTTTGCCAATATCGAACTGGTGTTGGGATCACCTGCGCAAGTTATCCTGTTCCCGGCAGCAACCGGCGTGAGCATTTTTGCGACTTACGAAACGATCCGGAGTTATCGCAGGGAAAAAAATAAAAGCCTTGGAAAAAAAGTGGGAGTGGGCGTTGCTCTCCTCAGTACATTGATTGAGGTCGTCGCAGTTGCCGCTGCCGTCGGTGGCTATATGCTGGAGCAAAAATGGAACCTGGGTGGTTTTAATCTGGGCTATGAATTTATCCCGCAAGTCACTGCTGCGCTGACCGGTTATGCATTGGGGACATTCACGGTCGTGCCTGTCATGTTTGTTGCGATGCTCGGTATTAATTTCCTGTCGCATTTCTCAAAGATGCTCATCCATGGCGTTAAAATGGGATTGACCTATCACAGGGACAAGGGAGCCTACTCCAAAAAATTTGAGCATCATAAACAACAATTTCTGGATAATCTCCGCATGTCGGTTGTCCTTGGTGTGTCCGGTGCAGCGGTGGGATTGTTATTGATGACGCCTGCTCTTCATCTGGCTACATTAAGCGCGGGACTCATCACAGCCATCAAGGTGACGGCATCGACTGTTGCCGGATTGAATGGTCTCTATACATGGCGAAATACGTATCAGCTTTACAAAATGCGAAAAGCACAAAAAGCAGCAGAAAAGGCAGCTGAAGCACCAG
>DATIJJ010000039.1:0-12218 GCA_035478795.1 Gammaproteobacteria bacterium | reverse complement strand
GCGTCATCCTGAGGCATCTTCTCGCCGAAGGATCATCTGCTATTTACAAAGACTTTTTTGCGAGAGCTTGTGGATAGCAGTGGATCCTTCGGCGAGAAGATGCCTCAGGATGACGCTCCGATTGAGGCCTCAAATAACAATAAATCAACAGGGTTGGTGACACGTCCTAACTGCAAGACGACGTAAACAGGGCAAAAACACCCCCGATTCGCCAAACCCACAAGAAATAAAATTACCTGTATAATCAATAAGTTATAAAAAACCAGCGCGAAACAGCTCGTTCGAAAACAAAAATTTCTCTGTATATTCATATAGTTACAAACAAATCCTCAGTAAAAATGCCAGGCCCTCTTCAATCGAATCAATCGCTTTTTTATTAAGCTTCTGCCATAATATGAACAATTATTAAACTTAAAAAACGAGACTGCAGGCCATGTTCAGGTTCCTTATCCAAAAAATCGCAAGCGTGACTCGTTATTTTTTCCCCCGAGCAACCGGGAAGACCGTCGAGGCTCCATCAGTCACATCTGTACAAAAAACACCTGAAGAATGGGTGGATGAAGTTGAGATTCCGAAAAGTCTTACTGATTCAATTAGCTGGGAGCTTTTTAAAGAGCCTGTTGTTACACCGTATGGACATGTCTACTCCAGAGCAGTCATTTTACAAAACCTGATGGGTCGCAACAAAGTATGTCCTTTATCAAATCAGCCTCTGAGAGAAGATCTGTTATCCGATGCACCGCCTGCTATCACGGCTGTGCTGAGTAATTTCCATACAATGCGCGCCCAGGTTATCGCCGCTATTACAGCAACACCTGCGGAAAAAGATGTCCATATCGCGGCCTATAGAACAGGTCTTGCAGGGCTTGATCAGGCAATGGAACAGGCCAGAGGCCATTTGATCACTCAAGCGAATAATATTCAGCGCATTAAAAATCAATTACAAATTAATCGCAATGATCAAAAACACACAGACTTTTGGAAAACAAAAGGAAAATCAGGTCAAAATATCCCTGATCATGTGCAACAAATGATGGACGTTGCAGCTCAACCTTACATGAAGGTCAGTGATTTTACGAAAGCGATTGATGACGCGCGTCAGCTTTCATGGTCTAGCCGGTTTTTTAAAGCGTGCAGCCGCGCGCCGGAAACCAAACTGCTTTATGAAACGAAAGATTTGTCTAAATTGACGATTCGTTGATTTCCATATCACTTCCGTGAATGATGGAGTACAACAGGTGCGTTGCATGCTTTAAGATCTTTTTGAACCTTCAGCAATCGATTAAGCAATGATCCTTCAGTTTTTGCACTGGAAGCCGGCGTCAAAGAACGTTCATTAGGCAGCTTGCCCTTTAACAAAAATCCGGCAAGTAATTTATTTTTTCCATTTTCATCATAATAATCACCATGCGCGATAAAAGAATAAATCAGCGCATGAGCACGCGTAAATCCTTTTTCATGTTTATTTTTTTCATTTTTATTGTCTTCCATGTATTCACAAATCGCGTTGATATAAGGGCGAGCCTCCTGATCTTCATAATAAAATGATAAAAGCTGTTGAGGCGTAAATTGATCGATCCCATAATGCGCTCCGCTTAATTTAGCCCCACTCAAATCCGTTTTTTCATCAAAAGTCGCTTTTTCAAGATGTGCTCCATGGAATGTAACATTGACAAGTTTTGTGTTTACAAAGTTGGCTTTGGTAAAATCAGCTCCGGTTGCATCGGCATCCGTTAAATCTGAATTTTCAAAATGGGCAAGGTGAAAACCGGCTTCTTGTAAATGGGTATTTTTCAGGCTGACATTAAAAAATTTAGTCTCTTTGAACTTCGCGCCTAAAAATTTGACCTGATCAAAACAGGCTGATTCTAATGTGGCTCCTGAGAAATTGGCACCTGTTGCATTGGCTCCTGTTGAGTCGCATTTTTTCGAATTTCGCGACAAATGAAAATCGGTTTTCTTAAAGTTGGTTTGAACCAAATTTGCATTTTGCAAGGAGCAACCGGAAAACTCTGCATTTTTAAACACGCCTTTTCCCAAATCGGCATTATCAAAAATAGTTTCAAAAAATAATGCAGCAAAAAAACGGCTCTGGTAAAATTTTGCAGCGGTGAGGTTGGTTTCCGAAAAAACACATTTAAATATACGATTTGGAAAATTGTATCTGTTTCCATCACAATTGGTAAAATCAGCACCGGTCATTTCTACGTGACTAAAATAGGCTCCGGACACAAGACTGGATCTAAAACTGGCGCCTGTTAAATCGGTTTTTTTGATAAAGGCAAAAAAAGAACAAACAATATTTTCAAATTTGCTTTCTCTTAATGAGGTGTTTGTGAAGCTGACCCCCCGACACTCCAGCGCACCTGCATTCTTATACAATTCCTGCAGCTTATACCATCCCTCCAACTCCTTTTGGTGATCGTTCTCCATCAGGTGTTTTGGACCATGAGTGGCTGTCATGGTGAAAATAATCCCATCAAGCTTCAGCTCATTGAAGTATATATCTGTTATCATGCTATTTAAAAGGCTAACCTCTATCCCATTCCACTTAAGTTTAAGTGGAGAAAATGTGAACAAGGCACGCAGGTCACGATTGACTTTCTCTATCATTTCCGACGTAGGCACATCCATATAACCACGAACGATAGAAACAAGAGGCGCTGGTAATCGGGTTGCGTCATCCAGGTCTGTTTTTATTTTTTCTTCTAAATCAGGCTGTTTCTGCTCTTCATCTTTTTTACGAGGATCCATACATCCCACTCCCGTTTAGCGGATTTTTGTATTAACTCCATACATTATAATACAAAACAGGATAAATAATACACAAACCCTGAGGGAAAGGCATGAATGAATTGTAACAGATTGTTTTAAAAAGTCTTTTTAGGGCTCTTTGCTGATCACCAAAAACACCGCGCCCGGACCTCGCAACACATTCAGCAATAATTTATTTTTATCACCATTGGCTGCGATTTTTTTGAGTTCCACAATCGACGCGATTTTTTGCTGATTGGCGGATGTGATGACATCCCCTGGCCGCAAATCCGAACGCCAGGCATTGGTGTCATCATCAACTGATACCACCAGCACACCCTTGATGTCGCCATGCACCGGACTTAATAACGTGAAATCCTTCAAACTCACGCCATTTAAAAACGGATCCATTTCGGCGGTCAATTGCGCGCGTTTTTTGGGATCCATCAGGACAGCAGACAGCGTGACGTCCTTGTTTTTTCGGACAATGGACAGATTCGCTTTCGAATCCACCCGAATAAAACCGACCGCATTCACCACATCATTCGCATTTTTAACACCACTGCCATTGACTGCCGTAATCACATCCCCGATCTGCAACCCGGCTTTTTCCGCAGGCGAATTCGGAATGACCTGCGTCACTACCGCCCCTTTCGAAGCACTCAACCCAAATGCGGTTGCGAGTTCCGGCGTAATATCCTGCGCACCGATACCGAGCGCGCCGCGACGCACATTGCCATATTCAATCAATTGCGTCATCACGCTTTGCGCCATGTTGGATGGAATCGCAAAACCAATCCCGATGCTGCCGCGATCCGGTGCCAGAATAGCCGTGTTAATTCCAATCAATTTCCCGGACGCATCGACCAGCGCACCACCGGAATTGCCCGGATTGATCGGTGCATCGATCTGAATAAAATTCTCAAAATTTTCGATACCGAGTGTGCTTCGACCCAATGCACTCACAATACCGGAGGTGACAGTTTGATCCAGCCCGAAGGGGTTACCGATCGCTGCCACAAAATCGCCGACTTTTAAATCATTTGAATTGCCAATGACAATCGGCGTTAAATTTTTCGCCTGAATCTGGACCAGCGCCACATCCGATGGCTTGTCCGAACCAATCGTTTTAGCCGTATAGTGTCGACCATCGCCCAGCGTCACGACAATGCGATCCGCATTTTCCACCACGTGGGCATTTGTTAAAATGTAACCCTTGTCCGCATTCACAATGACGCCGGAACCGACCGATAAAAACTTGTCAGGCACAGGGCCGGGGCCGTTTGGCATGCCACGCTGGCTGCGTTGTAATTCGTTCAACATGTTGAGATCGGTGATCCGGATTTGTGCGCGGATGTTTACAACCGATGGCAGGACTTTTTGAAGCATGGGCGCAATGCTCGGATTGATCGGAAGAGCAGCCTGGCTGCTTTGACTGACCAGACAGCCCATGAAAATCAGGCAGGTAAAAATAGCACGTATCATTTTATTCATTGCAGCAGCTCCTCATGCGAACCCTTTGATCTCTGAATTCTAACGGATTGATAACCCGGAGTCACGTCATCCAGATGAGGCTCGCCATTCTGCCCGTTCGCTCCCCGTCACGACGGTAGGAAAAAAAGCGTTTGCTATCGGTGTAAGTACAAAACTCGCCGCCATAAACCGCTGAAACAGCCCGTTTTTTTAAACGCTGCCGGGCGAGATCGTATAAATTCCCTAACCAGTATCCGTCCCGTTCGGCAGGTCTAAAACATCGTTCAGCCGCCGGGTCTTTTTTTAAAAAACAATCGCGTACATCCTCACCCAGTTCATACACCGAAGGCCCGATCGCAGGACCCAGCCAGACGAGAATATCCTCGGGAGAAAGCGACATGGCATCGAGTGTGTTTTCAATAATGCCATCGGCAAGTCCACGCCAACCGGCATGAATGGCAGAAACAACCGTACCCTGACGATTGCAGACCAGAAGCGGCAAACAATCCGCAGTCAGAACAACGCAAACCTGACCGGGTTGATCGGTGAAGGACGCATCGCCCTTGCCAGCACTTTTGAATAAAACCGTCGTACTGTGTGTTTGTTCCAGCCAAAAGGGTTCAGCGGGCAACTGCAATGTATTTTTTAATTGCTCGCGATTGGTGAGCACATGCGCTTTATCATCCCCCACATGCGTGGCCAGATTAAACGTATCGTAGGGCGCAAGACTCACGCCACCCAACCGTAACGTCGTGCAGGCGCGAACAGTGGGGGGAGCAGGCCAGGTCGGGGTGATGATAGCGTTCATTTATTTTCCTCAAATAGCGATCGGGTGTCTTCTTTCAAAATACGAATCAATTCCTGAAGATCGTCCGGCAAGGGCGCTTGCCAGTGCATTTCCTTTTCGGTAACAGGATGAATCAACCCCAGTTCCGAGGCATGCAAGGCCTGCCGTTTAAAACGACGGAGTATGTCAACAAGGGCCGGGGATGCACCGCGCGGCAATTGCAATCGCCCGCCATACACCGGGTCCCCCAGCAGGGGATAGCGAATATGCGCCATGTGCACCCGAATCTGATGGGTCCGGCCGGTTTCGAGTTGAACCCGGATGCGGGTATGGTTGCGATAACGTTCAATCACACGAAAATGCGTCACGGACGGTTTGCCGGTTTCAATCACCGTCATGCGTTTGCGTTGAACGGGGTGGCGTCCAATCGGTTCATCCACTTTCCCGCCACTCGTTAAAAGACCGCATACGATGGCCTGATAAATTCGATGAATCGTGCGCGATTTCATTTGCGCAGTCAGATGGGTTAACGAAGCCCAGGTTTTGGCAATCACCAGTAACCCCGAGGTATCCTTATCGAGACGATGCATGATACCGGCTCGCGGCAGTTCTTTTAAGGCGGGCACATGGTGTAACAGGGCATTCAGCAGGGTACTGTCCGGATTACCCGCCGCCGGATGCACGACCATGCCGACCGGTTTATTGATTACCAGCAGTGCATCATCTTCATAGACAATATTCAAATCAATCGGTTGCGCCTGAAAGGCCGGTTGGGTCTTGCGTTCTGCATCAATCATAATATTTTCGCCACCCATCACGGTATCGCGCGGCTTGCACGGTTTATCATTGACGGTAATCCTTGCCTTTTTAATCCACGCCTGAATTTGAGTGCGCGAATAGTCCGGCAATAATTTTGCGATAACCTGGTCCAGGCGGTTGCCACCCATTTCATTCGGAATGATGAGGTGGAGATGTATTTTTTCTGTCATACACGGAATCTCAATTTTTGTGCGTGAATGATGACAAATTTTCGTTTACAATGCACGCCACATTGACTAAAAAGATTTCGGGGTTGGATGGTTTCTATGAAATGTGTTGCAAGATGTTTGAAAGTTCCCGTACTGCTTTTACTGGCTGTTCTCACGACCTTTTTTTTGGCAGGCTGTTCGACAGCCATCGATCCCGCGGAAGCGTATAAAGGCGAATCTGCCGAGCAAATTTTTCAGAAGGGTGAAAAGGAACTGCGTGATCACAATTATTCGGAAGCGATCAAGCGTTTTGAAGCACTGGATGTTCAATACCCTTATGAAAAAAATACCGAAACCGCACAGTTACATATTATTTATGCCTATTACATGACGAGTGATTATACCTCGACAGAATCGGCAGCGAATCGTTTCATTCATGCGCATCCAACCAGTCCGCATGTGGATTATGCGTACTACATGCGCGGGCTTGCGAATTATTTCCAGAATATGGGTGTGTTTGAAAAATTATTTGCGGTGGATCTGGCAACCCGTGATTTGTCGCAAGTTAAAAAATCGTATGCGGATTTTTCTGAAGTCGTGAAGACGTATCCGAACAGTTATTATGCCCCGGCTGCGCATCAATACATGGTGTATTTACGCAATATGCTGGCGAATCATGAACTCGAAGTCGCGCAATATTATTATAGTCGTGAGGCGTATGTGGCCGCGGCGGATCGTGCGAATCTCGTGGTGCGTGAATACCAGGGTGCACCGGCTGTTGTCCCTGCGTTAAAAATTATGATGAATTCGTATCATGCGCTGCATCTGGTACAACCGGAAAATGATGTGCGGCGGGTGATGGAATACAATATGAGGCGGTAATTTATTTTTTAAACCCCGACGTCACCGGATACCGCCGATCTCGCCCGAATGCTTTGTGATGAATTCTCGGTCCAATCGGTGATTGTCGTCGTTTATATTCACTCTGATGAATGAGGTTAACCACTTTTTTGACGGTCTCCTCATCAAATCCCTGATCAACAATCGCTTGCACACCCAGTTCCTGATCCAGATACAGTTCAAGCATTTTATCGAGAAGATCATACGGCGGCAGGCTGTCTTCATCTTTTTGATCCGGTGCGAGTTCTGCTGTGGGCGCACGCGTCAGGATGCGTTCCGGAATGACAGGATGTGTTTTATTACGCAAACGCGCCAGACGATACACCCACGTTTTCGGCACATCTTTCAATACCGCAAAACCACCCGCCATATCACCATATAAAGTTGCATAACCGACGGCCATTTCACTGCGATTACCGGTTGTTAAAACCAGATGGCCTGTTTGATTGGATAACGCCATCATGATCACACCGCGACAGCGTGATTGAATATTCTGATCGACTATATTTAATTTTTGATCACCCAAAACAGGCTGCAAACTGTCGGCGAAACTTTCAAATGCCGGTTCAATCGAAATCACATCATGACTTACGCCGACATTTTTGATGAGTGCGAGCGCATCTTCCATGCTCATTTCTGATGTGTATCGCGATGGCAGCAGCACGGCATGCACTTTTTCCTTACCCAGTGCATCGACTGCAATGGCAAGTGTTAATGCCGAATCAATTCCACCCGAAACCCCGATCAATACACCCGAAAACTGATTTTTTTGAATATAATCACGCACCGCCAACACGAGCGCATCATAAGCCCGTTCATCTTCACTGGAGAGCGAAAAATCCGCCTGACTCACAACCGTGTCAGTGCTTGAAACATCGATATCCACCGGCATTAATGTTTCCTGAAAAAATCCGGCGTGCTGACAAATTTTACCGCTTGCATCGACCACCATCGATCCGCCATCAAAAATCAAATCATCCTGACCGCCGACGCAGTTCACATACACAATCGGAAGCGCCGCTGCCTTTGCGCGTTTCGCCAGTGTAATATGACGTTGTTCATGCTTATCGGTTTCGAAAGGTGAAGCGTTTGGCGAGACGATTAATCGCGCGCCCTGATTGGCGAGTTGTTGGATGGGCCCCGGAAACCAGGCATCTTCACAAATCACAATCCCGACCGGAATCCCCTGAACCGTCACCATGCAAGTCGAATTTCCCGGCACAAAATACCGGCATTCATCAAACACGCCGTAATTCGGTAAATGCTGCTTGGCGTATCGCCCGACGATGGTCTTGTCATAAATCACCGAGCAGGAATTATACAGTCCCTGGGAGGTTGCATGCGGATGACTGACCACGCAATAAATGCCATCGATGGCGGATTTGAAAGCCTGCAGTGCGTCATTGGCTTCATCAATAAAGGATTTGCGTAATAACAAATCTTCTGGCGGATAACCCGTGAGACTCAATTCCGGAAAGACAATCATATCGGCCGAGAGCGTGTCCCGCGCGGTTTTAGCAGCTGTAATCATTTTGGCGAGATTGCCTGCGATATCGCCCACAGGCATATCCAGTTGGGCCGCGATAATACGTATTTTTTTTGTCATGGAGGATCCGTGTAATAACCTTCAATGCGGATAGTATACTGCGATCGGGTGGAATGGGGGATCAAAAAACGTAAAAATGTTTTATTTGGAAACAGAAAGCGGTAATATGCGCGCTACTTATCATTCTTCTCAGGAAAAACCATGGGCTTCGACAGACTCAATGATGTTCTATCCTCTCTCTCTCCAAAAGAATCAGATGAAAATTATATCAGTATGGAGAGCGTTCCAAAAAACGAAGAAGAAAACACAATCGATTTCTGGAGCGCAATCGGGGGAATAGGAGAGCTTTTGTCCAAGGCCATCAGCAATGTTTATTGGGGTGTGGATCTTGCTCATCTGATTTACAAACCAACGGATGATGATGACCCGGCGCATTATGCCATCTACGCCGTGGGTGCTGCATTTGCCCTGATGGCAGTGGGGGCTGCGTATCTGCACACCATTTTGAATATGCATCATCATGACGATAATACATCCAGCGTAACTACGGAGCCTCGTCAGGAAAAACCCACAAAAATGGAATGGCTTGCTCTCGCGACGGATTATGGTACGCATATCGGTGAAACAAGTGGCCCTCTGTCGTTTGGTTTCGACGTGTTGACTACCCATTTGGTGGATACCACTTTGCCCGCGTGGGTCAATCCGGTTTCCAAAATAACACTGACCCTGTTCAGTGCAGTGACAGCCGTGGCTGATGTGCGTACCTGCTTTGATGCGATGATGGGTGGACGTCATCACAACCATGATCATGACGATGATCATGATCATACCAGCGCGGATTTCTGGACAAACATGAACGCGCTCGGTGAAGCGCTCTCCGGCATGATCAGTAATGCGGCATGGGGAATTGATTTGTCTCTCCTCGTTTACCAGACTCAGAAGGATGACGTGGCGAATTACCCTTCACCGTTTTATGTCGTTGCCGGTTTTTTTGCATCCCTGGCACTCGCCTCAGCCTGGATACACAGAAAGCTGAATATTGTTCACGCGCATGGGGATACCAAAACAAAAAAAGAAGACCGTCTTCCTCTGACAACACCGCAGAAAGTCGCACTGGGTTTCGATGCGGTGACGCATGTCGGCAATATCAGCGCACCCTTATCGACACTGGGCTATGATCAACTGGCAGCGAATGTGACCTTGCCGGGTTTGCTTAATCCGGTGGCCAAGACAGGTATTCTCGTATTTGGGGTGTTCGCTGCCCGTGCCTTTGTGCGAACCTGCGACGATGCCATGGGGAAAAAAAATAAACGGGATGCTGACGAGCAAAAGAAACAGCAACAAGAGCAGGTGCGGCGGGAGAGACCGGTTACCATGAGTCTCTCATTAAACAGGGAGCCGTAAGATATTACAAAAATGTCAGGCCGTATTTTTTTTCTGAATCAAGCGTGATCGAACCTGTTTTAACATCATCCGGACGCGCGATCACGAGCACTTCATACTGCGCATTATTTATTTCAAAAAAATCTACAAGCTGTCCGCACGTTTCACCCTTCAAATAAATATCCGCACCGCGCACGGGTTGTGACGCTGTATTCACTTTTGCCCGATACAGCTGATTTTTTAATTTCCCGCGATAATGCATGCGCGCAATAATTTCCTGTCCTGTATAACAACCTTTACTGAAACTCACTGCACCGAGTGCCGGTAAATTCAAATCATGCGGTAAAAATTTTTCGCTTGTGTCCGGATAAATCATCGGAATATTTTTTTTAATATTGTCTGCAATAAAATTTTTTTCAATATTATTTTGATCACTCACATCGGTTAAAGTTACCTTAAAAAAAACCGCATATTTTTGTAGAGCTTTCATCGCGATGGGAATCATTTCTCGCGGCATTTGTAAAAAATAATGATCGTCACGTAAAAAAAGATAAAACAAACTGATAACGCGACCTTGTGGATTACAGTGTGCGGCAAGCTGCGGTGTGTCGGAGGTGATGTCATCCATGTTGCAGGTGAGTTGTCCCTGTAAAAATGGTTTCGCCTGTTCGCCCGCAATACGGAGTAACCCAAAGATGTGCATGTTGAATTCCCATCAAATCGCGATAGTATACTGTCTTTTGATTTAATGAGGGATACAAAATGAAAAAAACAGCTTTAATCATGGTGGACTTGCAAAACGATTTTTGCTTAGGGGGAAATCTCGCCGTGCCGGACGGGGATGCGGTCATTTTATTAGCAAATCAATTGCAGCCGCATTTTGATCTGGTGATCGCAACCAAAGACTGGCATCCGGCAAATCATGCGAGTTTTGCGGCCAATCATCCGAACCGTACCGTCGGAGAAATCATTCAACTGCAGGGCATTGATCAAATTTTATGGCCGATACATTGCGTGCAGGATTCTTTCGGTGCGGAATTTCATCCCGATCTCGATACGTCCCACATTCAGAAAATTTTTTATAAAGGCACGGATGTGAATGTCGATAGTTACAGTGCTTTTTATGATAACAAACAGTTGCGAGCGACGGGTCTTGAAGATTATTTACATCAGGAAAAAGTAACGGATATTTACATCATGGGACTCGCAACCGATTATTGCGTGAAATATTCGTGCCTCGATGCTGCCAACATGAATTTTAAGGTGTCTCTCATTGAAGATGCGTGCCGTGGTGTGGAATTAAATGCGGGTGACATATCAAATGCACTGCAAGAGATTCAAAAAGCGGGCGTAAATCGCGTTAAATGTGACCAATTTTTTAAATAATGGTAAATCAGCTATTGTTTCAGTCTAAAAAAAACGGTAGCGTACAGTCGTCTTATTAATTATTTTGATGGAGAAAGTTTATGGCACGAGGAAGGAGTTTTAGTTCGAGAGATATTATAATGGGTTCGCTTGCATTGGCTGAAACGGCAGCCGGTGCAGCAAGCAATTTTTATTTTGGCTACGAAATGTCAAATCAGGTGATGAACTGGCTCGGCACACCAGCTCCTGACAGTGTAGCAGAAGATGCTCGATTGTATGTGGGCGGTGCGCTTGCGCTGCTAGCGGTGGGTGCGGGATATGCAAGGTGTGAAGTGACTAAATATTTGAATCCTTCCCGCCATGCAGTCGTTCCAGAAGCTGAAGTGGTGTTGCTGGATGAAGCAGACAAACCACAAGTGCCCCAACCCTTGACGAAACGTCAACAAGCGGCAGTGGTTTTCAATACACTCACACGCACTACGATGGTGAGCAATGTGCTTTCAGTGGCGACTGATCTTGTTACGGATAAAATCGCAGGAGCTGTTTTACCAACCTGGGCCGCTCCGGTGTCCAAATCGGTATTTACGGCAGTAGGACTTTTTTCAGGAATAGCCGATAGCAAGAGCGCAGCGGGTGCCATGGCTGTGAACAACATGCGTACTCCTGCAAAAAATGTTTATGATCCAACTCCAAAGCTAGTACCTGATTATAAATCAACGAATTCAGATCGCGGCGGCGACGTATCCGAAAAATCGGGTTGTTGCCCTGTTTTTCGCCGTAAATGAAATAGTTGTCTCAATCAGATCGCTCTGACAGTTTCGCGGAATTGTCAGGGTGATTTTTTCAACCACTGAATAATCTCTGACGCATGTTGAATGTAACCATCCGCGCCCCAGCTCAGTGGATTTTCTTCAGGTGGAATATAGCCGTACAATGCCGCAAGCGATGGATTACCCGCCGCCTTGCACGCCTCTATATCAATCGCAGAATCTCCAACGTATAAACAATTTTCCGGTGCTTGCTGTAACAATTTGCAAGCATG
>DATIJJ010000038.1:0-2215 GCA_035478795.1 Gammaproteobacteria bacterium | reverse complement strand
AGGCAATCTATAGATTGCTTCGCGTCGCTCACTTGACTCTGTCCCCCGAGCCGAGCCCTCCCTGGGCTGGCTGTGCCTCCCCCTCTCTCTCTCTTCCCTCCCCTCCTCATCGATCGCTCACCCTCCTGATCCATCCCTTCGACTCGCGTCGCACTCTACACTCGCACTCACCCACCTCCTCTCCTCATCACCATGTTCACTTCACCGTCATGCTCGGTACACACCATCGTCAGTCTACCACCTTCCACACACGAACAGACGATCACCTCAGCCCACCTGCTCGTCATGCGGCCGCACCCGGACTCACCCACTCCCTCTGACATCCACATACCTCTAGACCTCATTCCGCCCATCCCGACTCACCCACTTTTCCATCCGTCGCACCGTAATCCATCCCGCGGTAACCCACCCAGCTAACGTCTGGCATGCTCTATACCTCTGTTGTCGACTCTCCGACACCTCTATCTTTCCATCCATCCCCACCTCACCCATCCCGCGGTAACCGATCCTGCTCATGTCTAGCATGCTCCTTCCCGTTCTTCCACATCACCGACCCCATCTATCTTTCCGTCCATTCCCGCGTCATCCATCCCGCGGTAACCCACCCTGCTCATGTCCAACATGCTCCTTCCTATTCCTTCTCATCACTGAAAACCCTCTATCTTTCCGTCCTTCCCTCCGTAATCCATCTCGCGGTAACCCATCCTGCTCATGTCTAGCATACTCCGTTCCCATGACTTTCACACTCATCCCCCAACATCCACTCGCCCTCACTCACTTCTCAAACTACCCTCTTCCATCTATACAGTAGATCCTTCATACATCCTGTTCCACTAACAAAACCAAAACTAATGCGATGGCACGGACGGGGGCAAAACCCCACACAAAATCGTTTTTAGCGCTTCGCGCATTTTCTTCTGTCCAAAAGGGAAAAGGTCAAAATATTTAAATCATAATTACGTACCATGTCCGTCGGACCAGGTCCAAAAATTTCCGAAGGTGGATTTGGTTTCAGGAAAATTTTGGAACCAAAATACAAAAACTTTCCCAAAAAAATCAGGTTATAAAAATATTGTAAATCAAAATTACGTACCCTGTCCGTCAGACCAGGTCCAAAAAATTTCAGAAGGTTGATTAGGTTGCAGGAAAATTTTAGAACCAAAATACAAAAACTTTCCCAAAAAAAATCAGGTTATAAAAATATTGTAAATCGAAATTATGTACCCTGTCCGTCAGACCAGGTCCAAAAAATTCCGAGGGTCCTTCAGGTTTCAGGAAAATTTTGGAACCAAAACTTCTTCTTCACAGAAATGCCAGGAGAAAATCCCACAAAAATCCATTAAAAAATTGTTTCAGCGCTTCGCGCATTTTCGTCTGTCCAAGAGGGAAAGGTCATCCTCCTCTGTCAGACTAGGGGTCAGAAAAATTTCCGAGGGTCATTCAGATTTGGGGAAAATTTTAGAACCGAAACACAAAAACTTTACCCAAAAAAAAATCACAATGATTCCAGATCCCGTCGGACAAAATCAAAATTTTGGAACCAAAACTTCTTCATCACAGAAAAAAAAACAGAACGCAAGGACAAAATCCTGAAAAAAACTCCACAAAATCGTTTTCAGCGCTTCGCGCATTTTCCTCTGTCCAAGAGGGAAAGGTCAAATCAATTATGTACCTTGTCCGTCAGAGCAAGCTTAGTTATGCTCATACTTTTTCTTTTTATACCGAGAAAAGATAGTCTTGGGTCTGCGAACCTGAACAATATTCTTGTCAAGAATCCATGAGCTTCGTTGTTCAGGATATGGAAAATCTGGATCAATTATATAGGGACGAAAGGGAGGAAAATTCAATTCCGGGTACGACAATTTTTCTCCTGCTGTAAACTCGAGTGCTCCAATATTGAGACCCCAATCCTCTCCGTACACGAGTCGTTTCCATGGATATATTTTCTCTCCGTTCGGAGAAAAGAATCCATCCTCCAGAAACCAAACAGCGGCACAATTGTCTTGCAACTTTCTGGCTCCGGCCGTTGGATTTTTCCACCATGTATTTGATTTGTCTCCCAATGCTTGTGGAATACTCATGGTATCTGGAAGATGCACCAAATAGGCATCCGTGTCGATACGGGTGTCCATAATTTCGGTTGCAGAACGACTTGCTCCAGTTTCGTGCTGAAAAATCAAGGTATCTAGCGTCAAAAATCCTCGTTTTCTTAGGA
>DATIJJ010000037.1:0-76214 GCA_035478795.1 Gammaproteobacteria bacterium | reverse complement strand
TTTTTAGCTGGCATCCAGCGCCTTTAAAGACACTGGATGCCAGCTAAAAACGTGCTGGCATGACAGAGCTTATTCGGTATTCACGTTTCTGATGTGACGTTTATGGGATGATTTGACGAGCCATGGATGTGTGACGTTTGTGGGATGATTTTCAGGGGCCAGCCCTGATTAAAAGGTTCTACGTGAAACTTTAAAATCTGTTTTAATAGAGATAAACCCATCACAATGAGGATTCAGCGTGGGAAAGAATTTTAACAAGGTATTACAGGGTTATCAGGCCTTCCGGGCGAAATATGCGCTGGGCGACTCCTCTGTCATGCATTATCTGTCGAATGTGGGGCAGCAGCCAAAAATCATGGTTGTTGCCTGTTGCGACTCTCGCGTGGATCCGGCTTTGATTTTACAGTGTGAGCCGGGTGATTTATTTGTGGTGCGCAATGTAGCCAATATCGTCCCGCCGTATGAAAAAGACGATGCACACCATGGTACCAGTGCGGCTCTTGAATTTGGTGTGCGTTTTTTAGAGGTTGAAAACCTGATCTTGCTGGGCCACAGCCAATGTGGTGGTATCCAGGCGCTTTTAAAAAACAGCCAGAATGAAAATGATAATGATAATGAAAATGCCAATAGAAATGATTTCATCAATAATTGGGTTTCACTGATTAAAACCCCGGATTCGCGTGTGCAGGATGTGGATGCTTGCGCGAAATCCGCTCTTCAACAATCTTATCAGAATTGCCTGACGTTTCCCTGGCTGCTTGAAAAAGTCAAAAAGAAAAAACTGGCTATTCATTTATGGTTTTTTGATATCGGGGCAGGGGAAATTTTTACGTATCTGGACGAAGAAAAAAAATACCAGCCATTGGGTTCTGGCTGAGTCAAATTTTACCTAAATAAATCCTCTAATGTTACAACTCCCTGAACCATTTCTTCTGAATATATGGTATTTTTGATTCCGCTGGCTGAAATCATAGCAAGAAAAATTTGTTTTTTCGTTCGGGTTTTGTCTTTGAAAACAGCAATTTTATTTTTGAGATTTTCCGCGTAACTTTTTGTGATTATAAAAGGCTCGGTAGTGTACTTAATCTCGCAAATAGTGATGGAATCATCATCTCGATCAAAGAGTAAATCGATCTGTGCGCCACTTTCTTTGGACCTTTTGAGAGGCACATATCGCCATCCATTCGCCACGGCACTCGGGCTAATATCTAATTTTTTTCTTATCTGAGATAAATGCTTATAACAAATCGATTCAAAAGCATATCCAGCCCAGCTATGCCATGCAGGTGAAGAATGCTTTTCCCGAAAATAGCCTGGCTGAAGCGAGTTTTTCTGTAAAGAATTTTTTATCGGCTCAATCCAGTCAAGATAGAACAGCGTATATTCATCAATTAATCGATAATATCTTCCACGTTTTTTATGCAGGTGTGGCATAAAGCTAATGATAAACCCTGTATCTTCCAATTCTTTTAATCGATCAATTGTTCTTCCTCCGCGTGATATTTCATCTGATTGACCAATAATTTCTTCTTGTCCTATCCCGGATCGACTTTTTGCAATAATTCGCAGCAGCTCAATATAATTTCCAGAATTTTCAAATAATGATGAAAATAAGTTATCAAATTCATTGAATAGCAAGCTGTTTTGCTGGAATGCCAGCTTATCAATAATTTGTGCTGCTGACTGATTTTTTTCAACGGGTAATAAATAATAAGGCACACCGCCTGTCATCATATAGAGTTCTGTAATTTGCTTGTGATTCAGATTAATTTTTTGATTCTCTAATAAAGCGCCTGTATCTCTCAGGTTAAATGGCATTAAGTGAATTTTCCGGGTTATCCTGTTGTGCAAACCGCCTTTATTATTAATTATTTTTTTTATGATCCAGGAAGCAGAAGAACCGCAGATGATTAATTTAATTCGTTGGTCGTTTGACCAGGTATGATTCCAGCGATGTTCCAATGCTTGCAGTAATCCGGATTTATGCGTTGCCATCCACGGAAATTCATCAAAAAATAAAACAATTTTTTTATCTTTTGGAACGATTTTATCAATTGCTCCCGATAATAAGTCAAAGGTGTCAATCCAGTTATCTCGTTCCTTTATCTCTGCACCCTGATAGAATATTCTTCCAACTTCCTGAGTAAATCGATTGATTTGAGTATCCAGTTTCCCATTTTGCACGCCAGTAACATTAAAGAAAAAGCAGTCTTGCCCGGTAAATGACTGCTTGATCAGGAATGTTTTTCCGATACGTCTTCTCCCATAAATTGCGAGAAATTCCGGATAGTCAGATTTGAAAAAATCGTCTAACACAATTTTTTCTTCATTTCTTCCTATAAAATTCATAAAGTTAGCTCTATCTGTGTTGTTGTGCCGCTAATAAGTGTATTATTAACGGCGCAACAACACAAGGAGTATGATCTGTTGTGCCGCCAATGGTGGCTGTATTGACGGCGCGACAACACAAGTGGCGGACAGGATAAAATGGCGGTAAACATTCTTTAAAACTACGTAATAAGCCTTGCAGCCCCTTGATTATAAAGTGATTTTTCCGCGACTGACAAACCTTCCACTTCCGATTGGGTCAGCAAAAGAGGCAGAACGCCAGTCATCGAAGGTGTCGTGATATAAAAATCGCAAAGCGCCTCGATGTTGCTGCGATAATAAATGCCGCCATAACCAATAAATCGGGTCACCAGATCACGAACCACGACATCGTTCAAGCCATCACCTATATAACCGATACGCGGGTGTTTTTTCAAAAGTGCTGTCACGATGATTTTTTTGCCCGCATTCTGGACCAGCGGGGAATCGTGTTCGTAATGACAAAATTTTCCCTCGCTGTCAAATTCGATATTGACCGCATAAATATGGTTTTGTGGAATGTGTAATTGCTCCGCCAAAATAGCAATCGCAGGCGTCAATCCGGCGGATACGATATAAATCGGTTTGCCGAGGCGTTGTAATAACCGGATAACGTCCTGACTATCCGGCGTGAGATTTTTGCAGTATTGTTGTCCCAGTTTATCCATCAGCTGGCGTGTGGGCAAAATCAGATCGAGTCGTTCCTGATAAATATCCGGCGTGAGACCCGTCTTGCCCATCGCAGTGGCCGTCAATTCCCTGACTGCATCGCCTGCACCATGGAATTCGGCAAGCTGATCAATGCCTTCAATGGTACTCAACGTGCCATCGCAATCAAACACAATTGCATCAAGAGGGGTTTTTAATTGCCAGTCTGGTGGTAACATGACGCGTTTCCTGTAAAAAATGAATTGTTGAGGGAAGAAAATGTTTAAAATTCAATTGTTGAATGCGATGTCACCCGCGGGACTCAAATTATTTCCACGTGAATTATATGAAGTCGATACGGATATGCAAGACCCTGATGCTATTTTAGTCCGTTCACATGTGATGCATGACATGGCGTTTCCGGCTTCCGTTAAAATTGTCGGGCGTGCGGGTGCGGGTGTGAATAATATACCGGTGGCTGAATTGACGAAAAAGGGGATTCCGGTATTGAACACGCCTGGCGCCAATGCCAATGCGGTGAAAGAACTGGTGATTGCCGGGATGTTACTGGCCAGTCGGCATATTTGTGCTGCGTGGAATTATGTGCAGACACTCACGGAAAGCAATGATGAATTGATTCATGCGAAAATTGAGCGGGACAAAAAGCAATTTGCCGGGTTTGAACTGCAGGGCAAAACGCTGGGTGTGATCGGCCTTGGCAGCATCGGCGTAAAAGTCGCCAATGCGGCGCTGGGTCTTGGTATGCGTGTGATTGGGTATGATCCGACGATTACCGTCCATCGCGCATGGGAATTATCGTCGGATGTGGAACAGGCAGCCAGTTTCGAACATCTGTTGCTCGAATCGGATTTTATCAGCGTGCATGTTCCTCTGAATGGACAGACAAAACATCTGTTGAGCACCTCACAGTTTGGATTAATGAAGCAGGGCGTGGTGCTGCTTAATTTTTCGCGCGATGGCATCATTGACAATGCTGCATTGGCAGAGGCACTTCGGGACAACAAGGTCTATTCGTACGTCAGTGATTTTCCGGCGATCCTTTTAAAGGATTTTCCGCGTGCCATCAGTTTGCCGCATCTGGGTGCATCCACGCAGCAGGCTGAAGAAAATTGTGCGATCATGCTGGTCAAACAGATCCGGGATTTTCTGGAAAAAGGCATCCTGAGCCATGCCGTCAATTTCCCTTCTGTTGATATGCCGTTAAGCCAGGCAGCAATGCGTTTGGCGGTGATTAACGAAAATATTCCCAATATGGTTGCGCAAATTTCTTCAAAACTGGCGGAGAGAAAAATCAATATCGTCAGTTTGACCAACAAGTCGCTGAATGAAATGGCCTACACACTGATTGATGTCAGCACGGGTGTGGATGATTCTCTGCTGGATGAAATTAGAAAAATCCGGGGTGTTGTCAAAATCCGGGAAGTCAGGAAATCGGGATGAGCAGGGTCTGTTTGTCATTTAATCAGTTCGAAAGGGTTTGTGCATAACACCAATAAGTTACTGATAAAAAGACAGCATCCTTTTAAAATATTTGATACACTTTGTGAGTCGTTGCAAGGGCTGTTGGTTGAATGTGTGTGTCGTTGCAGCAAATTTTAAATTTTTCAAAAGGTTAATAGTATGTCAGCACAAGAGACTGGAATAGTTAAATGGTTCAACAATACCAAAGGGTTCGGCTTTATCTCCCGTGAAAATGGCGAAGATGTGTTTGTACATTTCCGGGCTATCGTCGGTGATGGATACCGCTCCCTGACCGAAGGCCAACGTGTAAAATTTACCGTGACCCAGGGACAAAAAGGCCCACAGGCTGAAAATGTCGTTGTTGAGTAATCACCAGGGCTGATCGTCACGAATGAAAGCCTGGTTTTGCCGGGCTTTTTTTCCGTTAAGGCTTCAACGGGTATTCTTTCATGGGTCACATTCCCATTTTAAAGGAAATTAACAGTCGCGACTGGAATCAGATCTTTTCCGACGAGTTACAGGCGGAATCCACCAATGCGCTTGAAAACGGTCGGATTGTGCTGTTTCCGCAATTGGCATTCACATTGCTTCCGCATGAAAACAAATTTCTCTCAGCAAGCTACAGAGATAAACGAACCAAAAACATCAGCTACCATGCTCTGACACACCGGTTGCAGGGCGTAAAATGTTCTCTGAAGGAACAGGATGAATTAAAAGCCATGATGCGCCGGTTTATGCAATCGGCCGAGGGCCTGGTCCAAAAAATATTTCCTGCTTACAGTGCGTCGCTTCAACGGGGTCGAACCAGTTTTCGTCCGGTTGAAATTTTGGGGCGTGTGATATCGTCTCGCAAGGATGATACAAGGTTGCATGTGGACGCCTTTCCTGCCACACCAAACCAGGGACGTCGAATTTTGCGTGTTTTTTCGAATATCAATCCCAATGGGCAGGACCGTTTCTGGCGAGTGGGCGAATCTTTTGAAAATGTCGCACACCGTTTTTTGCCGAGGGTCCGAAAAGCGTTTGCGGGAAAATCGGCATTCCTTAAAATGCTGGGTCTGACCAAAAGTTATCGAACGGAATACGATCATCTGATGCTCTGCATTCACGATGGCATGAAACGCGATCTTGATTATCAAAAAAATGTTTCACAACAGGAAATTCATTTTGCGCCAGGCAATACGTGGATTGTGCAGACGGATCATGTGTCTCATGCAGCGATGGCGGGGCAACATGTGCTGGAACAGACATTCTATCTGCCGGTCAATGCGATGATTCATCCGGAATTGTCGCCGTTGCGGACGCTTGAAAAGTTGATGGGGAAACAGTTGTCTTTGTTCTAAGACGTGTTCTCAACTACCTTCACTACGTCGTCCCGCGGCTTGTCCTGCATTGTTGCATAAATCAGGTCTCAATCGGAGCGTCATCCTGAGGCATCTTCTCGCCGAAGGATCTGTTGCTACCCACAAGCTCTTGCAAAAAAGTCTTTACAAATAGCAGATGATCCTTCGCTAAAAAACGCGCTCAGGATGACGCTCCGATTGAGGTCTGATTTATGCAACAACGCCGGCTTGTCCGCGGGACGACGTAGCGAGTATCATGGAATATCCGGGAACAGAATCACTTTAAAAACCGCCGCATCCTCGCAAATTCCTGCAACCGTTTTTCCACTCTTCCATAAACCGAGCCTGCCGGATAATGACCTTTTTTATCTCTTTTTCCAGCTGTTTTTCCGGTTAACAGTTCGATCGCTTCATCCAGCGTATTAATCGGATAGATAAAGAACTGTTTTTTCTTCGAAGCTAAAACCACATCATCCCGCAACATTAAATTTTTTACATTGATTGCGGGAATCAAAACACCCTGGTTTCCCGTGAGGCCTTTTTCACGGCAAATATCAAAAAATCCTTCGATTTTTTCATTGACACCACCGATAGCCTGGACTTCACCGTGCTGATCGATGGAGCCTGTAATCGCAAAAGATTGCAGAATGGGTACTTTTGCCAATGCAGAAATCAGTGCGCACAATTCACCGACCGATGCGCTATCACCATCCGTCCAGCAATAAATCTGTTCGAACGAAATACTGGCAGACAGGGCAAAAACACCTTCTCTGCTAAAACGGCTGGCCAGTAACCCCGAGATAATCAAACCGGCCTTGGAGTGCATCGGACCTGCCAGTTTAATTTCACGCTGAATATCGATCAGGGTTCCCTTGCCGGAAGAAACACGTGCCGTAACACGTGTCGGATGGCCAAAGGAATAATTTCCTACCTTGCGAACAGACAGACAATTCACCTGACCGATTACTTTATTTTCGGTATCAATGATAATGAAATTTCGTCCAATGTCTTCATGATAGAGTCGTTTTGTTCTGTCCATGCGATAGATCTGGGTTTGTATCGCCTGTTGCACATCTTCTGCATTAACCGTTTTTTTATTTTTTATGCTTGCCCAGTAATCGGATTCGAGAGCGATATCCTTGATCGCATGAAAATACGTCGATAATTTTTCTGTATCCTCCGTCAAACGGGTACTTTGATCAATGATGGCGCCGATAGCCGTCATATCGAATGCGCGCAATTTTTCATTCTGCACGATAGAACTCACCAGTCTTGCATAAAGCAAAATATTTTTGTGATTCCTGACGATCTGCTCATCAAAATCCACGGGGACTTTAAATAATTTTGCAAAATCCTGATCATATTGGGACAAATGATAATAGGTTCTTCGATCGCCAATCAGAATGATCTTAACATTTAATGGGATGGGTTCCGGATCGAGTGTGACGGTCTTGATGGAATTATCCATTTGTTGCACGGAATCAATTTTTATTTTTTCTGAATAAATGGCACTTTTCAGCGCTTCCCATGCATCACGATTTTTCATGAGTTTTCGCGATTCGACCAGCAAAAAACCGCCATTTGCCCGATGCAGGGATCCTGTGCGAATTAAATTGAAATTGGTGACGAGCACACCGTCTCGCGTAGTATATTCCACACGTGAAATTAAATTGGAAAAATACGGAGCCTCTTCAAAAATAACCGGCGCGCCTTTCAATTGACTATTGTCAACCATCAGATTGATTTTATATTTGACGAGATCAGGATTATCACGCTGAAAATCAAGGAGCCTTGTTTTACTTTCTTCGATGATGTAATCGATGGCATTGTCGATGAAATCAGTTTCTACTTTTTTAAGGTAATTGACGACGTTATCCAGTTTGCTGTATTTTTTTGTCAGTTTATGGAAAATGGGATCAATCATGCCTGTCAATAATCTGAACCGGAGTTCTTTTTCCTTTTCATGCCGTTCCTTATAAAGATAGGGAATTTTTTCACCCGGTGATTTTTGTATTTTTTTTCGTTTTTTGGCACGTTTTAATTTAAAATACGCATTAATTTTTTTGATACCAATCCGATATTCATCACTTTCAAAAACAGACACAATCGTTTGTCCGAGTTCCTCGATCAATGTTTTCATATCTTCCTGTAATTGAGAACCTTTCCCTGCAGGCAACTGTATCGCAACGGGTTTTTCCGGAATGTCAAAATTGTAGATGTAACACCAGTCGGGTGGCGTCGGACATTTTGCGGCATGTTCTCCTAAAAATGTGGTGATCAGGGAATGTTTGCCAATACCGGCGGGTCCCATGGCGTACAGGTTATACCCTTTTTTGGGAATGTTAACGCCAAAGTGCAATGCATCCAGCGCACGTTCCTGACCGATGAATTCATCCAGCGGTTTAATTTTTTTTGTTGTTTTGAACTCGAATTGTGACGGATCGAGACTTTGTCTCAACCTGGAATGAGGCAGCGGTTTTGGTTTTTTCATCATGAGCCTCTTTCACCTGATTTCATCATCACCTCATCAATAGGATTCAATGATGACTTTGGTTCCTCTCGCCGCAAAATGATAGCGGATCCATTCGGCATCGTTGACGCTGACACGTACGCAACCGTGACTCAAATTGGCATCGGCAAGGTGATCGGATCCGTGAATGCCCTGACCGCCATGAAAGAACATGCAATAGGGCATGGGTGCGCCACCTTCACCGAGTGGATAAATACTGGATATACAGTCACTGTCACCCAGTGAATAAATACGAAAGACACCGGTTCGGGTGCGGCATGGCCGTCCGATATCACTGCACCATCTGGCACCGGATGTGGCCAGTCCTCCGCGAATCAGACTGCCTGTTTCCGTATAGGCGCCCCAGACATGGAATCGCGGATTAATGATAATGACGCGCTCACCGGGCGGTGGAATTTTTTGTGGAAGGCGTGATGCATAATGGACAGGCTCTCTTGTTGCGCGCGGTGATCGGTAGACGTCATGACGCACTGTATCGTCATCATAATAGCGATCGCGTCCATCATAGCGTCCATCGTCAAACACCGGATCGTTGATGGGTTCGCCAAATTCCACAGGCGGATTATCATAAGGCTCATAGCCATCTGACGAGGATGAATTTTCGTACTCAAAGGCACTGAGTGAACCTGAAAACAATGAACACGCCAGTGACAAAACAAAAAATGTTTTGAACTGCATGGCCGCTCCTTGTTAGCTGCAGATCTTTATCTTTCTATCCCTTTATTTTAACCTGGAAGCAGCATCAGCATTCGCGTCTTGTAACCGACTGAATGGACAGGTGTTTAATTATTTTATTCATCCAGGTGTGACTTGTTATACAATGGCAGCAGCGTCTTAAGACAGGCCATGCAATGGAATCTGCCTAATGAAAAAGTTATTCATGACATTACACCGGAAGCTTCTGATCGGATCATTATGCAGCATGGGCCTCGCTGGTTGTGTTTATTATGGGGATATTCATTCTCATTCTCACGAAATAGATACCAAAACACTCGTAACACCGCATCGATATACGCCCCAACAGATTTCTCCGGTGGCTCGTGCTGGCTGGTGGACATTATTTCATGATCCGGAATTGAATGCCCTGATTGCTGTTGCCATGCAGGATTCGCCTGATCTGCAAAGTGCAAAAGCGCGTGTTGAAGCGGCGACGCATCTGGCAGAAAGGGCGGAGAGTGCGCTCTGGCCCACGGTCGATTTAAGCGGGTATTTACAAAGACAGCGTTTCCCGGAAGAAGGACTGATTCCGCCGCCATTCAATGGGAAAATATTTAATATCGGCGAGCTAGGTTTAAATTTTAACTACGAATTTGATTTTTGGGGTAAAAATAGACAGGCTTTGCGAGCAAAAATCAATGAGGAATATGCAGCCAAAGCAGAATTGGCTGAATCGGAACTCGTGCTCTCTGCAGCGATTGCCGAAGTTTATTTCAGGCTCGAATATGATCTGTCCGTCATTCGTCTTGCGAAAGAAAAAGTGGCGGTGAATGAAGCGCTGTTACGGATTGTATCCAACCGGATGCATCACGGGATTGAATCGGACATTCCTGTCAAAAGGACACTCGCAACGCTTGCCCAAACAAAAGAAACACTGGAACAGTATCGACAGGGTGAGGCATTATCCCGCCATCAACTGGCGGTGTTATTGGGCGAGAATCCTTTCACGACGGATATCCGGACAAAACAATTTGCATTTCATCATTATCCCGTTTCAATCCCGTCTTCACTGCCCGCGCATTTGTTAGCGAATCGACCGGATATTCTGGCGGCAAAATGGCAGGTCGAGGCGGCTGCCAATCAGGTGAATGTCGCAAAAGCCTGGTTTTTTCCGGATATTAACCTATCGGCGTTATACAGTTATCAAAGCATCGAGTTGAATCAATTATTCACGGCACAAAATCGCAATAATGCGCTGACCGGTGCCATTGATTTACCCATTTTTGATGCCGGGGCAAGGCGTGCCGGATTGCGGGAAAAATATGCTGAATACGATCTGGCTGTTTTTCAATATAACCGGACACTTCTCGCGGCATTGCGTGACGTGGCGGATCAATTATCCAGTTTGAGAGCGATCAATGCGGAACTCAATGCGGAAAATCTCTCGTACCATGCCCTGTCGCATACTTATGATTTATATCGAACAAGATACCGTCACGGGATTGCCGATTATGCAGAAGTGCTGGAAAATAGGGACAGCCTGCTGCAACAATCGATGGCACAACTGGCACTGCAGAGAGCGCAGGTACAAACGGTTGTGTTGTTACTGAAGGCATTGGGAGGACGGGATGTCTGATCAGACAGAAGACCAGCGTCGACTTCACAAACGAAACCTGGCCATTGTCATGCTCACTGCTGTTTTTTTATTTATTTTTGTGACCTGGTTTTTATACTGGTTTTTTTTCGGAAGATATGATGTTTATACCGATGATGCCTACGTCAACGGCAATATGGTACAACTCATGTCGCAAATTCAGGGCACCGTCACAGACATCAACATTGATGACACACAGTTTGTGAGAGAAGGACAGATACTCATCCGGTTTGACCCGGCTGATCAAAGAATTGCATTACAGAATGCAGAAGCTGCATTGGCTTCAACCACGCGTCAGGTACGAAAATTATTTGAAGATGCGGGACGTGCGGATGCAACATTAACCTTGCGTCGCGCCGATTTATTGCGTGCAGCACAAGATGTGAAAAGACGTGAAGGTCTGACAGGTGAAAGTGCGATTTCTCGTGAAGAATATCAACATTATCAAACAGCACTCAAAACAGCCGAGGCAGCTTATAACGTAGCGTTGCATAATGTATTGGCTGCCAATGCACTGATTATGAATACGACGGTTTATACCCATCCTTTGGTGGAGCAGGCCAAGGCTAATGTGAAAATGGCGTGGCTTGATTTACAACGCACGGTGATTGTTGCGCCACTCACAGGTTATGTCGCCAAACGCAGCGTGCAAGTGGGGCAGCGCGTTCTTGTGAATACGCCGATGATGGCCATTGTGCCACTCAATGCCACGTGGGTGGATGCCAATTACAAAGAATCGCAACTGCGTTATTTGCGTATCGGTCAGCCGGTGACAGTACAGGCGGATGCGTATCCGGATGTGACCTATCATGGAAAAATATTTGGTTTGAATGCCGGAACCGGCGCTGCATTTGCATTATTACCGCCACAAAATGCGACGGGTAACTGGATCAAGATCGTTCAGCGATTGCCGGTTAGAATATGGCTTGATCCGGAAGAATTAAAAAAATGGCCCTTGCAGCTTGGGTTATCCATGCATGTCACAACACATGTACGAAGCATGAAGGGGTCCATGCTGGCCAAAGCGGAAGCACTGCATCCACTCTACACGACGCATGTGTATGCAAAACAGTTAGCCGAGGCAGATCAACTGATTCAGACTATTTTACAAACCAGTTCACCGGATATGTCTTCCGATCAGGCGAATCGTCATGGTTGAGATGATGCCTTTAAAAGGCACGCGGCTTGCATTGATGACGCTCTCCCTGTCGCTTGGCATTTTTATGAATGTACTGGATGTGTCGATTGCGAATGTGGCCATTCCAACGATTGCCGGGAATCTTGCGGTGAGCCCCGATGATGGTACCTGGGTGATTACGTCCTTTGCGGTGAGTCAGGCCATTATGTTACCGATTACCGGGTGGCTCGCAAGGCGATTTGGTGAAGTGCGATTATTTATTCTTTCAACTGCGTTATTTACATTGACCTCTCTTTTATGTGGATTGTCTGTTGATTTACCGATGCTTATTATTTTTCGTGTGTTGCAAGGTGCTGTCTCAGGGCCGATGATTCCGTTATCGCAAAGTATTTTGCTCGCCAATTATCCGGAAGAAAAAAAATCCTTCGCAACCGGCATCTGGGTGATGACTGCGGTGGTTGGGCCTATTTTCGGTCCGATTCTCGGTGGATGGATTACGGATAATTACAGTTGGCCGTGGATTTTTTACATCAATTTACCGGTGGGGATTTTTTCTGTTATTTTCACAGCGATTACCTTGTCGGGTCGCGAAACACCTGTCCAAAAATCGAGGATAGATTATGTGGGTCTGATTTTATTGATTATTGGAGTGGGATGTTTGCAAATTTTATTGGACAAGGGAAATGATCTGGACTGGTTTCATTCCAGCTTTATTGTGACGCTCGCGATTATTTCAACGGTTTCATTATCGTATTTGATTATATGGGAATTGAGTCGTCCGGATCCTGTGGTTGATTTAACGCTCTTTGCCAACCGCAATTTCAGCATTGGAACGATTGCGATTACATTTGGATTTCTCGTTTATTTTGGCAATGTGGTGATTTTTCCGTTATGGCTGCAAACTCAAATGGGCTACACGCCGACCTGGGCGGGTTTGGCTGCAGCACCTGTCGGTGTGTTGCCTTTTTTTCTTTCGCCATTTTTAGGTCATTACATGACGCGATTTGATTTACGAAGTATTGCAACGATCGGATTTATTGTGTTTGCATTCACTTCTTTCTGGCAATCCGGTTTTTACACCGACGTGGGTTTTCGCCAGTTGATTGAACCGCGATTCATACAAGGGCTTGGGATTGCTTTCTTTTTTACGCCATTAATCACGATGGTGATTTCAGGCTTGCCACCTGCGCGTATTGCCAATGCGCTTGGGTTATGTAATTTTTTTCGCATTATCGGTGGCAGTTTTGGCACATCGATCAGTGTGACATTATGGGACAGGCGCGAAGCGTTTCATCACAGTCAGCTGGTGGAACACGTTAATTCATTTAATCCGGTGAGTCATGAATATCTTTCTGGATTAAATTCGCTCGGATTTCCGCCTTTAAAAAATGTGGGTGTTCTGGATGCGGTGATTACCAATCAATCCTACATGCTGTCAACCGACGATATTTTCTGGATTTCCGGGTGGATATTTATTTTTTTAATGGTAATTGTCTGGTGGGCGAGACCGCCGTTTAATCCGGCGCATGGGGCGGTTTCTGGCGAGTAATGACTTTCTTTAAATTTCTCTTTTTATTTTTAATCTATTGTTTTTAAATGATTTATTTACGAATCAACACCGATTCATATTTAACTACATATTAATTAATATTTTCTTAATATTATGATTGTATAATGCATTTAAAAATTATTATTTAAAATGAGGATATTGATATGTATGCACGCTTATTCGGTGGTTCAACAAAAAAAGAATCAAGTGCTGAGAGAAAGAAGCGTATAACCATAGGGGTTCGTCGTAATCTTTCGCATTTACAACCATGTTTGGAGTATCTAAATCAATTGAACTCCAAAGATTATCCAATCACGATATGGGAAGCTTACGATACAAAGTGGCGAAAAATTTTAAGCGATAATAAGCTCTCTGGAGATGATTTATATCTTGAAGCTACCAATCTCGCTAACTATACCTGGGAAATTTTAGCGATTGCAAAGAATAAAAAATGGGAGAACATTGTTAATGCCAATGCCGAAATAATTAAGCTTTGTCTTCAAATTCAGACTCATATTGAAGGTGATGAGGAGTATACTTCTCATATACAAAAAATGATACAACAAGGCATAAACCTCCCGAGCGAGTTAAAAAATCCGGAAACAGTATTAATAGAAAATCTGGACAAACGTATTCAAGACTATAATGAGCAAATCAGGATATTAAGAGATGCACTGTCTTCTTATGAAAAGATGGAGCAGGCCGGACTTGAAGCTGCAGCTGAAGCACGGGTAAGAAGTAGCAATGTAATGAGGATTAATTGAAGTTTCTTAAAGTAGAGACAGGAAATTCTGTCAACTTTATTTGGTGTGGATCTCAAAAATGCAACACCTCAATTAAAAAATCCGGGGCCGTGACTGACCCCTGCTCTGTTTAAAAATATAATTATTTTAACAACAACCAACACTCTGTCAGCAATTCCGTTTCTGCCACTTCATGCTCGAAATTGTAATAACAAAAGATGCACGGCAAATCAGCCAATTGTTCACCTGAATGAGACAACCAGTCGCGATACATGGCATACACCGTCTCACCAATGTTTTCACGCGAGCCTTTGTGAAGAGCAACCGCGTATCGACCGGCAGGCAAGCGTCTTTCGATGACTTCACCTTTTACGGTTAACTGTTCAGGTATCGTGATCGCAAGATCAAATCGAAAATCCGCCGCCGGTGTTAATTTCGGATCGTCATAACCGAATCCAAAGGCTTCACCTGCTTTCGGTTTAAGATTAAAAGGCTGTGCTTTCGCCCAGTGAATCAATTTATTCACGCTCTCACCGACCTGATTGGGATCGCCACGATGTTCCAATACAGCCAATCGTCTGGCATTCAAATTTTTTATGGTTACGTTCACTTTCATGTCCTCTTGTTTTAAGAATTGATACGGCGGATTTTCAAAAAACTGCCAACCGGATTTTTGTCTGAACTGACCAGGCGTCATCCCACATGTTTGTTTAAAGGCACGTGAAAATGCTTCCTGAGATTCAAATCCGGCATCAATCGCTATTTTGATAATCGATTGCCTTTTATCAACAATCAGTTGATGCGCGGCACGTTTTAATCGCAGCCAGCGAATATACTGTTGTAAAGACAATCCGGTATAAGCCGTAAATAAACGATGAAAATGAAATTTTGAAAAACAGGCAATATCACTCAGTTGATCCAATGTCAGATTGTCGTCAAGATGCTTGCCGATAAAATCAATCACCTTGCCTAATTGCTTCTGGTAGTTCATGCCTGTATTCTCACGTCACCCTTTATTTACCTTATCAAGAATATGGCTTTCAGAGTGAGATCGTTTGATCATTCTTGCTAAAATGACTGCAAATCGGCAAAGTAACAAAAAATAAAAAACCTAATGTATTCAACAAGTTACAAAAAATCGGTGCGAAACAGGTGGCCGTGAAGTTGAGATTTCCCTGTATAATCAAAGAGTTACAGCTATACCCTCAGTAAAAGCTCGAAATTTTCTGGTATATTTATATAGTTAAATCCAATTTTTTAACCGTATCTAATGATAAAAATAATCTGCGGCTATTTTCAGGCAATTTGGTAAATCCAAAATGGGTGTAAAATCCAATTGCCTTGTCATTTTTCGCGTCTACCACAATAGCGACAACGCCAATTTGATTACTAACAGAAATGCTGCGTTTCATGGCATCGATCAAAAGATATGAGCCTATACTTTTCTTTTGTGAATTTTGATCAACGGCTAATCTTCCTATTAAAATGCCAGGTAAAACAGGATATCGTGGCAGTTTTTTAATAAGATTATCAGGTAGCTCGCCAGGAAATATGCCTAAAGATGAAAGCGTATAATACCCGAGGATTTCAGTGGAATGTGGTGTTGTCAATACATAAGTCACTGCCACATTTTTTTTAATATCCTGTCCAGCTTGCGTTTTTAAATATTGATCAAGGGAGTCAATGCCACATTTAAATTTATTTTTATCATGTTTTTTTTCTAAAGAAGAAATAACATAGTTGATATTTTTATCTATCATTCGGAAGCAACGTCCTTTTTATATTTTTTTGCAGCTTTCAACAAATTAGCAGAAGGATCTGGCGGGTTTAATAACGCCTGAATAAAAACATCACGATCCGCGAGGGATAAATGCAATTGTCGATATTCCTGAATAATCTGGACAGCAGCCTTACAGGCGGAGTCAACAACAAAATCTGTTAACGTTCTACCAGATAATTCAGCGGCACTTTTTAATAAATTCTTTTTGTCAGAACTGATTCTTGTTTCAAGTCGCTCTGTGCCAGTAGCATGTTTGGAAATGGGGTGCGTCATCTATTTTTACCTCTATTGATATTATACGGCAATTTGCCGTATAGTCAAATATCCCAATCGGCAAAGTGGCGGTGGATTAACAACATGCTGGCATTGTTAAAATGAGTGCGAATCAACCAGTAACCTCCATTTTCCCCGCCACCCCATGTGCATTGACCGAAGGGTTATACATCGAATTCGCAAAAATCGGCGGCACTGTGTATTTTCCCGTATTGGTCGCCTTGATGCGATAAACAATTTCTTGCACTGAAGGCGTCACGGATCCAAAGAAAATGACGCGATCTTCACGTAAATCAGCGTAGTCCATCGTGTCAGCATGAACAGAATCATTCACCACTTCAAATCCGCCGGGTAAAAGATCAGTGATCGCGACATTTTCAATAGTGCTATTATCCAGTGTGCGGATTTGAATATGCACTTCCATTTCACTGCCGAGCGTTGCTTCTGTGATGACTTTTCCTTGAGAATTACGGTATTCACGTTCCACTTCCAGATGATTGCTGACAGCACTCGTCAATATTTCCTGATCATAACCGGATTGCGTCAACTGATAAAAATAAGATTGTTTTGACGGATTGGAAAAAGTAATTGTTTTGGCAAGGTCGTCAATATTCACTTTCGTATAACTGGCATCGAGTGATGGCAATATTTTTTTATCATGATTTAAAAGTGTTTCACTGACGGAAAGCGATGGCCGGGTTGTTGTCTGAATCGCAGGTGAGTATGCACTCAATGCCAGACTCGTGTAGCTTGCAAGCAGTGTGTTGATTGCTTCGGTATTCACCGCAAATGTCAGCGGTGCAATTAATTCTTTTCCGGATTTTTGTAATTCATCCGGGAAATGTTTCGCCAATAAATAAAGATATTCGGCATCGGCAATATCGCCACTGTAAAAATCCACTGTATTTTCAGCATTTTTTTGTAGTTTGTAATAATGGATCAATCGATTCGCTTCTTCAGATCCTTTCATCATCTGATACGATGCGGCAATGTATGCACTCGTAATGTCTGACCGCCAAACCTGATTTTTATCCTGATCAAGATACACCTGCAAGTTTGTCAGATAGTTTGACGTAATGATTTCATTTCGAGTCAGAATGTAAATCGCATACGCCTTGATACGTGCTGTATTCAAATCAGTGGCATTTTGTTCGGCAAGACTTTTTAAATACTGAATACCGGATTGCATCATGTCAGTTGGAACAGTGAATCCATGCTCGCGCGCTTCTGTTAAAAAATGCATGGCATACACAGAGTCAAATGCATTGTTTGTATTATCGCCGACAGTTGGCCAATAACTGAAACCGCCACTGGACAATTGACGCTGTCCCAGCATTTGTATCGTTGCGTCTATTTTTTGTGTTGCCAGTTTCGGGTCACCCATGATACCCGGGAGAGTATTGGCAGCAACCAGTGGGAAAGCCTTGCTGACCAGTTGTTCCGTGCAGCCATAAGGAAAATTGTCCAGATACTGTTTTAATCCGGTCAACAAAATCAGTGGACTTTCGGAGAGTGCCGCTGTGACGGTTCGATATTCCGGATAAAGAACCCGATTCAATGTCAGTGATTTTTCTGCTTCATCCGATGTGCCACTGATCACTGTCGTTACATAATCATTGACAGGACGCACACTCAACGTTGCATTCATTTTACCGGATTGATTGCCAAGACGCGTTACAAAAGTGAGTTGTGCCGCACCCAATTGATTTTTTGCACGAATGACAAAATGCACCGTTTTTTCATGATTTTCGTCAATGGCAAGTGTTTGTTTTGCATCATTCACGATTTCAAGTTGGGGCGAGGCGGACAGCATCACTTCCACTTTCGCATTTTTCCCGGAATTTTTAATATTGTTTGCGATACTGGCTGTTATTTCGAATTCATCATGAGGTGCCACAAAAGTCGGCACATTGGGGTTAATCACAAATGGACCGCGTATTTCCGATTTTTTATCTGTTGAACCGACTGCATCTACTGCAGCAGCGACAGCCATCACGCGCAAGGTGCCATTGAAATAATCAGGAAGCATCCATGTCAACTGACGTGGTGTGTTATCGGTATCCACAATACCAGACCAGTATGCAACAGGCAGGTCTGTTTTACGCTTGAACGGATTCAGATGGCTGCGTAATGCGGCTGCACCACCATTGTCACCGCCCACAGCAGACATTTCCCTTGCTTCAATAAATTTCGGCAAAATCTGATCGATGGTTTGTTGCGTGATGACTTCAAGCGCGTGTTTTTGAAAAAAGAATCCGGAAGGGTCGGGCGTTTTGTAATCTGCGACCTGTAAAATACCTTCATCCACGGCGAACACAATGATTTTACCTGACTTGTCACTTTTGTATGAAACAGTGAAAGGTTCACCTGGCGTGGCTTCTGCCGGTATGGTCAAATCAATATTCATCGTCTGGTTTGTATGACTGATATGAAAAGGTGCGACACTATCACTTAACGGATTAATGAAAATTTCAGGCGAATCCCAGTCACGAATAAAGGCAACGTTCACATAACCATTGCCCTGAAAATCTTTTGGAATGCGAATTTTCTGAATCGATCCGGTGGTGTTGGTTTTAAACCATTGTGTTGCATAGACCTTGTCACGTTCAATCGTAATTAATCCGGAACCGGTGTAAGGTGCTGTGATTTGCAATTCAATCTCTTCATCCGGCTGGTATTCTGATTTGTTTAACCGGATCGTGAGTTCGGCATTTTTTGCCATGGAGAGTTGTGCGGTCCCTGTCACGACATATTTGAATCGGGATAATTCTGTATTATTTTGATCAAGAATCGTGACGACAAATTCCCCAATTCGATCGGTGGGTAAGGTATAAGACGTGCCGGATGCACTGACCGAAAACGGTTTTGTATCCATCAAATGCGTTTGTATTAACGATTGATATTGAAAGGTTCCATCGGCATTTTTAACCAGCGTTGAAACAGGATGCAATTCGGCTAATTGAATTTTCAGTCCTTCAACCGATTGTTTTTTGAGTTGCGGGTTGACCGCAATGATATTGACACTGCGTTGACTGTTTTGTCGAATGTAACTTAAATCGCCATCTGCTTTATAACCAATAAAATACGCGAGTGGACTGACTAATGCTTTTGATTCAGCAGCAACACTTCGCCCGCCTTCAGATTCAAATCCTTCTGTACTGACCGTCATTTCATAGGTGGCTTTATCGAAACGCTCGAGATTTAAATCAAATTGTGCCTCGCCTTTTTCATTTGTTTTGGCATCAGGCAGCGTGTCTGAAAAGGTTTTGGGCGGTTTATTCGGATCAAACAGGGGATCCACAAATGTGTAATCCGGATAGCTTGCAAATTGAATGCGTTGTGGCGCTAAAAGAAGCGTTGCTGTGACTTTTCGGTCAGTCGCAGGCGCGCCGTATAAATTGGTCAGCGTGATGTTTGCGGATAATTTGTCGGGAGAAATCCAGCCTGTCGTTGCGTCACTGGATAAACGCGATGTGATTTTCATGCGATCCGGTTGAAAATCGGCAACACGCAGTGTGGTTGAACCTAAAAAATTACCCGGATGATTATCCTTGACGATAAATAAATTAACGGTGTACTGACCTGTCGGCGACGTGGTGGTTGTCGGCACATCCATGGCGAGATAGCCTGTCGCATCCAGCAGAAATTTTTGATCCCGAATCGTGGTGCCTCTCGGGTCTGTCACGGTCGCTTCCAGTGGTAATCCGGCAGGTTGGGGTGCTGCAAAAGCCTGTTTGATAATCATGCCAATGTGTGCTGTATCACCCGGTTTATAAATACCGCGGTCGGAAAACACGTATGCGCTTAATGTTTGTAATTCAGGATCATTGTAAACACCGCCTGTATCAAACCGCGAAAAATTGAGCTCCCGATCAAAATGATTGTAGGGAATAAATGAAACATCCTGCCCGAGACTGGCAAGATAGACGGTCGGTTCCCGTTCATCGGTAAAATCTTTCAGCGTTGGAAAATGAGCGCGGCCCTCTGCATCTGTCACGCGCGATAAAACAGCGAGACCATTTTTTCCGAGAATGGAAACCGTTGCCATGGCAACAGGCTTGCCCTCAGTAATGGATTCAACAAACACATCATGACTGCCATCGCTATTGTCTTTGACCAGTAATCCAAGGTCCGTCACCAGAATCAGACGGGTGGCTTTCACATCAAGCGAAACATTTTTTTGGACGTCCCAGCCTGTCGCCTGAAGTAAAAACAAACCTTGCGGGCCGCCTGTATTGGTTTTGGCGGACAGATAGCGACCGATGTCCAGAGCAGTGTAATCTGCTTTTGCGGGATCACCGCTAAAAGATTGAATCGTGGAAAATAATTCACTGATATTATTTTCATTGAAACTTTGATTGATAAAGCGCGGGTTATTAAAATCCCCCTCGGTTTGTGTGATCAGCTGATTGACATTTTCCGGTAACACACGTGCAATTTTAAATTTGACGGCGGGTAAACCACGCACGAGGACAGATAATTTTTTTTCACTATTCAATGCCAGCAAGGCACCCTTGTGCAAAAAACCAATTTCTTTCGGATAATCAGGTACTCTGACGATCGCAACATAATTATTTGCCAGTGAAAAATCACCAAACCCTTTAATGCCCTTGTCCAGTTTGATATAAATGAAACGCCCGGCAGGTGCGGTTATCCTGTAACTGTGCAATGAGGCATAGTCACGATCGGTTGGGACGGGTTGCAATGTGACAGGCGATGATAATTTTAAAATAGCATCAGTGACTTCACCTGGATTTGCAAAGGAGTAGTTCGGTTTGACAGGTTCGACGGCGGTTGCCGGATAATCCTGTGGTAACAGATAAACATGTAATCCCTTCTCCAGTTCACCATTGGTCACACCCAATGTTGTTTCGAGCGTAATAATCTGTTCAGGTCTGCCCTCGTCATTTCGAACAATGGATGCATTTGTCCCGCTGATCGTAAAATAGCTGGCTGCATCGGGAATCATGACCGTTTGAGTGAGTGGATTGTCGATCGTAGCTGAACCGGTTAATGCCCTGACGCCCTTGTCTACGGTCAATTCCAGATAACGGGTGGTTTCAGGCAATGGCAAGGAATCAGAGTGAATGTAAGCTTCCCGTTTATTTTCATCATAGGCAAAGGTCAATTTAAAGTGATCATCCATCAAATGGAGACCTGACTTTTTCAATGATTGCAAAACCAGTGACGTGTGGTTTTCAAGGCTTTTGGTATCAACGGGATAGTTAAAGGTGATGGTTGCAACCGCCTGACGGATTTTTGGATTAACAGGGTCCTGATAGAGTCTGAAATTGCTGATGGATGCGGCAAATGGCAACGTTGAAAACGTATAGTTCAGGGATTCCATTTTGATATGGGACGCAAAACTGTTTTTGGCAAACCGGATGGAATAAAGCTGTCCGGCGGGCCAGTCTTCCGTCGGCGTAAAGATCAGGCGGCTGTCGGTTTGCCACACCCATGTGCCGGGGATGGCCGGTTTCATCACAATGTCATGGGTGATGTCTTTTCCGATGTTTTTAAGCGGTACGACGGATCTTGATGTAAATCCATTCTGATCAATACCAAAATCAACGGTCAGCACATCGGGCACGAGGGTTTTTGCAAGGGGTGTGATATGGGGTGGGGTGATTCGGGCTGTGATTTGATGAGGACGAGGTAAATTTTTGTACCAGTGATAACCATAGACGCCCATCAAAAGCAGGGCAAGGAGGGCCGTGATGATCCCTGCTGCCAAACGGGGCCGGGCTGCCATGCCCTGTTTCAGGCGCATCATCCAGGGGGGGCTCATCCAGGAAAGCCGACCAAAAATCAATGCAAAAAAAGATCGAATGGATGTGATACACTTTTCGAACATTTTTAGTGTGCCCCTGTCTTATGAACAAGTTTCTCAAGTGGTTTAGCATAACGGTGGTTTTGCTGTTTGTCAGCGTGTGGACACCATTATTTTTGACGGCGCCCCCTCTTTGGAAAACGAACGGGTTTTCGCAAGCGGTGTATGATGAGAACAGGCACCTGCTGCGATTGACCCTGAGCCCTGATCAACAGTATCGATTGTACGTGCCGTTATCGCATATTTCGCCTCTGCTGGTTAAAGCGACCTTGTTGCAGGAAGATCAATACTTTCGTTGGCACCAGGGTGTGAATCCTTTTTCGCTGGTGAAAGCCGCATTTCTGACGTATGTGAAAAAATCGCGTCGGGTAGGCGCATCGACTATCACGATGCAAGTCGCGCGGATTCGTTTTGGTATTCACTCAAGAACATGGCAGGGAAAAATCATGCAAATGATCCGTGCCATGCAACTTGAGGCGCGATACAGCAAAAATGAAATTCTGGAAGCGTATCTGAATCTCGCACCCTACGGCAATAATATTGAAGGGGTGGGAGCTGCCAGTCTCATCTATTTTGGAAAGCCGGCAAGTGAGCTCACGTTGCCTGAAGCGTTGACCCTCGCCGTGATTCCACAAAATCCGGTGCAGCGTACACCACGGCAAACGGGATTGCAGAACATTCGAAAAAAATTATTTATACGCTGGGTGAAAAAATACCCTGAAGATGCCTCGCAACAAGACAGGATGGATTTACCACTTCAAATGCAAGATGTCCGTCATGTTCCTTTTTTGGCGCCGCATTTTGTCGATCAGGTACTGGAAAATACGCCGGATGTAAAACAGGACATTGTGACAACACTTGATATTCGTTTACAGACCTTGCTGGAACGGATTACCCGGCGTTATTTATCACGAAAAAAAACGCTCGGTATTTATAATGCATCGGTATTCGTGATGGATACGCGCGACATGCAGGTTCGGGCATTAATCGGTTCAGCCAATTTTTTTGACAAAACGATTCACGGACAAATTAATGGGACAGACATCAAGCGTTCTCCGGGTTCCACCTTAAAACCCTTTATTTATGGCCTCGCACTCGATCAGGGACTCATTCATCCTGATACGGTGTTAAAAGATGTTCCTCACAGTTTTGGCAGTTATAATCCGGAAAATTTTGATTATGATTTTATGGGGCCCGTTCATGCAAAAGATGCGTTGGTCATGAGCCGCAATATTCCTGCGATTTATCTTGCAGATCAATTGACGCATCCTAATTTGTACGAATTGCTTGAACGCGCAAATGTCAGTGATCTTAAATCGGAATCGTATTATGGGCTGGCTCTGGTATTGGGCGGTGCTGAAATCACGATGCAGGAACTCGCGGGTCTTTATGCGATGCTGGTGAATGATGGTGTCTGGCAGCCATTGCATTTTACGCCAGATAAAAAGCCGATGACGGGTCAGCGATTATTGAGTCCGGAAGCCAGTTTCCTCGTGCTTGATATGTTAAAGCAGACAGCACGACCCGACGATATGGAGGGAATTGCCAAAAATAATGTGTCATGGAAAACCGGCACGTCATCCGGTTATCGTGATGCGTGGTCGGTGGGGGTTGTCGGTCCTTATGTGCTTATGGTCTGGATCGGTAATTTTGATAATTCGAGTAATCATGCGTTTGTTGGAAAAAACAGTGCAGCGCCCTTATTTTTTGAATTAATCAGTGGTATGGAAAATGAAATGGGACACATTCCATCGCAAAATGAAAATCTTCGTCACCTGAATCTGGCACAGGTGGCAGTCTGCAAGGCGTCCGGTTTTTTGCCAACGCGTTATTGCAAGGAGACAGAATTGACCTGGTTTATTCCGGGCAAATCACCCATTAAAACCGATACGATTTTTCGGGAAGTGGCGATTGACAAAAAAACCGGATTGCGTACCTGTCATTTTAACGAGAATACCGAATTTAAAATTTATGAATTCTGGTCATCTGATTTATTAAAAATTTTTAGAGAAGCTGGTGTCGCGCGTCGCGTGCCACCGCCGTATGATTCAGGTTGTTCCCTGTTTGGAGAAAAGGGTCTTGATCCACAAATTACGTCTCCAAAAAAAGAATCCGGTTATGTGGTACGTGCGAATTTTCCAACACAAAATCTTATTCCACTGACTGCCGTGACGGATGCCGATGTCAGCACGTTACACTGGTTTATGAATGAAGTGTATTTGGGAGAAACGCACCGCGATCAACCATTTTTTTGGCGAGCCAAAGCGGGAAAATATACGGTGCGCGTGGTGGATGATCACGGTCGATCGGATGCACGGGAGGTGGAGGTGCGGATGGAGGGGTGATGTGTGTTGACAAAAACAGACTTGCATCTATAATGATTGATCAAGAAATTACGGGGAGAGTATCGATATGAATCAGGAACACCAGCTGGTTTGTCTTTCGTTGAATATGTCGCCGGAGTTAAATGCAAAACTTGAAAAAATGTCAGCTGACTCACATACGGATAAGACAGATATTCTAAAAAAAGCCATTTTTTTGTTAGACATTGCTATGGAAAATACAAAAAAAGGTAACAGAATTGCGATATTGGATCAGCAAAATCATCAAGTGGGCGATATATCAGGTGTATGACAAATTATAATCTGGATGAATTTCTCAAGCACGAACATACGACGATTTCTATACAAAAATCATTGCCGGAAAATGAGGCAGATGGCAGCCTGCGTCGATTCAAGGAAAAATTGATATTGGTTGTCGGTTTGACCGTATTGATTGCTCTTTTTCTGATGAGTGCGTATCTCGTCATACAAGATCATTCGAATTCTCTTGCCATGAGCACAGCAGTCAGCATTGCGAGTGGTTTTGCGGGATATTTGTTGAGAGGAAAAACATAAAAATCACATCTGCTCCAGCGTCCCGATCCCCAACAAATCCAGCCCAAGATGCAATGTTCTCGCCGTCAAATCAGACAGTAACAATCGGCTACCCCGAAGCACCTTGTCGTCATTTGAAAGAATAGGACATTGTTCATAAAATTGATGATAAGTGGCTGCGAGATCATATAAATAATCACAGAGGGTATGTAGCGACAAACTGTCACTGACGGCATAAACCACATCGGGAAAATTCAGTAACCTTGTTGCAAGTGAATGTTCAATGTCAGTGGTTAATGAAATGGTTGCTTGCTGAATCGTTTTTGGATCAACTTGACCTTTACGAAAAATCGCACGTATTCTCACATAGGCATTTTGTAAGTACGGCGCTGTGTTGCCTTCGAATGAAAGTAATTTTTCCCAGTCAAATACATAATCCTTTATTTTGTCCGAACGTAAATCTGCATATTTTAAGGCGCCTATTCCGATATCGTGCGCGATTTTTTTGATTTTGTCAGAAGACAAGGCCGGATTTTTTTCTCGTGCCATGTTTTCTGCGCGCGTCTCGGCTTCTTCCAGCAGTGCGATTAATTTGATGGATTCTCCACTGCGTGTTTTAAAAGGTTTATTGTCTTTTCCAAGAATGGCGCCGAAAGGAATGTGTTCAAGACGTACGTCTTCATCTATCCATTTTGCTTTCTTGAGTGTTTCAAACAACATGGCAAAATGTTGTTTTTGTCTGGCGTCAGTTAAATAAATAATGCGTTTTGCCTTGAGCGTGTCAACCCGAAACCGGGCGGCAGCGAGATCGGTTGTCGCATACAAATAACCGCCATCTTTTTTGCGAATGAGATACGGGATGGGAAATGCTTCTAATGGGACAATAATGGCGTCTTCGTCTTTTTGGGCGAGACCGATCGCTATCAATTCATTGACAGTGTCTTCGAGCATTGGATTATAAAAACTTTCACCGCGTGCATCTTCTTCAATTAATAACACATCGAGCTTGTCATAAATTTTTTGAAAATACTGCAAACTTTCTTTTACCAGATGGTTCCAGATGGCAAGCGTTTCTGTATCGCCTTTTTGAAGTGAGACAACTCGCTGTCTCGCTCTTTCAGCAAAAAGTGGATCTTCATCAAATTTGGCTTTGGATTTTTTGTAAAGTGGATCGAGATCACTCACGGAATGGTCGGTATTTTGTTCGCCTGTTTCGTAAAGATATTCAATGAGCATGCCAAATTGCGTGCCCCAGTCGCCCAGATGACTTTGGCGAATGACGGTGTGTCCTAAAAAATCCAGAATACGCACAATGGCATCGCCGATCACAATTGAACGGATATGGCCGACATGCATTTCTTTCGCGACATTGGCATTGGCATAATCGACGACTACCGTTTCTGGCAAGGTGTCCGGTTCCACACCCAGTCTCGGGTCGTCCGCCAACGATTGAAGGCGTTCAGCCAGATAGTCATTTTGGAGGAATATATTAATAAAACCCGGACCGGACGGTTCAAGATGGCTGAATAAGCGTTCATTTTTCAATTTTTCAACAACCGCCTGGGCTACATCAAAGGGTTTTTTGCCAAGCTGTTTGGCAAGACGCATGGCAAAATTGGCCTGATAATCACCAAATTCCTTTCGCGTTGACACCTGAATGGATGGGTCACAGTCGATGGACTGATCGCCAAAGACTTCCTGAATGGCTGTTTTAAACAGCATCGTCAATAATTGTTTCACTCTGCCCTCGACAGCCAAAAATAAGGCTATTCTAGAAGCCCACAGCCTATCCTGCAAGCCAAAACATTTTTTTGTCGGATTATCTTTGTTAAGATGGCTCTTTTGAATGTTTTTAAAATGAAGGCTTACATGAAAAAATTAATGATGACGTTCCTGGGCTGCTTGTCGGTGTCACTGGCTTCGCCGATTTTGGCTTTTATGACACAGGCAACGGGCAAGGAATTACTGGAATACTGCAAAATTGCGATGGATATTCACGACAAACAATTCGGTAATCCCCAAACGGATTCGGAATATATTTTGGGAACCAAAACAGGTATTTGTGAAGGGTATCTCATGAGTGCGAATGAAATGCGCGGCAGGATGTCCTCATCACGCTATTCGAATTACCCTGTATTTTGTTTGCCGCCTACCTACAATTTGTTGATGGGTGCAACAGTGGTTGTGAAATATTTAAAAACCCATCCGGAACAGGAAAATTTACCGGCGTCTTTTCTTGTGGCTCGGTCTCTTGCAACTTATTTCCCCTGCATGCGTGGTTAAAAAATTTGATATGTTTACTTATGCCTATTCGCAACCGGATGATTATCATTTTAGTCTGGATTCGATTCATTTTGCTGAATGGGTTGCCACGCAATTAAAATCACGCACGGATTTATCGACACTGCGTGTGCTGGATTTATGTGCCGGGTGTGGTGTGATTGGACTCGAGCTGTCTTTTTATGTGCGGGAATTACGGCAAATGGATTTTGTGGAAGTGCAGGATAGCTATACGGATTTTTTTAAACGCAATGTCAAAACAGTCAATCGCCCTGAACTTCAATTACGCTGGCATGTTTTAAATTATGAATCCTTGCTGGATGAGACCTGGAAACAAAAAATAGATCTGATTGTATGCAATCCTCCCTATTTTCAGCGCGATCACGGCATGTTGTCTCCCTCTGAATTTAAAAATCGATGCCGTTTTTATCTGGACAGTTCGTTTGAAAAATTGATTTTAGCCATGGTCAATGTGCTATCCAAAAAAGGCCGCGCGTATTTTTTATTGCGGCCCCTAAATCAGCATGGGTTTGATGCGTTTTCTCATGTACAAAAAATACTGGCCGGGACGGGTGTGACAGCAAAAAAGGTCGGTAACATTCGAGGGACGGATGTGGTTTTGATGGAAAAAAATGAGCATTTTTAGCGAGTCAGGTAATTTTTTAGATAGATGATTGCGTCTGTATAACCGCTTGATTGATAGTTACTTTCTGTTATGATGAAAGCTTCTCGCTAACGAGAATTGTTACCTCCATGTTATTGTTTGTTCTTTAATTAATCATTTTCAAAACGGAGCTTTGTTTATGAAAACTGGAAAAAAAATAGCTGGTGTTATCGCTGCAGCTGCTGCCATCGCGTTTGTTACCGCACCTGTCACCTCCACTTTAGCACTGGCTCATGGCAAAAGAGTGCCTTGCTATGGCGCCAATGCTTGCAAGGGCAAGAGCGGCTGCAAAACAGCAACCAGCGCTTGCAAGGGCAAGAATGATTGCAAAGGGAAAGGTGTCATGATGATGTCACCCAAACATTGCATGAAAGCAGGTGGAACAACAGAAGAACCCAAGTCCTGATCTTTAAAACCACAAAGTGTGCCGTCTTCAGCGGCACACTTTTTTTGTGCCATTTTTTTCTGTTCTACCCAATTCAATAAAAGGTCTTCATCATGAGTGATAAAAGTCAGCTGATTAAATCTGCCGTGGCGGGTCTTTTGGCGTTGACTGCAACCGGCAGCATGGCTGCGACGGTGAGCGCAACGGCAATGCCTCAAACGGAAAAATGTTATGGCATTGTGAAAGCGGGCATGAACGATTGCCAGACGAGTAAAACAGCCTGTGCGGGATCAGCAACCAAAGACAGACAGGCGGATGCGTTTCTCTTTTTACCCAAAGGCGCATGCGAAAAAATTGTTGGCGGCAGTTTGACACCCGGTAAACCTGACGACAAAAAATAGGAAATGACCATGAAAAAACTTTTTTTTATTTTATTCGCATTGATTTTTATCCAGACAACGGCTTTTGCCGAAACGTATCAGCTCGACAACCAGCATACTTACGTGCTGTGGCATATCAGTCATTTTAATTTTTCCAATCCATCCGGAAAATGGATGGCAGACGGCACGCTGGTTTTAGATGAAAAAAAATTACAGGATAGCAAGGTGAATGCGGTGATTCATATCGCAACGCTTACAACGGGCATCAAGGCACTGGATGAACACCTGATGAAGCCTTTATTTTTTGATGTTCAACAATATCCGGATGCGACTTTTGTGAGTGACAAGGTGAATGTCACTGGAAAAACAACCGCGAAAGTACACGGCATATTGACTGTGCACGGTATTTCAAAACCCGTCACGCTGGATGTCAAGCTGAATCGTTCCGGTGTGAGTCCCATCACCAACAAACCGACACTGGGTTTTACGGCCAAAACGGTTATTAAACGCTCGGATTTTGGCATGACAGCGTTATTGCCCGGCCTTGGGGATGACGTCAAAATTGACATTGAAGCTGAAGCTTTTGCCTGAAGCAAAAGCGCACAAGAAGGGAATCGATCATGTCAGGCAAATCTAAAAAACCCATGCTGGGATTTGGGTTAGGATTACGAACGGATCATTACGAAACGATTTTGAATGAACAACCGTCAATCGACTGGTTTGAAATTATTACCGAAAATTATCTGGTACCGGGTGGAAAGCCGCTTTTTTATCTGGATAAAATTCGTGAGCATTATCCCATGGTGATGCACGGTGTTTCTCTCTCCATTGGCAGTACTGATCCATTGGACTGGCAATATCTCGCAGAAGTGAAAGCACTCGCTGATCGCATTCAACCAAAATGGATTTCTGACCATTTATGCTGGACCGGCATTCACGGTAAAAATACACATGATCTTTTGCCATTATCCTATACGGTTGAAACGGTCGCACACGTTGTCGATCGTATCCGGCAAGTGCAGGACTTTCTCGGGCAGCGTATTTTAATTGAAAACGTTTCAAGTTATGTGACATACAAACAGTCTGAAATGAGTGAGTGGGAATTTTTGACAAATATTGCGGAATCAGCCGATTGCCTGATTTTACTGGATGTGAATAATATTTATGTGAGTTCGGTAAATCACGGATTTGATCCTTTGACCTACATTCATTCCATTCCCGGTGAGCGCATTTATCAGATTCATTTGGCCGGGCATTCTGATATGGGTGATTACATGATTGATACGCATGATCATGCGATAAAAGACGCAGTCTGGCATTTGTATGCGGAAACGCTCAAACGTCATGGACAGATTTCCACGATGATTGAACGGGATGATAATATTCCGCCACTGGCTGATCTCTTGAAAGAATTGCAACACGCACGGGATCTCTCGGAATCTCTGACAGGAGAGCTTGTCGTATGACGGAACTTGTGCGATTGCAACAGGCATTCCAGGATTATTTATTTCAGGTGGATGATGCGATTTTGCAACACATCGTGGATACAGAAACTGTTTCAGCGAAAACGCGTTTGTTCATTTATCAAAATGCGTATTATTTGCGATTACTGGAAGCGCTTTCGACCAGTTATCCCATTCTTCAAAAACAGTTGGGCGCAGACGGTTTTGAAGAAATCGGGTATGACTATATTCGAGCCTATGCCTCAACGTATCGATCCATTCGCTGGTTTGGTGATCGAATGGCTGATTTTTTGCATGAGCATGCCACTTATCAATCCATGCCGTATTTATCTGAACTGACGGCATTTGAATGGATGCTGTGCAGTGTTTTTGATGCAGCGGATGCAGAAAATATTTCGCTTGAAGAAATGGGAAGTGTTGCGCCTGATTTGTGGGAAAGTATGCGATTTACACCGCATCCATCATTGCATGAATTGAAGCTCGAGTGGAATGTGGTTTCTGTCTGGCAATCCTTATCGGATAATGAAACCCCGATAGAATTTGTAAAAAGTGATTCGCCAGTCAGCTGGATTTTATGGCGGAAAGATCTCGAGACGCATTTTTGCTCGTTGCCGGAAGATGAAGCATGGGCGATTCATGCCATGCTGACAGGCCAGTCATTTGGCGAGATATGTGAAGGGCTGTGCCACTGGCATGATGAAGATGAAACGCCGACCCATGCGGCTTCCTTGCTGAAAGGCTGGATTGGCGCGGGGTTAATTATCGGGATTTATTTTTAATAACTACTCTCTGCAGGACAGGCTTTTTGAGGGATGATGATGAATCAGTTTATTTTTAACAACTGAAATCGCAATACATAAAATCAGCAGGCAAATGATATTTAACGACATGACGAGGAGAGCGGCGGCATACACACTCCATTGCAAGGCCAGTAACCCGAAAAATAACATTGCAAGCAGACCGATCCAGGTTGCGACCAGAAGACACGCGAGTGTCAGGGCAAGCATCAAAAGAAGAATGGTATTTTTCAGCGTGAAGCAGACTTCCATTTTCAGTTTGCGTAGCACGGTGTGCACGAGGCCTGACACGGAAGGAATTAACGTCAGCCACTTCCATATTGATCGATCTTTTGATTGCCTTTTTTTTGCGGTCATTCCTTTCAGTCCTTGTCAGGCGTTCGAGAACAAATGCCCGGAAACAATGACACGTTATTTATGCATGAAGTAGCCAAGAAAGACGCCGGCCAACAATGCCACGCCTATGGACTTCAAGGGTTTTTCAGAAACATAGCTGCTGACATTTTCCTGGATTGCAGCGGATTTTTCCCTGACATCATCAAACGATTGCGATAACACTTCACCTGCACGATTTTTCACGCCGTATGATGCATCGGCAAAGGCATCCTTGATTTTCGCCAGATCTCCGTAAATGTCGTCATGATATCGATGTGAGCGTTTTTTTGCTGTTGTTTTGTACATGGCAAAAATCTCCTATTCATCCAATCTACAGTAACCATTATACCTCTATTCCAAAGCGCGTGGAAAAAGGCGCTAACCGTTTGATTGTATAGATCAGATAATCTAAATGGACATTTTTGGTGCTCTTTTTTTCTTCAGATTATTTCTCTTCTGACTGTGTTGATAGGTCATTAGTGCAGAAACAAAACTGCCTGACATTAATAAAAACAGCGCAATTTCATAAAAAATAATCTGATGTTTCGAAATATCAGGTGGCGGTAAAAATCCAAAAATAATGGAAGCAAGACAGGTGATCATCGCAAGTACACAAATTCCCCAAAGCCACGCCGGACTTTTCCCGACGCGAAACGGTCTTTCTACATCCGGTTTTTTGTAACGGAGTGCAAGGCCTGCCGCAAACAGAAAAACATAATAAATCAGTGCCAGTTGAGCGGAGGAGGCAGTCAGTAACCAGAAGGCACTGTTCACCGATGGCATCAAAATAAAGGCGGAGCATAGAAAAGTAAAAATCACGCCCTGAATCAGTAACAGCGCAACAGGCATCTCCTGATCATTCGTTTTTTGCAATATGCGTGGCAGGCTATCGTCGTTGGCTGCAATTAACAAACAGCGCGTGGATGACAGTACCCAAATCATGAAAATACCAAAACTGCCGATGCTGACGCAGAGAATCACTGCAGTTTTCAGCCATTCCAGATGAAAGGCGCCAAGAAAAATAGTGAATGCCTCGATCACACCCGCAGTCAGGCTGATTTCATGCGGCGAGATGACGGTTGCAATGGCGAGCGATGAAGGAATCACCGTGGCCAAAATGATGATGGCTGACAGAATGATCGCCTTGGGATAGTCACGCGCCGGATTTTTAACGTCACTGGCATGCACAGCGACCATTTCAATACCCATCAGGCTAAATAATAAATTGACGAACAGACGAAAATTATCTTCGTTAAAAATATTCATCACGGTGGAGTGCAAGGTAAAGTGAATTTGCGATGCATGACCTGAGATAACCCAATAAATACCCAGCAATGAAATGAACAGCATGGGAATAATCACACCGACCAGTGCGCTGACGATACTGACGTAACTCGACACTTTGAGTCCTGCACAACTGATGAATGTCGCGATCCAGAAAACGCCCAGAATGGTGGAGAGAACATACCATTTATGCTGGGCTATCTCTGGCGAAAAAAACCAGGCGATGGTGACGGCAATAAAGGAAAGAATGGTGGGATACCAGATCAGCTGATACAACCATTGTGTCCATACTGCAACGAAAGCCATCCGTTTGCCGAATGCTTCCCGTACCCAGATATACACACCGCCGGTTTCAGGCCAGCCGGTTGCCAGTTCCGCTGCGACGAGTGCCGATGGAATGAAAAAGGCAACGGTTGCAATTAAATAAAAAAATAGCAATCCACTGCCGTATTGCGCATTGGCAGGTAAATTTTTCAAACTGTCAATGGTGATGACAGACATCATGACCAGTTTGAAAATGGTTAACGATTTTTGTTGTTTTGTGCTTAATAGAGCCATAGCTTAATTTTCCTGAGTAAAGTCCGGATATAATAAATATTTTTTCCGAATCTGTTTGAATTTATCCAATTGAGGCTGCCAACTCAACCGAATTTGTTTTTCAGAGAGCCCGGCCCTGATTTGTTTTTCGAGTTGGCTATTGCCTGAAATCCAGTTAAATCCGGCAAAAAAATGTTTTTTATCCGGAAACGATCGATACGCCTGTAACAAATAACGAATTTGTAATTTCCGCTGAATTTTTTGTAGCACAGCTTGCCGGTTACCTGCGAGGTTCCAGCCATAACAGATTTTATATTGAAACCGGGGAGACTCGGCACCCGGTTTGGGTGTGGGCACAAAATGAAATCGGGCCAGTATGCGAGGATGCCCAAATACTTCAAAGGGTTGTCGTGTGCCGCGCCCGACACTCATCACGGTGCCCTCCATCATGCCAAGGGATGGATATAAATAAATGGATTGAATGGTCGGCAGATTGGGGGAGGGTTTGACCGGTGGAATGTATAAACTGTTATGCGTGTAGTTTATGCAGGGAATCACGGTTAATTGCAAGCGAGCGGCTTTTTCTTTGGGTGTGACATTCAACCATTTTTCGCCGACCAGCATGTTGGCATATTCTCCGATCGTCATGCCATACACAACCGGCACAGGCTGCATCCCGGTGAAGGATCGGTATTGACGATCGAGCACCGGGCCATCTACATAAAAACCATTTGGATTGGGACGATCCAGAATGATCAGGGGTTTGTTGTTGTTGACGGCCGCTTCCATGACTTTCTGCAATGAAGAAATGTAGGTATAAAATCGCACGCCCACATCCTGGATATCGAATAAAATGACATCCACATCACGAAGATCATCTGCTGTGGGTGTTAATTTTTTTCCGTAAAGCGAAATAATCGGCAAGCCTGTTCGGGTATCCACGCTGTCTTTGATGCGACTGTCTACTTCGCCACGAAAGCCATGCTCGGGCGCAAAGAGCTTCACGACATGAATTTTATTTTTGAGTAACACATCGACCAGCGATTCCTTGCCGATCAGCGAGGAATGGTTGGCAAATACAGCGACGCGTTTATTTTTAAGTAATGGCAACCAGGCATCCGGTTGCTCCGCCGCCGGTTTGATCACTTCTGCGGCGTGCAGCAGGGTTGAAAAAACGAGCAACAAAAAGAGGCTCATGATTTTTTTTATCATCCGTGATCCTTGTTTGTGAGAGTCCATCGGGTCGTTGGATAGGCACGTGCGAGTTCAGCCTCACCGGTATTGTTTTCATGGGTGAGAGAGGTGTCAGTGATACTGGCAGCGACCATGGTTGAGAGAGTGCGTCTGTCTTCCACAATCTGATTATGATGGGATCGTGCTGCATGGAGTCGGCTGGTGAGTACCACGATCCATGTGTCGGTGACAGGATCAATCCAGAGAGAAGTGCCCGTCCAGCCGGTGTGTCCGAAGGAGCGCAGTGGAAAGAGTGTGCCACGATCGGAATAGGCCGAATCGATGTCCCAACCGAGACTTCGCATGCCATCGAAGGCGGGTGATGTTTCGGCTGTCGTCATTTTTAAAACGGTGAGAGGCCCGAGTAAGTAACCCGGTTTTTTATTTTTTCCTGTCGAAGGCATACGACCATCATTTAGCAAACATTGTGCGTAAATACCGAGATCCGTCGCACTCGAGAATAATCCGGCATTGCCTGACACACCGCCCATTGAATAAGCCAGAGGATCTTGCGCCACACCCCAGCGCAGCGTGTGATGAACAATTTCCGTTGGTGCAATGCGATCTCGCAAATGGGCATTCGGCAGAAAGGCGGTATCTGTCATGTGTAACGGTTTGAAAATATGGTTTTGTGTGTAAATAGCAAATGGTTGATGTGACAGGCGCTCAACCAGCAGAGCCAGCACGACAAAATTGATGTCACTGTACAGGTAATGTGTTCCGGGAGGGTGGTTCAGTTTCATGTTGATGATGTCTTGCAAGACATCTGCCCTGTGAGTTGCCTCGGAGGAAATGCCTTCAGGAAGGCCCGAGGTATGTGTCAGCAATTCGCGAATCGTTACAGACTGTTTGCCGTGTGCTGCAAATTCAGGCCAGTATTTTTTAACAGGCGCATCGAGCTCCAGTTTTCCTTCCTCGATCAATTGCATGATGGCAGGGGTGGTCGCGACCACTTTGGTCAGGGAGGCCAGATCAAAAATCGTATTAAACGTCATGGGTGCGGGATGCGGTAAAATGCGCCGGTTGCCAAAGACACCCCGGTAAATAATATGCCCGTGATGCGCAATCAGAACGATCGCACCAGGGTATTTTCCCTCCGCAATGGATTTCTGGATGAGAGGTGCTATCCCCTTCAACAAATCGGTACGGACGCCTGCCATCGGGGTGAGCATGACACTGGCGGTGCCTCGGGGGAAAGACGGCGTGTCTGCCATGACCTGTTTCATGAACAGAAAGCTGAAAATCAATAAAATGAATGACTTGCCATACTTTAAAAACATACAACACATTCCGCGAGGAGAGCTGGTGAGGGTGCCTATCCTAATTCATTTTTTGATCAATCACAAATGGTTTGCGTCATTGTTCAAGCATCAATGCCCATAGGCCTTGCCATGGCAAATTTGACATTCCTGTTCCAGTAACCATTCACACCCCAGGCAAAGGCAGACGGCTTGCCAGTGATGGGGTTGGCTTTCAGCAGTAATGTACCAATCCCGATGCCTGATTCATGAAAATGACGTGTGTCTTCACTGTGGCGTGAAGGGGCTGAATCGGCGACCCGGACGAAGAAAACATCACTGGCCTGTTCCGGTTTTTGCATGACGACCATGACATGCCCGCCGGTTTCAGCACCGCGTGAATTTTTATAACGAAACACCAGAATGTCGCCTGGCTGCAATTGTTCTACATCATTTATTTTGTTCCAGTGACTGTCTGTCGTCGTGCCAAGATCGTGAAAAAAATTGAAGTAATGCTCTGATGCGGGATTATCTGCACCGACGGAATTAACAAGGCTCGAATAGGCATCGGGATAAACATTTTGTAAAATATTATCTACAAAATTCGAGCAATCGACGATGTAAACCCCGCGCTCGGGATCAAACCGTTTGCCACCCAGTTTGTAGCTGCTGTAATGCAGGTTATCGACGGTTTTTTCCACAAAATCCACCACGCCCTGTTTGACCGAGTGCATCAGATTGGCCGGAAATCGCGATGTAAAATGCGTCAGATTGACAGTCGCAAGATCATGGTTTAATGGTTGGGCGAGAGACACTTCAGCCGGTTGCGTCAATGTGTCCTGCTGATTGTCTGCGTCAGGATGACGTAATTGTGCATGCGATGCTGAATGATGTTTTTTTCGTGAGTGTTTTTTCGAGTGGCCCTGTTTTTTTTGTGAAGCGTGATGCGTTTTTTTGTGAGTGGCTGTTTTTTTATGCGGTGTTGTCGTTTGCGCGAGGAGAGGTTTTGTCCCGCAGAGTAAAAAAACACATAGCACTGTTAAAAATAACGATCTCATCAATTCAAAAATCCTTATTTAGATAAACGCCGTCAGAGACGTTCTGTTTTATTTGTACGCAACTCAAATGAGCTTAGGGAATTATAGGAAAAAATGGCGATAATTGCCATAAAAACCAGGGGAGGGTAACAATTGATTGACAAAACAGCATTTTCCCGCTAATTTCTCGTAACAAATTGTCTTCAGGGCGGGGTGTAACTCCCCACCGGCGGTAATTTTATTGAGACTTGATATGAGACTTGATAAAAGAGCCCGCGAGCGTTTTTTCAGGTTATCCTGAAAAAATCGCAGATCTGGTGAAATGCCAGAGCCGACGGTCACAGTCCGGATGAAAGAAGATAATCAATTGAACCTCGCTATCCTGCTTTGGACCCGCGCGTTTTGATGCGCTTTTTCAGGCAATATCGTCTTCATTTGGTTGCCCCCCTGATCACCATCTAAAATGAGGGGTTAACCATGTTTAACGGTATTGTGGAAGCAACGGGCAACATTGAAGCTGTTCATGAACAAAATGGCTGCCGATATTTTACGCTTTCCTCTAAAAAATTATTTGACGAAGGGATGGCGCATGATCTCAAGGTCGATGACAGCATCTCGGTCAATGGCATTTGTCTCACTGTCACAAAAAAACAACCGAATACATTTGATGTCACCGCGGTGCCTGAAACATTGCGTCTGACCAATTTACAATTTCTTACACCGGGCAGTCGGGTTAACCTCGAAAGGGCGATGTTATCGAACAGTCGAATCAGTGGCCATTACGTGCAAGGGCATGTCGATGCACTCGGCGAAATTCTGACTATCCAGCACGAAGGCGATGCCTTGCTTGTTAAAATCGGCATGCCTGCCTCGCTTGCAAATTACATTGTGAACAAAGGTTACATTACTCTCGATGGCATGAGCATTACCGTCATTCGTGCTGAAAAAGAGTGGTTTACTGTGACATTTATTCCACACACACAAAAAGCCACGATTGTCAGTCACTATAACGTTGGGACACCCGTTAATATTGAAGTCGATATTCTGGGCAAATACGTTGAAAAAATTTTGGGAGCACGTCAATGATGCCAGGTTTTATAGAACGCGTTGAAGCGGCTTTAAGCGATCTTCGACAAGGTAAAATGATTATTTTAACGGACAGTCCTGATCGTGAAAATGAAGGTGACCTGATTTTTCCGGCTGAAACGACAACACCTGAAAAAATCAACTTCATGATACAGCATTGCAGTGGCATTATCTGTTTGACACTGGATGATTTTTTCATCAAAAAAATGGGCTTGCGGGCGATGGTTCACCCGGATGAAAACACAAGCAGCCACGGTACGCCTTTTACCGTATCCATTGAGGCACGTCACGGCATTACGACCGGTGTTTCTGCACATGATCGTGCCAGAACCATTTTGACCGTGATTCAGGATGATTCGACGCAAAATGACATTGTCAAACCCGGGCATATTTTTCCACTGCATGCCAAAAAACACGGCGTTTTGGAAAGAGCGGGTCATACGGAAGGGTCTGTTGATCTTGCACGTCTTGCCGGATTCAAATCGGCTGCGGTACTGTGTGAAATCATGAATCCGGACGGTTCGATGGCAAAAGGAAAACAACTGGATGCATTTGCTGAAAAATATGATTTAAAAATACTGATGATTGAAGATTTAATCCAGTATCGTCTTCGTCATGAAAATCTGATTGAAGAAGAAGTGTCGGCCAGATTGCCCATTCATTCACACGGACTGTTTGACATCAGTGTGATCAGAGAAAAAATAACATTGAGTGAACACATTGTGCTGACACGTCATGTTGAAAATCCGGTTTATCCAACGCTGGTCAGAGTGCATTCCTGTTGTATCACAGGCGATTTATTTGGTTCGGAGCGTTGTGATTGCAATCAACAACTGAATGATTCCCTGAAAAAAATCAGCGAGGAAGGCGGTATTCTGATTTATTTAAATCAGGAAGGACGGGGCATTGGGCTTTTTAATAAAATCAGGGCGTATGCCTTACAGGAAAAAGGATTTGACACGATCGAAGCCAATCAAAAATTGGGTATGCCGATTGATGCGCGCGATTATTTTATCGCGGCGAATATTTTACGTAATCGTGGCATTCATCATATTCGATTATTGACCAATAATCCGGACAAGATCAGCAGCCTGAAAAAATATGGTATTGCATCAGTTGAACGTGAAAAAATGGGTGTGTTTTGCACGCCACATAACCAGCATTATTTGCAGGTTAAAAAAAATCGGCTGAATCATTTTGTTCATTATAACGCGTAGGAAAAACAGAAGATGAAAACAGAAGATATGAAATGTGCGGTGGTGGTAAGTGAATTCAATCAGGAGATCACAGATAAATTATTGGAAGGCGCTCATGTGCGTCTTCTTGAACGTGGCTTATGTGAAAAAAATATTAAAGTGATTAAAGTGCCGGGTGCGGTTGAAGTGCCACTGACAGCGAAGATGCTCGCAAAATCGGGGAAATACGATGCCATTATTTGTCTTTCTGCGGTGATTCGTGGAGAGACCAGTCATTATGATTATGTATGCCAGCAAATCAGTCAGGGTTGTCAGCAAGTGATGCTGGCATTCGATGTGCCGGTTATTTTTGGTGTGTTGACCACGGAAAATATCGAACAGGCGGAAGATCGCATTGGCGGGAAAGAAGGTCATAAGGGCATTGAAGCGGCGGATGCGGCAATTCGCATGATTGAAGTGATGAAACTCGAAGTGATTTAGGGTGAGGCTGTTATCCCGAGATTTTTATTGTTGGGTTCCTTTATAAAAAACAGGGCAACCAGGAATGACAGGAGATAGGCAAAAAACAGGATAGTCAGCACATTCTTGAAGTGGAAAATGTTGTATGTGCCAAAGAGGCCCGTTTTATCATTTTCCAGTAATTTTCCAATCAGCGGCTGAAAGAGCGCGCCTGAAATAACGACGGCCATATTGTTAAAGGCAATGGCTGTTCCCGTGGCAGAGCCTGGATTGTTTTCTTTTACAACGGTAAAACTCAATGCCTGTCCGGAACAGGCCGCTCCTGCAATAAATAATAGTAACCCGACGAAAAGGGCTGAGAAATGAAATTGCAGGACGAGATAAAAAGCAATCCCGCCCATGAGCGCCGAAATGGCGAGGGGATAGACCCGATTTTCCGAGGAGGTGGAAATAATGCCCAGAAAGGGACTCGCAATGGCAAGACCAAACCACATCAATGAACAGAGAAAGGCGGCTCTCGTCTGGTCAAACGGGTAAATTTCTTTTAAAAAGGGAACGCCCCACAAGGAAGCAAAACTGGACATGGGCGCCCACAACAGGCAGGAATAGAGCGCAATGCACCAGGTTTGTGGTTGGACAATAATGCTTTTCAGGCTCGTTTTGGTCATCGATTCATGCGCAATGCTTTTGATGAGATGCGTACTTTTTTTATAGTTCAGGGATCGCCAGACAATCAGTGCCAATAGCAAGCCGATAAGAGACAGTGTGAACAAGGTATTGCGCCAACCGATGTGTGTCACGAGCAGGCTGATCGGCATCTGTCCTGTCATGGCACCGAGGGCTGCGAGCATTTGAGTGGTACCGGTGATTGCGGCAAAATAGCGGGGTTTAAATAAATCGGCTGTGACGACAAGAACCGACACAAAGGCAAAGGCGGAACCGGAACCCATGAGCAGGCGGGCGAGAGAACCTGTGTAAATATTTTGTGACAGGCCAAATAAAAACGTACCCGTGACGCAGATCAGAATGGAGAGTGTAATAATAACGCGTGGATTGTATCGGTCAAACAGGACGCCGGAGGGGATTTGCATGGCGGTATATGTGTAAAAATAAATACCGGACATAATACCCAGACCAAACGTTCCAATGTTTAAGTCATGCATCAATTGGGAAGACATGACACTGGGCGAAACCTGGATGGCCATCTCAAAAAAAAGGAAAAAGGCTACAATGCAATAGAGAAAAATTGCTTTTGAAGGGGACAGGCTGCCTTCAAGGGTGTCGTTATTCACGGCCACTGCCTCGTTTGAGTGAATTTATTCGGCATTTATACTTATTTGTGGATTAAAAATCAATTTATTTGCTATGAGCTCTGTACACGACAAAATTTATTGGCCCTGCTTACGTCGTCCCGCGGCTTGTCCGCGGGATCCAGCATCTGGTGGTGAGAGCGCTTTTGTTTTAAACTGGACGTGTCATTTACCATTTGGGAGTAAGTCTATGTCGCTTCGTCAAATTGGATTGGCTCTTCTTTCTTTCATGTTGTTCACACCCGTTTTTGCAACTCAGTGCCCACCCGCCGAAAAAGTCATGGATTGTCGTGGTGGCGAATGTAATCTGCAACGACTCTCCGGCTGGAGTGCCATTATTTATTTCACGGACAAGGGAAAATCGTTTGCCTTCCAGAAAGAACGCATTGATAACACCGAACGCGGTCGTGAAATCAACTGCTTCTACACTTATCTTGATCCTGACACGCATCGACTCATGCCACCTGCTATTGTATTGAGATCGATAGTCAATTAAAAAATAATGGATGAATGATAGGGAGAATGGATATGTTGCGATTTAAAACATTTTTTTTCCTGCTGACTTTGATGATGGCATGCTTATCTGCTTCTGTTAGCCTCGCAGACGATAAAATACATATTCCCATTCTCGTCTATCATAATTTTAATCCGACAAAACCTGGCAGCATGAATCTCACACCGAAAAAATTTGAAGCACAAATTCAGTGGATCAAGGACAATGGGTTCACTATTATTCCGCTGAAAGAAGCAGTGGCTTATCTGAAAGGAGATCGTGCGACCTTGCCTGAAAAATCCGTGGTGGTCACGGTCGATGATGGATGGCAATCTGCCTATATTTATCTTTATCCCATTATCAAAAAATACAATATTCCGGTGACGTTATTTATTTATCCTGAAACCATTTCAACAGGCAAAAATGCCATGACGTGGGAAGAATTAAAAAAAATGCAACAAAACAGTCTTGTTGATATACAGGGACATACCTGGTCACATCCCAATTTCAAGCAGGAAAAAAAGCATCTTTCAGAAAATGCATTCCAGAAATCCGTTCACATGGAACTTGCCCGATCAAAACAGATTCTGGAAGAAAAACTGGGTATCAAAATTACATTACTCGCCTGGCCTTTTGGTATTTATGATCCTTATCTTGAAGAAGCAGCAAAAAAAGCAGGTTATGACATGGCATTCAGTATCGATGCCAAAGCGGCTGACCGGGATTATCGCCCAATGGCACAACCGCGTTTTATGATTGTTGACGGTCAGTCGATGAAGACATTTCAGGCGATTGTGAACACCGCTCGAAAGAAATCATAAGTTTTGCATTTTTTCCCAAATGCAGATCGGCCGGGATGCCAAGCGGAACAGGAAAATTGGTATATCCATGGCCGATACCACTCACTTGTATGACCGGAATGGAAGATGCACTTGCAAAACGCTCCAGAACCGGTTGAACGAGAGAGGTGCCATCCGGTTCTTTTCCTTCCAGAAAATCCCCGAACAAAATGGCCGCAGCGTGTTTAAAAATACCGGCCTGCTGTAACTGTTCCAGCATGCGATCAATGCGATAGCCGCGCTCGTTGATTTCTTCCAATAAAATAATTTTATTGCGTCCATCCAGTTGCCATGTGGTACTGAGGCTCGCTTGAACCAGGCAAAGATTGCCGCCGGTGACAGGTGCCCTGATTGAGCGATTTTCTTTGGCCGCTGCATTCAGAGGATGCGCTAAAAATTTAATCTGTTCTGTTTCGCCAAATAACAAGGCCTTCAGTGCAGCAATGGATTCTGCAGAAAATTTATCAATTGCCAGCGCACCATGAATCACCGGCCATTGCCAGGCTTGTTGTAAATAACTATTTAATGTCGTGATATCACTCATCCCGACAAATAATTTGGGCGTTTTCGGGGGGGTCCATTGGGATATGTCAGGCATGAGGCGCATGCATCCATAACCCCCACGTGCACAAATCACGGCTTTTGTATCAGGGTTAAACAAGGCATTTTTGAGTAAATGTAATCGCATCTCATCGGTATTGGCACACAGCAAATCATCCCCAAAAATAGCGGGTGACACAATGCAATTCAGATCCCATGACGTGAGCAATGCTTTCAGTTCGGTGAGATGCTGATCGCTGCAACGGGATGCCGGCGCAATGACTTCAACGGAATCGCCTTTGTTTAATAGGGGGTATTTTTTCATGACCTCACTCCTTGCCCTGTTTTCGAATTAAAACACAGTATTTGTTTATTAACCAACCAATTCATACCAGGCCAGCGTGCTATACTGAGCCTATGGAAGATGAAACAAATACGGAGTGGGAGCACCCGTCGGCGCACAGGATGCCAGGAGAAAAGGGTATCCTGTCGCGCAACGGTTTTTTGATCAGGAAATAAAAGCACGGAATGCCTCATCGCATCACACCGGATTCAATTCAAAGATTGCCCATGATAACGCCATTTGCAAGGTTATGCTAATATCATAAACTTCGGGAAATATTTTTTTTGAGGGGATGGATCATGCGTAAAATACTCTGCGGCATACTGATGATGATGACGATGGGTTCTGTGTATGCATTTAACCTGTCATTTCTGGAATATTCCCCTGTGTATTATTTTACAAAATCAGACTGGGCGATTTCAGAAAAAACGGCCACGCGTGCACTGGATACGGCACGTGATAATACAAAAGTGACCTGGAACAATCCGGAAACAAAAGCACGGGGTTATTTCATGCCGTTTGGTACAACCACACAAAATGGCACAACCTGTCGTCAAATGAAAATTGTGAGTGAAGCGCATCAGGTGACAGGACAATCGGTTTATCGATTTTGTCGAATGAATGGGGACTGGAAAATTTCATCCTGAATGGATGAGGATCAGGTCTCATCCGTATTGGAAGAAAATCCCAATATTTTAGAAGCGTTTTTGCGCATCACTGCACTGACATGTGAGTTTGACAAGGCAAATCCGTGGAAGGCCGCAACACTCAAACGCAAGGTGACGAGAGGTGTGATGGCACAAACGGTTGCAGTGCGCACACCCGATAACGAATAAAATCCGGTTTCATTTAATCCAATGGCAGCCCCTGCTTCAAGCGTTGCAACCGATTCAACATGCATGGTTCCGTCCTGAATGGAAAGATGCCGGACATCTGCTGTGCCACTCACGATGAAATACACGCTGTCAACCGGATCGCCTTCTGTGACAATCGTATCCCCCGGCGCAAATCGTTTTTCACTCAAAAGGCTCGCCAGTGTATCGATTTCTTCTCCGGTCAGCTGCGAAAAAACACCCTGTTTCGTGATAAACGATCGTTTGGTCTCTGTTTCTATCTGTTCGGATTCACTCATACAGTCACCCTCGAGACGAATTCCCTTATGCTTTCATGGTATGCGAAATCCGGGAGAAAAGCCAATCCGCTTGAAAATTAACGATATTTGCATCCCAAAATGGCTTGTCAAAAAATGATAAAATAAAGGCATGGTGGAGGGGAGTTTATGAACGCTATGAACGTAGCCTGTAAGCTTGTCTCAACGATTCGGGTGGCAGTTTTGGTGGTGCTCATTGCGCTGCCTCTCAATGCAGCGGCGGAATATTATCTGGTGTATGAGTCGCCCATGGTGTGTGGTGGTTGTGAAGCACATCGGGTTTATTATCGTCCCTCTCATCGGGTACATCGGGTACATTGTGCGTGCGCGAGGTCACATCATCGCTATTACCATCGCTATTATCGCGCAGTTTGTCACAGGCGCAGTCATTACAGCATTGCCGCCTATTATCCTGTTCCCGTTTATTCACGCCCACGTTGTGGTTGCTGTGGTTGTGATGGATTCCTTGAACCGACTTACTATTGGACGAGCGCACCGTATCGCGTCTATTATGCGCGCCCGAGTGATCGGCTGGTCGGAAATCGTTATTATTATGATGACAGTTATTATGATGATCCGAGTCTTGATACGGGCACCGCGGATAATGATATTCAATAACAGCATAATTTGTTAAACTGTTTTTATTACGTTTTATTTTAGGGATGAAGCGAATGATGAAATTCTCTCAGGCTGTGTCAGGGGTGTTGATTTTTTCAGGATTGCTGTCCGGTTGTGCGTATATCGAAGGAAGAAAAGATCAACAGACAGCCGTTCCCGCAACGACCAAAGGACATGTGATCACCGTGAAGAGTCCTCCGGCACCCGCAGCCAATACCCTGAATCCGTCTCCCTCAACGACTGCGTCAAAAATAATCGCGCCCTTGACGCAATAAATTCAGCGTGATTCCCTTCCTTGTCATCTGGTCACTCGAACTATAATCGAATAGAATACAAAATTGTTCGAGGAGTACAAAATGACAACTCATAAAATCGCGGGAATCAGCGTCTTTGCCTTGGTCATGCTCATCAGTGGCGCAGTTGACAGTATTCGGAATCTGCCAGCCACGGCTTTATTCGGTTCGTCATTGATTTTTTTTCTGATTTTTTCTGCCGTGATCTTTCTGGTGCCGGTCGCACTGGTTTCAGCGGAGCTTGCTTCCGGATCCGCTGAAAAGAGCGGGATATTCCACTGGGCGTGTCATGCACTCGGTGAAAAAACCGGTTTTTTGGCGATATGGCTGCAATGGATCAGCAATCTGGTCTGGTTTCCCACTTCCCTTTCTTTCATTGCGGGCACGGCCACCTATCTTTTATCACCGGGTCTTGCACAAAACCGGATGTACCTGATCAGCATGATATTGGGGACATTCTGGCTGCTGACTTTTCTCAATTTACGAGGGGTCAAGGTGTCTGCCCGATTCACGACGTTTTGCGCGATCACGGGTCTTGTCATACCGATGACCTTGCTGATTACGCTTGCGGCGATCTGGGTTTTTCAGGGACAGTTATTACAAATTCATTTTACGGCAGCCAATCTGGTTCCAAAATGGCATGACTCGCAAAGCTGGATTTCCCTGACCGCCATCATGACGGCTTTTTTGGGGATTGAACTGGCAGCTGTCCATGCAAAAGATGTTGCCAATCCGCAAAAAGCCTATCCGGTGGCGCTGTTTTTTTCCGTCCTGCTGATTTTGGGCACCATGATTTTTGCATCCCTTTCGATTGCGATTGTGTTGCCTAAAAATCAGATTAATCTCGTGAATGGTGCGCTTCAGGCGTTCAGTCATTTTTTTGCGGCGTATCATATTCCGTGGGTGATGCCGGTTATAACGTTACTCATCATTGTGGGTGTGGCTGGCAGCATGATCAGCTGGGTGATTTCACCGGTTCGTGGTCTCGTGCAAGCCGCACAATTGAATTATTTGCCTGCTTTTTTGCAGAAAGAAAATAAATACGGTGTGGCGAGTCATTTGTTAATTACCCAGGCGGTGCTGGTCAGCCTTTTTTGTCTTGGTTTTTTACTCATGCCGAGTGTGAATGGTTCTTATTGGTTGTTAACGGCCTTGAGTACGCAATTGTATATTTTGATGTACATCATTTTGTTTGTGGCAGCACTGGTATTGCGTTACCGACATCCGGACAGGAAACAAAGCTTTAAGGTGCCTTTTGGAAAAACAGGATTGTGGGTGGTTTCTCTTCTCGGTTTGACCGGTTGTGCGATCACTGAAATCGTCGGATTTATTCCACCGGAGGGTATCAACGTTGGCAGTCTGGCGCATTATGAAACGGTATTTGTCCTTGGCATGGCTATCATGATTCTGCCGGTTTTGGGTTGTTATGCCCTGCAAAAAAGAAAGAGGTCGACACATTCGGGAGGTTAATTCACATGCGAAAGGATTCGGTTGTTATTGTGAGTATCGCGCGCACGCCTCAAGGAAATTTGCTGGGTGCATTAAAAGATTTTTCAGCCCCCGAATTGGGCGGGATAGCCATCAGGGCGGCTCTCTCGCGTGCTAACCTGTCACCCGATGCGATTCAGGAAGTCATCATGGGCTGTGTGCTTTCAGCAGGACTGGGCCAGGCACCGGCACGTCAGGCGGCCCATTTCGCGGGCATTCCTGCGAGCGTGCCTTGTACAACGATCAATAAAATGTGCGGTTCAGGGATGAAAGCGGTCATGCTGGCGCACGATGCTATTCTCGCCGACACGGCTGATATTCTGGTGGCAGGTGGCATGGAAAGCATGAGCAATGCGCCTTATCTCATTCCAAAAGCCCGTCAGGGTTATCGTCTGGGTCATGCTGACATTCTGGACCATATGGCTTATGACGGTCTGGAAGATGCGTATGACAAAGGCAAACCGATGGGGTTTTTTGCTGAACACTGTGCTGCTCGCTATCATTTTTCCCGCGAGGATCAGGATCAATTTGCAAGAGAATCTTTGTTACGTGCAAAAAAAGCGGCGGAGGAAAATGCGTTTCAGGATGAAATCATTCCTGTCACGCAAAAAGAAAATGTGATTGATCGGGACGAGCATCCGCATTCTGTCAATCTTGAAAAAATACCCAAATTACAGCCGGTTTTTTTAAAAGACGGTACGATCACGGCGGCGAGTTCTTCTTCCATTGCAGATGGTGCGGCTGCCCTTGTTTTAATGCGTGAGTCGGACGCAACAAGACGACACATTCAACCGCTCGCAAAAATCATCGCGCATACGACTTTCGCAAGAGCGCCGGGTGAATTTACGATTGCACCGATTGATGCAATAAAAAAATTATTGAAAAAAACCGGTTGGACGATAGATGAAGTGGATCTTTTCGAAATCAATGAAGCGTTTGCGGTAGTTGCGATGGCCGCGATGCGCGAACTTTCTATTCCACACGATAAACTGAATATTTATGGCGGTGGTTTGGCTTTAGGCCATCCGATTGGTGCAACAGGCGCTCGTATTCTTGTGACGCTTGTGTCGGCTTTGAAAAAAAATCAGTTAAAAAAAGGGATTGCTGCACTCTGCATTGGTGGTGGTGAAGCAACAGCCATTGCGATTGAATGTGTCTGATCAGGGAAATAATATGCGTGAAACCATGGAATTTGATGTTGTGATTGTGGGTGCCGGCCCTGCCGGATTATCCAGCGCCATTCGTCTCGCGCAACTTGGCGTGCAGCATCACACATTACTCAACATTTGTGTCATTGAAAAAGGTGCTGAAGTCGGGTCGCACGATATTGCAGGTGCGATACTTGATCCGCGTGCACTGAATGAGTTATTTCCGGATTGGAAAACACGTGGCGCACCACTGAACACAGAGGTCACGGAGGATCAATTTTTATTTTTAACCGAAAAAAAAGCCTGGCATCTGCCGTTGCCCTCCCTCATGAAAAATCACGGAAATTACATCATCAGTCTCAGTCAATTTTGTCGATGGCTTGGGGAACAGGCGGAAAGAGTGGGCGTGAATATTTTTCCAGGATTTGCTGCAACGGATATTTTTTATGAAAACGATCGTATTGCAGGTGTGATCACTGGCGATAAAGGTGTCGACCGCGAGGGAAATCCGACGGCGCATTATCAACCCGGCATGATTTTACGTGCAAAACAAACGTTATTTGCAGAAGGGTGTCGTGGTTCACTCACCAAAGTGTTGATGGAAAAATTTGAGTTACGAAAAAAGTGTGATCCACAAACGTATGGCCTTGGCATCAAGGAAGTTTGGGAAATTCCGGAAGCATTGCATAAACCAGGTTCTGTCATGCATTCCATCGGCTGGCCGCTCGATCGTAAAACGTATGGTGGTTCGTTTGTTTATCCATTCGATAAAAATTTGTTGTCGATTGGATTTGTCGTGGGACTGGATTATCAAAATCCGTGGTTTAATCCCTATGAAGAATTCCAGCGCTTCAAAACCCATCCTGCTATTTCTCCGTTATTAAAAAATGCCAGACGCATCGAGTATGGTGCGCGTTGTATTAACGAAGGGGGTTTTCAATCCATTCCGGATCTCGTGATGCCGGGTGGATTGTTGATAGGGTGTGCAGCGGGTTTTGTCAATGTGCCGCGCATTAAAGGCATTCATAATGCGATGAAATCCGGGATGCTGGCGGCTGAAACGGTTTTCACCTCCCTTGAAGAAGTGCGTTGCGATCGATATTCGGATGCCATCAAACAATCGTGGATTTATGATGAATTGTATCGTGTACGAAATATTCGTCCTGCGATGAGATGGGGATTGTTGCCCGGATTGATTTATTCTGCGATGGATCTGTCTCTTTTTCGCGGAAAAGCGCCGTGGACTTTTCGAAACCATGCGGATTTTAATCAATTAAAAAAAGCGGACAGGAGTGAAAAAATTATTTATCCCAAACACGACAATCAACTGACATTTGATTTATCGTCATCCGTTTATCTGACGCATTCGCAATATGATGAAAACCAGCCGTGTCATTTAAAATTGCAAGATCCATCCGTTGCGATTTCAGTGAATTTAAATTTTTATGCAGCCCCTGAACAACGTTATTGTCCCGCCGGTGTGTATGAAATTCTGCATCGTGAAAATGGCGCGCCGTATTTACAAATCAATGCGGCGAATTGCATTCATTGCAAGGCGTGTGACATTAAAGACCCGACGCAAAATATTACGTGGACACCGCCTGAGGGCGGGAGCGGGCCGCAGTATACAGTTTGTTGAGGCAGATGCTGAACAGTTATAATTGATCTGACATATCATCAGACAGAGGTGCATCAAAATCCTGAGCCATTTTAATTTTACCTTTTAGCGCACCCGGGTTGCGTTTGTGTTTAAGTGGCGCGATGGGGCTTAATTTAGCGGCGGGTGTCCCTCTCCTGGTAATAATAATTTCTTCTCCTTTCATGACAGAATCTATCAATTTGGAAAAATGGGTTTTTGCGTCGCGAATATTAATGATAGTCATATAGAATCCTTTATGTTTGACTGCTCGACCTTTGTACTGGACAATTTTTTCAGATGCTGCTTAGAACGCCTTCCTCCGCAGGGGGAAGGTGCCCAACGGGCGGATGGGGGAATATCTCCCGCTTTTCTCGAGTAAACAATCCTGTTTTTTATCCCCCCATCCGGCCTTCGGCCACCTTCCCCCGGAGCGGGGAAGGCGTTCTAAGCAGCATCTGAAAAAATTGTCCAGTACAGAGGGCTTCCACTGAGAATATGATTGTAATTATATGATTATACAGGGAAATTTTGAATTTGCGTCCCTCTGTTGTCACCCAGAATTTTGTAACTCATTGATTATATTGAAGTTTTTTATTTTTCGGCTATTTGGCGATTTTGACCCAAAAATCGCTATCTTTATGATTAATAAAGAATTTTTTGAGTATTTGTTTTAGGGCCCTTTGTATTTTTGTCCGATTTCATGGCCTGCTTCTTTAAGCACGCCCTCTATATCCGCGGAAGGGTCTGGTTCTGTCATGGCAAGACAAAGGTTTTTCATCACTTCCATATGCGGCTTGTTTGGTGTAAGCGGTTTAAAAAAACTGGCTATCTCTTTTGCGAGATTGAGACTATTTCCTTTTGAAAAAAATGACTTTTCTTTTTTGCCATTTTCTTCCAGTTTTATATAACTTGTTTGTTCAGTGTCAGGATCCGAATCAGGATAGAGTGACATATACAGGCTGGTTTTTTCTTTCCTGTTAGTCACCGATATGTTTTTTCGAAGACCACGAAAATGATCATCGGGGTCTGTGACGGAAATTGTTTTTGCTAAAACAGACTGATCCATCCCATCATTGGATGTGTAATAATCATACCTTCCAAATGAAAGAATATTTTTATCTTTTTTTAACGGTACCAACCCGGATGTTTTCGAAAAAGTCGCAAATAATCGTCTGGTTGTTCGAGAAAGCATATTATCTCCTATGTAAAATGTGAATTATTGTGTTTCTGTTTTGGGTTGTTGAATCGCCATACCGAGTCGATCGAGCAATTGCCTGTCTCTGATCATTTCGGGATTGGCTGTCATCAATAATTTTTCGCCATAAAAAATGGAATTGGCACCTGCCATAAAACACAATGCCTGCATTTCATCAGACATTTCAGTTCGACCAGCGGATAATCGAACGCGCGCAAGCGGTATCATGATGCGAGCGACTGCAATCGTTCGTACAAATTCAAAAGGATCAATCGGTGGACGATTGGCGAGCGGGGTGCCAGGAACAGGAACCAGATTATTGATCGGCACACTTTGTGGCATCGGTGTCATGTTGGCAAGTGTAACAAGCATCATGGCACGATCATCACGCGTTTCACCCATGCCAATAATCCCGCCGCAACAGACTTTAATACCGGCATTTTGCACGCGCGAGAGAGTCTGCAAACGATCATCATACGTGCGTGTGGTAATGATTTCTTTATAAAAATCTTCTGAGCTATCCAGATTATGATTGTAATAATCCAGCCCCGCGGATTTTAATTCATCCGCTTGTTCATCCGTCAACATGCCAAGCGTCACGCAAGATTCCATGCCGAGTGCGCCAATTTCCTGAATCATTTTTTTGATGGCAGGGACGTCCCGATCTTTTAATTCCCGCCACGCAGCTCCCATGCAAAAACGCGTTGCACCAGCAGTTTTTGCGGCAATCGCCTGTTTGCGTACCGCTTCCACATCCATCAATTTTTTGGCTTTGACACCGGTGTGATAGCGTGCGGCTTGCGGACAATAATGACAATCTTCCGGACAGCCGCCATCTTTAATATTTAACAGCGTGGATAATTGCATGTCAGCTTCGGGAAAATAGTGTTGATGTACCGTTTGTGCCTGATAGAGCAATTCAACAAATGGCAGGGAAAAAAGTGCCATGGATTTTTCATGGGTCCATTTCGGTGTATCTTTTAAATTTATTTCTGACATACAGTGGATTCCTCAAGTGCTTCAGCTATCATGGCATAACTCATTTTTAAATCGGTTTCTTCAATACAATAAGGCGGCAATAAATAAATCACATTGCCGATGGGACGAATCAGTAACCCTTTTTTTTGAAAAGTAGCACGTAAGTTGACACTTTCTTTTGAACCGTATTGATTTAATATTTTTAAATCGAAAGCCGCGACAGTCCCACACAGACGCATTTTTTCAACACGTGAATTGTCTGCGAGATAATCGAGACCCGATTGGTGTGTTCGTTCAATCATCTGTTGTTGTTTTTTTGTTTCTGATTTTTTTAAAAGGACAAGCGATGCAAGTGCTGCGGCACAACTTAACGGATTTCCGGCATAACTGTGACCATGCGCGAGGGCTGAGCCAAAATCATCCCCTAAAAAGGCCTGATAGATTTTTTCAGTGCACGCTGTCACAGCGAACGGCAAAAATCCACCGGTGATGCCCTTTGATAAACAAATGATATCAGGTGTGGTATTGGCTTTTTGACACGCAAAAAAATCACCGGTTCGACCAAAACCCGTCATGACTTCATCGTAAATAATTAATATATTGTATGAACGAACCAACGTTTCGAGATTCAATAAAAATTCAGGACGACACATCTGCATGCCACCGGCTCCCTGAATTAAAGGCTCGAGCAGAATAGCTGCGGTTTCATGTGCATATTTTTTTAAATGTTCGTCAAGATCAGATAATATTTTTTGTTCTTTTTGAAGAACCATTTCGTCATGGATCCAGGTCGATGGATAATCAATGAAATCCACATCAAAAAATAAATCTTCATACGCTGTAAAAAATCCGCTTTTTTTCCCAACGGACATCGTGCCGAATGTGTCACCATGATAGCCGTTGGTAAATGCAATAAAACGATGCCGTTTTTTTTCACCCTGATTTCGCCAGTATTGATAGGCCATTTTAAGTGCGACTTCAACGGCTGTTGAACCATTGTCAGAATAAAAAATTTTGCTGAAATGACCAGGCAATATTTCCAGTAATTGTTCGGCAAATTGCACAGCAGGTTCATGCGTGAAACTCGAAAAAATCACATGTTCAAGCGTCATCGCCTGATCAAAAATGGCTTTTGCAATATCAGGATGCGCATGACCGTGAATATTCACCCACCAGGAGGAAATGAGATCCAGCAAACGATTGCCTTTTTCATCATACAACCAGGCCCCTTTGCCTCGTTGAATGGTGATGGGCAGTGGTGTGATTTTATGTTGCGTATAGGGATGCCAGATGGCCTCACGGTCACGTTCTGAAATTGTCATGTGAGCTCCATTAAAATACGTTCACCGTTTTGTTCAAGCCAACTGTGCAGCGTGGATGAATCAAGCGTGTCAAAATGCGGAACATGAAATAACGTTTTGACACCACTCCACTGTTCAATGGTTTTTTGATTGGCCGGGTACAGTTCGCCATTAAACACAATGCCGTGGATTGAAATGCCATGCTGACGCAATGCATGGATCGTTAATAACGTATGGTTGATGGTACCGAGCGTCCCGCGTGTGACGAGAATCACCGGAAAATTCAAATGTTTCATTAAATCGAGCATGGAGGATTGATCATTCACAGGTACAAAAACACCACCGGCGCCTTCGACAATCAGGGCATGTTCAAATGGCGGGTGATTGCATTGCAGGATATCAATCGTTCTGTTTTCCAGTTCTGCCGCATGGTTGGGTGAAAGACTGGCTTTGAGCTCATACACAGAAGAAAAAAAATGTTGTGCGGGCAGTCCTGTTAATTGCATCACGGTCGTTTTGTCAGCCGGTCCTGATTGAATCGGTTTCCAGTAACACCCATTCAGTACTTTCGTCAAAATCGCTGAAACAAGTGTTTTACCAACGTTTGTGTCCGTTCCTGTGACAAAAAAAGGTTTCATGATGCGTGGTATTCCCCGTAGACAACTTCGTAGGTGATTTCAATGTCGTGATTCACGTCACGGAGTAAATGCCGCATTTTATGTGTTGCCAGTTTCACGTATTCCCTGCGCGGGGCAATGGCACCCAGACGTTTTAATGTGCGTAAAAAAGCGTGGGCATTGGGATAGATTTTTTTAATTTTTTGAACATGCCAGTCAAATCCGGGAAATCGTTTTTTGATTTCGTCCATCGCGGGAAAACGGGGTGTTGCAATGGGAAGATCAAAATCACGGCAGATTTTTTGCCATTCATGAAACGAATTTTCGCTCAAAATGGAAAATAACAAACGGCCACCCGGTTTTAATTTGAGTTTGAGATTATGAAGCCCGGCTTCGAATTCATCAAACCAGTGCAGTGTCATGCTTGATACAATCAGGTCATAGTCTGGCAATGTTTCGGGATTTTCGCCATCCATGCAGACCCAGGTGGCGCGGGAGAGCGTCGTCATGTGTTGTCGACATTCTGCAATCATCGAAGGGGAAATGTCAGTCAGGCAAAAATCGGCATCCGGAAAAGCTTTTGCCAGATGCTCAGTCAGCAATCCGGTTCCGCATCCTATTTCCAGAATATGTCTGGCAGAAATATCGGCAAAATAGCGAGAGAGAGTTTCTGCCACTTCAGCCTGCACCTCTGCTGCTTTTGTATATGTTTTTGCTCCGCGATCAAACCCGGCTATCACCTGATTTTTTGTTATCATGTTGAAGACCTCATGCCGGGGGTATATTAAATTGATGCGGATGGATTTTCCAGATTTTTCTCATGCGGGGAGTTTTTTTTGGACAATCGAAATCGCGTTAAAAAAGTGTTCCATGTCTTCATCCGAATGGGCGGCGGATAGAGAAAATCGGATACGACTTTGCCCATTTGGCACAGACGGTGGCTGGATACCGGTGGCAAGAATGCCTTCCTCTCTCAGCAACTCGCTGACATATAATGTTTTTTTGGCATCTCCAATGATCCAGGGAATAATGTGGGTGGTGGATGCGCCGCAGTCCAGATTTTTTTCCTTCAAAAAAGCCCTGACATTTTCTGCCCGTTCAAGTAAGCGTTCACGCGCGTCATGCAATGTTGGCACGAGTTCGATGGCTGCACTGATCGCGCCTAAAATGGCGGGTGAGAGACCCGTTGAATAAATCAGCCCGCGGCATTTGTTAATTAAATACTGTTTGATCGTTTCCGAACAGCCAATGAATCCGCCGAAACTGCCCAGCGCCTTGCTGAAGGTACCCATGATGATCGGAATGTCGTTCGCATATTCAGCGGATTTCCCCCATCCCTCATGACCCTGAACACCCACCGAATGCGCATCGTCGATATATAAAAAGGCTTCGTATTGTTTAGCGAGATCGATTAATCCGGGAAGATTTGCTTCATCGCCTTCCATGCTGTAAACGGATTCAGCCAGAATAAATATCGGATGATCCGGGCGGGCGTATTTTTGAAGCAAGTGATGCAGATGGCTTAAATCATTATGACGAAAACGGTGTAATCGTTTCAAGGATCGAACACCTGCCATGATGCTCGCATGACACAATCGATCGCAAAAAACCAGCGGTTCACTGCCCAGTATGTGTGAGTTGAATAATGCTTCAGGAATGGACTGGTTTGCCTGATAGCCGCTCCCCAAAATCAGGGCTGCCGGTTTTCCGAGACTTTTGGCAAGCCTTGTTTCCAGTGCGTCGTAGCAGTCGAAATTTCCACTGACAAGACGCGATGCGGATGTGCCGGTTCCATAGCGTTTTGCGTATTCATGAGATCGTTCAATCAGCAAGGGGTGATTGGCAAGACCCAGAGTGTCACTCGATGAAAAATTAAGGATTTTTCTGCCATTCTCTTTCACATAAACAGAAGAAAAGCCTTGAATCACTTCAAGGCTTTTTAAAAATCGCGGATGCGGATTTTTATCTAAAAATTGTTGATAACAGGCTTCATGCTTCATGTGATTCTTTATTATTGTTTTTCAAGAGAGTGACACGGTGTGCCTGCATTCCCTCACTTTGGGGAACGCCAATGAATTGCACTGTATCACCTTCCTGTAATTGTGCAAAGTCAGGGTAACTCACATTGGTCGGGCTGAAATAATATTCACTGTCATCAGACCCTTGAATAAAACCATAACCGTCTTGTGAGAGTTTCTTTTTGACAACGCCTGACATCACCAGTTCATGTGTTTTGACATTTCCCCGACGTCTTCTCGCATAACTTTCCAGTTGTCTTTGTACGGCATGAAATGCATCACGAATCGCAACGTAAACATCTTCATCCAGTTTACGATTGACGATGAGTTCCTTTCCGGGAACCGACAAATCAATGCAGACACTGAATAATTTTCCCTGATGTTTATGTTTTTGCGGAATATGGATCACAATCCGGCAATGGTTAATGCGCTCATAATAATGATTTAATTTATTTGCCTTTTTGAGAAGATGGCTTTCAAGGGCGGGGGAGTTGGGCATATCGCGAACAGTAATTTGGACTGGCAGCATAAAATAACCCCTCATTTTTCTGGTTGTTGGTCTATTTGAAATAACCGGCTTTTCATTAAAAAACGCTAAACTCTGAAAGGATGCTTGACACCTCCTGATAAAATGAGAAGATCTATCTTTATTATAGACACTTTTTCACTTTCCATACTTAATTTTACCATGCCAGAACTACACTGCCAAATCCTTGGAAAAGGTCGTCCTCTCATCCTGTTACATGGATGGGGATGGCATTCCGGTATTTTTAACCCTTTGATTCCGTATCTTCAGGAAAATTTTCAACTTTTTTTGATTGATTTACCCGGGTTTGGGAAAAGCCCTTTGCTATCAGAGGATTATGATATTCATGCGATTTCAGCGGCCATTTTGAAAATCGCACCACCTGAAGCGATTTTTGCGGGATGGTCCCTGGGCGGTATGATTGCATGGTTTATAGCATTACATCATCCCGGGCGCGTGGCGCATCTTGTGACGATTGCCTCCTCGCCCAAATGGGTGAGTGATCACGATTGGCCCGGTGTGTCTGCCCCGACACTTGATCAATTTTCGCGATGTCTGATCCAGGATACGCAAAAAACCTTGCGGGATTTTTTGGCATTGCAATGGCGAGGCGCCTCTAAAAATCCGGAGACGATTGACCGGTTGAATCAACAAATCATCGCTTCATCATCGAGCGTGCCAGCCTTGTCAGGCGGATTGAAATTATTGCGTGAACTGGATTTGCGCCCGACACGTTCCACCTTGCATTGTCCGAGTTTACATATATTGGGTAGCCATGACACGCTGGTTCCGGTTAGCATCATTGAAAAAATGCGGCCGTTTATGCCGCATGCCACATTCAGTATCATCCGGCGGGCAGGGCACATGCCTTTTTTATCGCATTCAGAATTATTTTTACAGACGCTTCGGGAATTTTTATAAGCTGATGTCAAGGGGTGCAAAATAGGGTTGGACGGATGCCGAAGTCACTTCTTTCAAGGTGGCGGGTTTCCAGTGGGGCGTTTTATCCTTGTCGACAACGGCTGCACGAATTCCTTCAAAAAAATTGGTTCCCTGTAAAAATCGGTGAGTGATACGAAATTCCATCTGGATGGCTTCATCGAATTCAAGTTGTTCTGCTGTCTGCAATGCACGCAAGGTCACTTTCAGGCTGGTGGGGCATTTTGTTTTGAGCTCTCGAACGACATCCTTGCACCAGGGATCCGTTTGCTCATTCAGTGCCTTGATAATGCCTTCGACTGTTTTTTGATTAAAACAGTGTTCGATGATTTTGTGATGTTGAAATAAAGAAGAATCGTTTACCGGCACAGAAAAATCATTGATGAGGTTTGTAATCGTCTTCTGTTCTTCTTCCTTGAATGACGTATCGGCGAGCGCATAAATCAGATCGGGGAATTGTTCACTTTTAACAGCATGGTCCAGAAGGCCGATCGCCATGCAATCTGCCAGCGACAATTGGGCGCTACTCAAGCCGAGGTAATATCCCATTTTATGAGGCAATCGGGGCAGGATGTAAGTCGTGCCCACATCGGGATAAAAACCAATCGCTGTTTCCGGCATGGCAAACAGCAGACGATCACTGGCGACACGATGCGAGCCATGGAGTGAAATGCCCGCTCCACCACCCATGGTAATGCCATCCATCAAGGCAATATAGGGTTTTGAATAATCATGAATGCGACGGGTCAGGGTATATTCATCACGGAAAAATTCCGGCAGTGTCGGGTCATGATTTAATTTCCGATCGTACAGGGAGCGAATATCGCCACCGGCACAAAACGCACGACCTTCGGCTGCGCGAATGACGACAGCCTTGATGTGATTGGCCGTTTCCCATTCCTCCAGTTGTTGCCGGAGGGCAATGATCATCTGTTGATTTAACGCATTGAGTGCCTGTTGTCGCGTCAGGGTGATGAGACCCAGGTTGCCGTCACGTCCGGACACTTCTTCGAATTCCATCTCCGACAGGGTTTGCATTATTTATTCCCTAAATAACATGCGGCGGTCTATTTTTCAGTGATATCAGGCTTTCGTTGTTTTTTTCTGGAGTTTTGTCTTGCGGCATTCATTGGAATAATTGGCTTCTTCTGCCGTGACCGTCCCGGCTTCCTTGCCTTCAAGGTCAATCCGCATGGCACCGGCTATCATACCTTTGTGGTACGCCACTGAATTGACGTAGTAGGACAGGCTGTTGACCATGCATGCCTTGTCTGCTACCACGATATTTTCGCAGGTACTCAGGTATTTTACGAGATCCTGTTTGATGCCAACTTTCAGGGGCTGGATGTCTTTCAGCTCTTTAAAACAATGGGGGAACCAGGCCTTTAACAATTCCACGCCATACTGTGCCTGCTCAAGCCAGGCCGGCTTTTGTTTTGTTTTTTTTTCATTGGGTTGTGCGGCATGAGGCGGTTTTTTCCTCTTGTTTTGGTCGGGAGATTCGCCGGAAGAGGAGAGTCCCGGAGATAAGGCCTTCAATTGTTCTTTCAAACTCAAATTACTCATGCGACGATTCCTGTTACCCCAGCGGCTGAAATAGAGAGAAAGGCCTTACTCTAATGGCTTCTTCGCATGAAATCAACCAGAAATGTCGCCTTTTATGCCGTTTTTTGGAGGGTCTCTGACTAATTGTAAAGAAATAAGGGAATTGCATGGACTTGTGTTGGAAAAGAATGTTAAATTTTATCCTCTCGCAATTTAATAAAGGATTGTTCTCATGCCAAAAAAGAAAAAGGCTCGTCACCCAAAAATGAAAAAGCCAACAGCAAAACTGCAAAAGCAAAAAGGCGTTTTGCTTCTCGCAGAAAAGGTTGAAAAGGAATTTCGACAGCTTCCGGCAAGACTTGCAAGATTGTATCGTCAGGAATTAATGGCTCAAAAGCAACAGGAGTCAAAATGGAAAGCAGACATCAACAAGGCAAAGGCCTTGCAGAAAAATGCGGAGAAAAAACAGGCGGCTCTTCGTGCCAAAACAACCCCTTCAGCCAAAAAACAATGGCTGGCTGCTCAAAAAGCAAATCATCAGGCAGAAAAAACCATTAAAACATTGACCTTGCAATTGAAACAGCTGGTTCAAAAAAATGAAGCCTTGCGCGCTAAACAAAACAAGTTTGCATGGCTGGGGAAAGAACTCCAGAAACTTGAAAAACAGTTTTCTTCAAAAAGAGCATCCGCCAAACCGTTGAAAAAACCGGCTGCCAAACGGGTCAAATCCAATCTTCGAAAACAGGCAGAACAGAGTATGATGGCAAATCAGGGTGCAGCTTCGGATGCTGTTATGGATTCTCCTGAGACAGAAACAGCAGAGATGTAGGAATTTGGCTCTTTCAAAAAAGAAAGGGCTGGCCATGGAAAAGCAATTCAATGGAAAAATGGAAAAAAGACGTAAATGGAGTTTATTATGGTTGAACAAGTTGCAATAGGCGAAAATCTGGATAACACCACACTGAGACAGGCGGTCAAGGATACTTTAAAAAACTATTTTACCAATATTGGCAGTGAGCAGCCTGTGGATTTTTACTCGATTTTACTGGAAGAAATCGAACGTCCGTTACTCGAAGTACTCATTAATCATACGCATTATAACCAGGTGAGAATGGCGCAGATTCTGGGGATTTCTCGCGGGACGTTGCGTAAAAAGTTAAAGCAGTATGGCATGTTGGACTGATTGCCTCAGCGCATTGTGATATTAAAAATAGCGCGTCGGGTCAAGAACACCTGCCTCTTTGAAACCTTTCTTGCGATACGTGCAACTGTCGCATGTTCCGCACGCGCGTCCTGTTGCATCTGCACGGTAACAGGATAGCGTTTTGCTATAATCCACGCCCAATTGCGAACCTCTCTCAATAATCTCACGCTTGGTTAACCGGATTAAGGGTGCGTGAAGGGTATATTTTGCCCCATCGAGAGCCGCTTTGGTCGCAAGATTCGCCATTTTTTCAAATGCAGTGAGATACTCGGGCCGACAATCCGGATACCCGGAATAATCCACATCGTTTGCCCCGATAAAAATATCAAAAGCACCGATCACTTCTGCCCATCCCAATGCGATGGATAAAAAAACGGTATTTCTTGCCGGGACATACGTCGTCGGGATGCCATCCTGTTTTGTATAATCCGGTATGATGCTGTCCTGATCCGTCAGGGAAGAACCGGTCAGTGTACCGAGTTGCAAGGTCACCACTTTGTGTTCTTTCACCTCCATGTCGAGGGCGATCTCTTTGGCGGCCTGCAATTCACTGCGATGCTTTTGGCCATAGTCAAAGCTTAATGCGTAACAGGCGTAACCTTCTGATTTGGCAATGGCGAGACACGTTGTGGAGTCCAGCCCGCCGGAAAATAATATAATGGCTTTTTTTTGCATATTTCAAGTTTCCTGTTGTGGTCGTTCTGATCATGAGATGGCAGGGAAATTGCCATGATATGGGCACAAAGTCAATTGACGTTACCTGACATCAGGCGATAGTATTGACAGGCAGAAAATACGTAAAAATAAGGATAGTGATGAGCCGTGTCGCACGATATTCATTGGGTCTGGGGTTGCTGCTATGTATTTTTGTATTTACGCTTTTTGCCCAGGCAAATTTATTGATTAACTGGGATGTCAGCTGGGATCTGCTTGTCACCAAACGGCTATTAGCCGGAGGGTCCTACACAAAAGATTTTTTTGACCTGAACCCGCCGCTCATTTTTTATGAATACATGCCTGTGATTCTTCTGGAACGACTTTTTCCGATTAGCGAAGCAATTGCATTGCAACTTTATGTTTTTTTTCTCTCTTTCATTTCCATTATTTTTTGCTCTCTGTTATTGAAAAATATTTTTTCGAAAAAAGAGGTTTGGTTAAGGAACAGTTTTCTTTTTTCTATTTTGCTTGTTTTTCTTGTATTTCCAGCCAATGATTTTGGGCAGCGAGAACATGTGTTATTCATTTTCACCTTGCCATATTTTTTAACGGTGGTGCTGCGACGGGAAGGAAAGCCACTTCCTGTTTTTCTGGCGGTGACAATTGGCCTTTTTGCAGCATTGGGATTTGGAATAAAACCTTTTTTTGTTGCGCCTTTCATATTGGCAGAACTTTATTATATGATTTCCACCCGTCAGCTATTCAGTTGGCTACGAGTGGAAACAGCAGTCATTATCTTCTTTCTCGCGCTGTCTATAATCGCTGTTTTTGTTTTTTACCCTGATTATATTGACACGGTCATACCCGTTGCAAAACGTTTTTATTATGATGGCTTCAGTGATACATGGCGGAGAGTGCTCAGTAACAGTGGCGCCCTGTTTTGTTATTTTTCTCTCATCATTTATTTATTTCAGTTTAAAAAAACAGAATATGGCCCATTTAAGTCGGTGATGACTGTCGCGCTTTTGGGATTTTTAGCTGTTTATTTGCTCCAAAAAACAAACTGGACCTATCATATTTATCCTGCGTATTCCATGGCGCTCTTGATGTCAGTTTTCTTTTTATGCCTTTTTATAAAACAGGGTAGAAACACAGGATGGGTATCGTTTTATTTTATAGTCATATTCTTATTCGCGACCTGTCGTGCGGGATACCTCTATCACAATGGCATGGACTATAAAGAAAGTAATACGCCACTGGTTGCTTTCCTGAAAAATAATGCAGCGAATCGTTCGGTTTATTTTATTGGAGCCTCTCCTGGAGAAATCTTTCCAGCCATCAATAATGCGAATGTTCAATATGCCTCACGGTTTTTGCATTTATTCTGGATGCCAGGCATTATTAAAAATCATTTGGTGCAAGGTGATACAAACCCTTCCAGAGATAATAAACGGGTTTTGAATTTATTGACTGACATGCTTGCAGAAGATATCAGAACGAAAAAACCGGAATTTATTTTAGTTGATATCAAGGATCTCAAGCCTTTTTATGAGTGGATACATTTTGATTATTTATCTTATCTTTCCAATAATCCGGATTTTAAAGATGCGTTTAAGCCTTATCATTACTTCACCACGCTTGAAAACAAAAAAGCGCCTTTAGACCAAAAAAAAGTTGACCTGTATTATTTTCCAAATGAGCAGGCTGTACCGTTTGATACTATTCAACATCGTGCGATTGTCATCACCGGAACCGGAAATATCAAACGCATTTATTTTGCCTCACACAAAAAACAAATTACCATTCAGAAGCAACTTTTTTATAGAAATATGGTACTTACACCGGAAGAATGTAATCTGATAAAAAACCGGTTTGGGCTTATCACGAGAAATCAACAAAACGCTGATCTTCTAAATCAGGTGATTACCCATGTATTGCTCTATCCTTATTATAAATTTGCCGTTTATCAACGCGAGAGGACAGGATAATGTCAACACTTTCTCTCTCAATTGCAGCACCTGCTTATAATGAAGCTGGCGGAATTCTCAAGGTCATTGAACGATGGCACGACTGGCTAAAAAAACAAAATAACATCCTGGCATTTGAAATTGTGATTTGTAACGATGGCAGTCAGGATGATACAGGCGCAATACTCGATGCACTTCAAAAAAAATATCCTGAAGTTCGCCCCATTCATTTTGAAAAAAATCAGGGAGCGGCGGCGGCACTCGCCGCGGCCATTTCAAAAACACAATTTGACTGGGTTCTATTAATGGATGCAGATGATCAGTTTCCGATCGAAAATCTCTCTCTTTTGCTGGCCGCATTGCAGGGATCTTCGGCAAAAGCTGTCATGGGTATTCGAAATAAAAAAGGGAGTTTCCTTGAGCGTGTCGGTTCATCTATGAGCGGACGGATTTGCAATATCACCCATGGAACAAAAATCAGGGATTTCAATTCTGCCTTTAAACTGGTTTCAGGGCCTCTGTTACGCTCATTCCGGCTGGAAGCCAAAGGCATGAATTATTCGACTGAAATCACTTCCCGATTAATTGAGTCTAAAACCGATCTTCTGGAAGTGCACATTCATCATCAGGCTCGTCAAACCGGTAAAAGTAACGTCAGATTATTACGTGATGGCATGCATCGATTGCTTTTTGTCAGTTATATTTCATTCAGACAATTATTGATAAAATTCGGCATATTGAGACGTTCCTTATGAAAGATAAACCACATCAAATCCAGGTGGCGCTGTTTTGTGGCGGAAGGGGATCTGCTACAATTATCCATGAATTACTGCATTGGCCCAATGTGCATTTGACCTTGATTGTGAATGCGTATGATGATGGATTATCCACCGGTGCTCTGCGGGAATTTGTCACGCACATGTTGGGGCCTTCTGATTTTCGAAAAAATTTGTCTTATCTGCTGGATCCTTTTTCTGAAGGACAGTATGCGCTGAAACATTTGCTGGAATTTCGTTTACCGAAAACCATCCATTCTGAAGATATCTCAAATTTTTTTCAGTTTATAAAAACAGAAAAATTGAATTTTTTGATGGAGCCTGTCAGGACTCTCATCAGTCAGTTAAATCAGGATATTCTCATTCCTGTCTTGCAATACATGAAAGCATTTTTTACTTATGCTGAAGCCGTGAATCTGCAGTTTGATTATAGAGACTGTTCGTTTGGGAATATTCTATTTGCGGGTGCCTATCTCGATAAAAATAATAATTTTAACGCGGCAACAAAAGCGATGGGCAATCTGGTCAGCTCGAGGGCGGAATTACTCAATGTCAGTCAGGGTGAAAACAGAATTCTGGCTGGATTGAAAGAAGATGGGGCATTGCTTGCCAATGAGGCAGAGCTCGTTAGCCCACAATCATCTGTTCCGATTCGGGGATTTTATTTTTTAACTCAACCGGTTTCTCTGGACAAATGGAACGAATTATCTGATCAATCTATCCTGGAAAAAGAGGCCTGGTTAAAACAACATGAATCATTGCCCGGTATGTCGCCTGAAGCGGAAAAAGCTGTCTCTAAAGCGGATGTCATTCTGTTTGGTCCGGGCACACAACATTCTTCCCTGTTCCCGAGTTACCGTATTGCACACGCGGCATTGAAAAATTCGTCTGCACGGATCAAGACACTCGTTATGAATCTTGAACCGGATCATGATATTCAGGCCTGTTCAACAAAAGATATTATTGATCGTGCTCTTTTTTATATGAATGACCCGAATAATCTTTCAGGCGTTCTGACTCATGTGTTGATCGATAAATCCTGTGCACTTTCTAATGAATCCTTACATCAGGAAAGCAATCCATACAAAAACAGCCAGATTATTTATGATGCATTTGCCAATCCTGTTAAAGGCAAGGTTCACAATGGACGAGAAGTGGTGAAAACAGTGTTGCATGAATGGGAGCGCGCCACATTCAATGACACGAACAGTGCTTCGCGGGTGGATATTTTCATCGATATTGACAAACGTTCCCTTGCCATGGATGCGCTTTATGAAGAATTTCTTGAAATCAACTGGAAACAGCATTCGCTCAATGCTGATCTTGTTATTAATCAGACAGAGAGGAAAGAAGATTTTCCTGAAATCCACACTTTTTCCAATTGGCTTAATCATAAAAAGTCTGAATACCTTGTTCTTTTGACAGGCGATGGCGAGTATCGGTTTCGTGATGTGATGTTGGGGATAAAGTTATTGGAGCAAAGTCATTTTGGCGCTGTGTTTGGTTCAAGAAACCAGAGTCGGCTTCAATTTAAAACATCTTTGCAAGCAGCCTATGGGGAAAGAAAGTTATTAAGCAAACTGAGTGCTGCCTCTGCTTTTTTCATCAGCATCATTTTTAGTGTCCGATTTGGTGTTATTTTTTCTGATCCACTGACAGGGTTTCGTATTTTTAAACGCAGTCGTATCACGCATCGTATAAAAAATATTCCGACTCATAAAAAAGTGACACCCATCACGATCGCAAAACATCTCATCAGGTGTAATGTCGAAATTGCCGAATTACCCGTTAATTACAGAACATTTTCAGGATTCACCGATCCAAAATCGAGAATTCGTCGGGGATTAAAAAATCTGGTGAGTTTATTTGCAAGGCATCGCTCATGAAAACCTGTGCTGTCATTCCTGCTGCCGGATCGGGCACCCGATTGGGTTTGCCCATTCCGAAAATTTTATTGCCTGTTACAGAAACCGAAACAGTCCTCTCGATTTTATATAAAAAACTCTCACCCCTGGTTGATCATATTCATATTATTATTTCAGCACGTTATGAACAAATGATCTCTTCATATCTTTCGAATACTATTCAGAAAAAAAATGTGTCAATCAGCATTCAACCCGAACCCAAAGGCATGGGAGATGCGATTTTTCAATCGTATTCTTTTTGGGAAACAGCCGAAAAAATAATTGTCATTTGGGGGGATCAGGTTTTTGTATCAGAACATACGCTAAAAACGGCTTTACTGAGGCATGCGGGAATGGACAAAACAGTAGGGCTGCCTTTGACTCGCATGCCAAATCCTTATGTCGAATATGTGTTTGATCAATATTCAAGACTCATCAGGGTAAATCAGTCCCGGGAAGGTGAGGTGTGTTCGTTTGAAGGGTTATCAGACGTGGGCACTTTTATTTTGTCCGTGCGAGATCTGTATGCAGCATGGGAAAATTACCTGAAAGAAACCGTTTTCGGTGCGGCAACGGGTGAAATCAATTTTTTGCCTTTCCTGCCATTTCTTGACAGGCAAGGCTGGCAAGTTAAAATGATTGAGGTCAGTGACCTCACGGAATCAAGAGGGATTAATACCGCGGACGATTTGCTTTTTTTTCAACAGTTGTATGCTGTTGCATATGGATAAGGGATTTCATGCAAATTGCGACCTTTCTTCAGGATCTCGCCGTCATCATGATTGTAGCGGGTGTCGTGACGGTGGTATTTCATCAGCTCAATCAACCCGTCGTTCTGGGGTATATTCTGTCAGGCGTTATTTTGGGACGCCATACGCCTCCGTTTTCCTTTATCCAGGATGAAAGTACTGTCAGAACACTGGCGGAACTGGGTGTCATTTTTTTAATGTTTTCGATGGGTCTTGAATTCAGTATTCGTAAACTGTTGCGGGTTGGCATGGCGGCTACCACGACAGCCGTTGCGGAAATTATTTCAATGATTCTGCTGGGCTATGCCATCGGACAATTTTTTGGATGGAAACCCATGGATTCACTTTTTCTGGGTGCCATGCTCGCCATTTCCTCGACCACCATTATCATCAAGGCATTAAACAAGCCCGGAATCAGGCATGAAAAATATGTTCAGCTCATTTTCGGCATATTGATTGTTGAAGATATTCTTGCAATCGGCATACTGGCTATGCTCTCCAGTGTTGCGACCGGCGGATCAGCCGATATGACCAGCATCATGACAACGCTCGGGAAATTATTCGTCTTTTTCGTTGCATCGCTTGTCATTGGCATTTTCTTTGTGCCCAAACTTCTGGACTATGTTGCCCGGTTTAAAAGCAGGGAAATGCTGCTCGTTTTCGTGCTGGGGCTTTGTTTTGGTTTTTCTCTTTTAGTCATTCAGCTGGAATACAGTGTGGCGCTTGGAGCATTTTTGATGGGTGCCATCATGGCAGAATCGCACGAAATTACACTCATTAAAAAACTGACTGCGCCGCTGACTGACATGTTTAGCGCCATCTTTTTTGTTTCCATTGGATTGCTGGTGGATCCGGCTATCATTCATCGCCATCTTTTTTCAATCATCCTTATCACCGTTTTTCTTGTGATTGGAAAAGTGATTGTTTGCACGCTGGGGGCGTTTTTTTCGGGTCGTGACGCAAGGACTTCCATGCGCGTTGGCATGAGTCTTGCGCAGATCGGCGAATTTTCTTTCATCATCGCCGCACTTGGTGTTTCATTACATGTCATGAGTCCCTATCTTTATCCGGTTATTGTAGCCATTTCAGTCATTACAACTTTTTTAACGCCTTATCTCATGAAACTGGCTGATCCATTCACAAACTTTCTCGCCAAAACAACGCCGCCTGGACTTGTCCGGATTTTTAATGGCTATACGCTTTGGCTTGACAGTATACGCGTGGAACATCAGCAGGCCTTTCTCCGGAAAGTGATTAAAAAAGGGTTGTTACAAGTCATGGTCAACCTGATTCTGGTCATGGCCATTTTTATTGTGGGATCCTTTTATGCACATAACATGCGATTTCGAGGCATGCTTTCAAGGGACATCCGAATTGAACATGCCATTATCTGGGGAGCCTCTCTCATTCTTTCGCTGCCGTTTTTAATTGCAATATACCGCAAAATAAAAGGGTTGAGCCTGTTGATTGCTGAAATGACAATCAGGTCAGACGAATCGGGAAAATATATGAGTGGGCTTCGTCGGCTCATTGCTGAAGTGATTCCCATTGCCAGCATGCTGGGGGTTGTCATCATGATCATTGCCTTGAGTGCGGGTATTTTGCCGCCATTGGGATTATTGATATTTGTACTGATTATTGTTATCGCACTCGCAGCCATTCTGTGGCCATGGTTTGTCAAATTAAATGCACGGCTGCAAATAATATTTATGGACTCCTTGAGAAAAAAAGATAAACTTCCATGAAAGGGAGATACTGTGTTTTGTTCATTAAGGAATGACTTATGTTTAAAATCGCCGTTATCGTTGGCAGTCTTCGCAAGGATTCCTTCAACCGAAGATTGGCACTTGCTCTCGATAAACTGAAACATCCTTCTCTCGCTTTTTCATTTCTTAAAATAGAGGATATACCGCTTTATAACCAGGATCTGGATGATCACTTGCCAGAGCCTGTTATCCGATTTAAAAAAGAAATTAAAGAAGCCGATGGTATTTTGTTTGTGACGCCTGAATATAACCGATCGATCCCTGGTGTTTTGAAAAATAGCATTGATTGGGGAACAAGACCTTATGGAACCAATGTATGGGCCAAAAAACCCATGGCTGCTATCGGAACCAGTCCGGGTGTGATTGGAACGGCTGTTGCGCAATCGCATTTGCGCAGCATTATGGTGGCGCTCGATGCCATTTATTTTGGGCAACCCGAAATTTATCTGGTTTATAAGGAAGGACTTATCGACCAGGATTTTAATATCACAGTGGAGGCAACCCGAACATTCCTGCAAGGATTTCTGGACGGATATGCCAAAGCCATTGCAGCCTGCCAAGTGACATCATGACCCTCCTGCTGATTTTTTTAGGGGCAGGGACAGGTGGTGTGTTGCGATACTGGGTATCCAACCTGGTCTATTGGATAACCGGACGACAATTCCCTTATGGCACACTGATTGTAAACATCAGTGGTTCTTTCCTGATGGGACTGTTATTTGTTTTAATTATCGAGCGTTTTAACGGCATTGGCCAACCCTTGCGATCTTTGTTATTGATTGGTTTATTGGGTGGCTATACGACCTTTTCATCTTTTTCCATTGAGACACTCAATCTCCTCGAGAATGGTGCCTGGTTGAGTGGATTATTAAATATTCTGTCGAGCGTTATCCTATGCATGCTGGCAGTCTGGTTTGGCGTTCTTTTAGGAAGACAATTATGAAAACACGGGATGTGACTGTTGTCAGAATTTATATGATGGAATCAGAACATTTGCTAAATGAGGTGGTGAGTTATCTTAAAAATGTGATTAAAATTCGCGGTATCAGTGTGTTTCGTGCCATCAGCGGATTTGGTGAAACGGGAAAAAACCACACGGCTTCATTAATTGATCTGTCACTGGATTTGCCTCTTGTTATCGAATTTTTTGATGAGGACAATAAAATCAAACCTGCGCTGGATTATTTAGGCAAGAATATCAAACATGAACATATTGTTTTTTGGAATGCCAGGACAAACGACTCAGGATCATAGATTATGAAAATCAGGCTATTGACCATTTTTCTCATCTTTTTCTTTTTATCTGCCTGTGAAAATCTTGCGACTTTATTTACTCCCAAAAAAAAAGCGGTCATTGATCACAGTCAACTGACAAGTGCAGCCGAAAATCAATTCTGGATGACATTGCATCAGGGAAAATATGATGAAATCGACAATACAACACGGTTATTAATGGCGGCCTGGCTTCGAAATCCGAATAATCCACAGCTGGCTGCTCATCTCGGATTTTTACATATCTGGCAGCTGACCGAGCGTTACCGTGAAAAAGTGATTTATCCCACGATCGTGGATAATATCGTATTGAGTAAAAAATATTTTTCAGAAGCTGTGCAACTGGATCCGGCGGATGCCCGATCTCTGGGATTCCTGGGAGACAGCCAACTGGTGGAAGGAACCATTTTTAATGATGAACGTGAACAGGTTCATGGCTATTTTACCTTAAAAAAAGCGATACGCATGTGGCCCGAATTTAATTACTTTACTGCAGGGTATGTGATGTCAAGTCTGCCTGCCGGGTCTGACCATTTTAAAGAGGGACTGGCATGGCAATGGGCAACCCTTGATTTATGTGCCATGCAACATGTTCCACATGAAAACCCGGATTTTTCAATTTATATGAAAAATGAAACACAGTCAGGGCCGAAGCGCGCATGCTGGAATTCCTGGATTGCACCTTATAATTTTGAAGGATTTTTTCTAAACATGGGTGACATGCTGGTAAAAGCCGGGGATTGGCAAACAGCGATCAGGATTTATCGAAATGCGAGGCTCGCTGGAAATTATGAATCCTGGCCTTATCGCGCATTTCTCGAAAACCGTATCGTTAATGCAAAAGCCAATGTGATCCATTTTCAGAATCAGAAATTAAATACAGGGGCTTCAAATCGGGCATGGGATCCCAACAAAATGATTTTGTTTAATTCGGGTTATGGCTGTCTTGCTTGTCATCAGCAAGCGGGCGATTCCCACAAACAGGCGCAATGAGAGCGTCATGAATGACAACATGACACGTTCTTTTTCCTGGCAAGTTTTCGTCAATCAAAATCAACTAGCAAAGGAGCATGATCAGATACTTCATCCCTTAATACAGAAAATTTATTTATTTTGATATCTGGAGAAGTAAAAACGTAATCTGCAAATTTTTCTTCTTTCGGATAATAGCTTGTTCTTGTTGAAAGAATATTGTATTTGTCAATCAGATCGTGCATACCGTCCGCAATTATTTTTAAGCTCCTGGTATCCGGCTTTAAATTGAAATCGCCGCATAAAATTTTCCTGTCGGGCACATTATCCATAAATTCTTTTATTTTTTCAGACTGTGCAATGCGCTCGGGTGTATCTGTTTTCCCCATCCCATTCCATAGCCCATGAACATTCATAATCATATATGAATTTCCTTCAATATTGCATTTAGCCCATTGCAAAATACGAGAGTGCGAGGGTCCATAGCCTAAATAGGCCGGATTTTCATGAATCACAAAATCGCCTTCGTTCAACAGGGCGATTCCTTTTTTGATAAACATCCCAATTCCGTACACACCATCAACAGCCGCCTTGAAATATCCTGTATGATCAGGCAGCAATGTTTGTAATTCTGAAAAAATATTTAATGAGACTGAGCGGTCTTCAATCGTGATCATTTTTTTTGCCTTGTGATAGACTTCCTGAAAACAGAAGATATCAATTTCATTGTTAGTTTCGATAAATTGGTGCAAGGGGTCGCGTACATGACCTCCCCAGATATTTAATGTAATTAATTTCATGACAATACTCCAATAATAAAAAACGCGACCATTTTACGCCAGGCTGCACAATTAAAACACCATTGACAGGCCAAACGTTAATGTATTTTGAATCGTGGCTAGCCCATTATTCATTTGCATATTTTTAAAAGAACCATAATTTCGTTGATTTTCAAATTCAGCAAATATGCTTAAACCTGGCATAAGACGGTAATATGGCCTCACAATGTAGCGCATTTGGTTAAGGCCGCTACCAATCTCCGCTTGTGCTACTGTTTTTGATGCAATGATACCGCGAATACCCACTCTGATAAAAAAATTACTTGTGATTTGTGAGTTACGTGATAATTCAGCATCTAATTTTGCACTTCCATTGTAGTAATACCCTCTTAGATTCGTATCAATAAAATAAGGCATTAATCCTTCCAAACCAATACCAGGTTGCCAATAAGGAGACCTGGCAGGGCGATAAAAATAATTTGCACCACCTTTAATGGCCCAAAATTGATCTATGAGATGCCAATAAAAAATATCTATATCGGCATTTTGTGTTTTCCCTTTTTCTACTTCAGCATCATTGGTAAATAATTCCAACTTGTCATAGTCGCGTCCGTATAAACCTTTAAAGGTAAGTTTTTGTACGTTATGAAAGGGGTCTTCACCGATATCTAAAAAATTTGCCAAATAGAATCCCATCTGATGTGCCATCGGGTGATAAACAAGAGAAAGGTCTATAGGTCTTGTTTCATCTACTCTTACAATGGGTCGATTATGATAAAGCGTCTGTTTGATATGGTTCTGAGGCTTCGCTTCACCTTTGGTAATTTCGATTAATGTTGAGTACTGGAATACGCGCGACATTCCCGTCATCATATGATAGAGAAGGTGGCAGTGAAAAAGCCATTGCCCGCTTGCATCTGTATCAACATCTGCTGTTACAGTGGCACCTGGTGGAATATCAATGGTATGCAATAATGGATCATGGCTGCCATGTCCATTACGCAAAATAAACCAGTGACCATGAAAATGCATGGGATGACGCATCATTGAGGGATTGGTAAAAATAAATCGATACCGTTTGTTTGGTTCTAATATAATGGGGTGAGCTTTATATTCAGGCTCTCCATTTATAAACCAAATGAAACGATCCATATAACCAAACAATTCCATTTTGATAACCCCATCCACTGGTTTATTGGGGTCGTTAGTTTTAACAGCAGCTGTTAAATTTTGATATTTTGTTCCTGTTGTGTTTTGGGGAGACATGGGAGGAGAAATACTATCCCCTATGATTGTCGGTTCCGTTGGCATGTCCATATTCATAGAGTGATTCATTGGCATGTCAGGATTCATCTTCATGCTTGATGAGCCATGATCACTCATCATCAATGACATCATTTCTCTCATCACCGGTTTGGGTTCCGGGAACCGGGACACTTGCCGGTAATTAACTATCTGCCGGGGTGCGGTTATCAATGCACCATATGCTGCTCCCAATGTATCTATTGATTCTGCATATATAATATAAGGTTCATTTTTTTGAATTTTTACCAGAACATCATACGTTTCGCCCGGCGCAATTTTAAAATCATCAATTGCGTAAGGTTTCACGTCATTGCCTTCTACATGCACCATTTGCATGGAAGTTCCTGGTATTTTGACATGGAAAATAGTACTGCCACCCGCGCCAATAAAGCGTAAACGTACTACATCTCCAATCTTGACAGGTGCAGTCCATGGATTTGATATGGGCTGACCATTTAACAAAAAAGCATCATAGGCAACATCACTTATATCATAAATACTCATACGCATTTTCTGCATCATTTTATAATCATCAATTATATTTTGACGCTCTCCTGTCGATGCTGTTCGGTAGTCATGAATAAATTTTACAAGAGATGGTTGAAGAGGAAATCCTGGCGAATAATAGTCACCTTCTTTTTTTAGATTAGCAAGAATTTGATCTGGATGAGTGTTGCTCCAATCAGATAGAATAACCACATAGTCTTTTGTATATTTATAATGTGGATGTCTGGATGGATCAATTAAAAAGCCACCGTACAAACCTTGTTGCTCTTGAAGATCTGCATGCGCGTGGTACCAATATGTTCCTGATTGATATAACGTAAATTTATAATGAAAAACACCGCCTGGCGGAATGCCTTTTTGAGTAACGCCTGATACGCCATCCATTTGCCATGGTACAAGCATGCCGTGCCAATGAATTGCCGTTTTTTGATCGAGGTGGTTATAAACATTAATGGTGACATGGTCACCTTCCTTAAAATGCAAAATCGGTGCAGGAATTTGATTATTTACTGCGATAGCTTGTCCATGTCTACCTGCAAAATAAACAGTTTTGTATCCTACGACTAAATTGACTATGCGGTCAGTAGCAAATGCATTTGATATGCCATAAAGCAATATTAGCAAATTTATAAATTTTTTTGCTATTTTATGGGTGTTTCTTTCCATGTAATAAACTTTCCCTTTTTTCCCGAGGTAAAAGATCATCTGTTTGAGTATATCCTGGACCTTGTTACAAAAGCCCGGTATATTTTTAAACGTAAAATATGACTTAATTGAACGTCCATTTTGATGATTCAGTCAGCTGAATACAACATGTCAAATCAGGAGAAAAATATGCAAGCATATGAGGTCCGTGGAAAAGGTCTGGACTGTATCCAGTTGATTGAACGAAAAAAACCTGAGCTGAAACCGAACGAGATACTTGTCAAAGTCAAGGCTGTCTCGCTTAATTATCGCGACTACATGATTGCGACAGGAACGTATCGTGCCAATTTAAATTATCCCATGATTCCTCTTTCAGATGGCGCGGGTGAAGTTGTTGAAACAGGACATGCGGTGAAGGCATTTTGTGTCAAGGATCGTGTTGCAGGGACTTTTTTTCCTTATTGGGATGCAGGTTCAGTCTCACCTGAACGAAATATGAAAGCATTGGGCGGTGATCTGGATGGTATGTTGGCTGAATATGTCGCATTACCGGAAACCGGTGCTGTGTCTTTACCTGACTCCCTTTCATATGAAGAAGCAGCGACATTACCCTGTGCAGGTTTAACAGCATGGAATGCTTTATTTTGTAAAGGAAATATCAAACCGGGACAAACAGTTCTTGTCTTGGGAACAGGCGGGGTCAGTATATTCGCACTGCAATTTGCCAAAGCGGCAGGTGCGCATGTCATTGTTACATCCAGTTCGGATGAGAAATTAAAGAAGGTTAAAACATGGAGTGCAGATGAAACTATCAATTACAAAAAAACACCGAATTGGGACGAGGAAGTCTATAAGCTGACGCATAAAAGAGGCGTTGACCAGGTTATCGAGGTGGGCGGTGCCGGAACGTTTTCAAAATCCTTGCGTGCTGTACGTATCGGGGGAACAGTGAGTATGATTGGTGTGCTGGCAGGTATATCCGCATCGGTTGATACTGTGTTGATACTTGGAAAAAGCATTGATGTTCATGGAATCTACGTAGGCAATCGTAGTCAATTTATTGATATGATCAGGGGTATTAAAGAAAACCGCATTCGTCCTGTCATCGATCAGGTTTTTGATTTTTCGGAAACAGGGAAAGCCTATAAAGCGCTTCAGGCAGCAGGGCACGTGGGAAAGATTGTAATCAAGATTTAGTATTTCTTTATTGACAGGTTAACTCTGTGTACAAGGGTATGCTACACTTACGATGAACTTCTATTTTTTAAAAAGGATTTTTATATGAAAATTGATTTTCCCCGCAATATTGGTTTTATACTTCTTGCTATTTATTTAATTTTAGTCGGTATCGCAGCGTTAGTACCTGCATTGGCTATTCCGGGTATTGTTGATGGAATTATTGCTCTGGTGGCTGGAATTTTTATTCTTATAGGCAGGTAATTTAATTTTGTATCGCATATTTGCTTTATTTGCAAGCATTGTTATGGCATCGTGTATTGCTTATGCAGAAAAAAATGTACCCGATGCCATTACTCAACCTGTCCAGATTACAGATATTCCTGAATATTCTACTTATCCTGTCATTGTTCAGGAGCTTATTTTAAAAGCATCACGTCTCACAAAAATGAATTTAACGTATTTATATGGCTCGTCAGATCCAAAAAATAAAGGCATGGATTGTTCAGGCACGATTTATTACTTATTAAACCAGGAAAAACTTCATGATGTCCCAAGATCGTCTGATGAAATGTTTGGCTGGGTTGAGAAACAGGGAAAATTATACAAAGTGACAAATCGCGATTTTAATTCGCCGGAATTTTCTAAATTAAAACCAGGTGATTTATTATTTTGGTCAGGAACGTATGTTGCGAATCGAGGTCAACCTGTTACACACGTGATGCTATATCTTGGGAAAAATAAAAAAGGTGATCGACTTATGTTTGGTGCAAGTGATGGACGTACTTATCAAGGGAAAAAAATGTGGGGAGTCAGTGTATTTGATTTTAAATTACCTGATGGAAAGGGTCCGCAACGATTTGAGGGATATAGTTGTATACCGGATTTGACGTGTGATAAATAAATTTTTTATTTAGACAGCCCTCTATTGAGATCTTTTAATGTATGCAAATAAAATTATTAAAAAATGATTTATATCCATTGTTAAAATTAGCAATCTCCCAGGCAAAGATCGATACATTTTTTCTCCGATCATAAATAAACAGGTTAATCAAAAAATGCAAAACATAGATGTTCTCATTATTGGCGCAGGCGCTGCAGGCCTTATGTGCGCCATAGAAGCTGGTAAACGCCAACGCAATGTAGCTGTAATTGATCATGCAAATAAGCCAGGTAAAAAAATATTGATGTCGGGTGGTGGTCGTTGTAATTTTACCAATTATCATATTAATCCTGACGATTACATTTCTCACAATCCGCATTTTTGTAAATCGGCCTTAACTCGATATACTCAGTGGAATTTTTTAGATTTGGTCAGGAAGCATAAAATTTCATTTCATGAAAAAACACTGGGACAATTGTTTTGTGATAACAAATCAAAAGATATACTGGACATGTTGCTTCTTGAATGTGAACAAGCAAATGCAAAAATCAAAATAAATACTCAGGTTAAATCGATTGAAAAAATGCCTGATAATTATTTTAGAGTAAATACGTCAATCGGTATCTTTCAGTGTGAATCGTTGGTCATTGCAAGTGGCGGGTTATCCATTCCTACTATGGGTGCGAGTCCGTTTGGCTACAAAGTTGCTGAACAATTTAATATCCCCGTCTGGCCAACGCGCGCAGGATTGGTTCCTTTTACACTACATCAACAAGACAAAGACGTATTATCTACTTTGGCAGGTATCGGAATGGATTCACGGGTCAGTAACAGTCGGCAATCATTTCGTGAAAATATTTTATTCACTCATCGTGGCTTAAGCGGTCCGGCTATTTTACAAATTTCATCTTACTGGAATCCAGGAGAAACAGTCTCTATTAATATTTTGCCGGATATGGATTTATTTGAGTATTTAAAAATAATGCAAAAAGAACACCCAAAAAAACAATTAAAGACAGTTTTACATGAATTTATTCCAAGACGTATGATTGATATATTTATTGCAGAAAGAGGAGAGATATCCCTTGCTTCCATCGCACATAAAGATCTTTTACATATCGCACGCCAGCTCAATGCATGGGAGTTATTGCCGAATGGCACGGAAGGTTACCGCACTGCTGAAGTGACGCTCGGAGGCGTAGATTGTAACGCACTTTCTTCAAAAACGATGGAATGTATTGATGTGCCTCGATTGTATTTTATTGGTGAAGTGGTGGATGTAACAGGTTGGCTTGGTGGTTTTAACTTTCAATGGGCGTGGTCATCTGGTTGGGCGGCAGGACAAGTCGTCTGATAAGAACAGAAATTTCTATATAACCGGTAATCAG
>DATIJJ010000036.1:0-1639 GCA_035478795.1 Gammaproteobacteria bacterium | reverse complement strand
AATAATTTTCATCTTTTCTCGTCATGAACCCAAAAATAGCCATCTGAGTTTCTCCGCACGTGAAGAAGTGATCTATTGCTTTAATTGTAGCATGTTTTCTGTTGTTCGGAGAAAATCAAGCCACATTTGATTGAGTGTTTCCTGCAAGCGATTTTGCGATTGCCGTTCATCAATGTTATCCAAATCAATGACTTCCAGCGGCTGCAGGGGCCAGGAACAGGCAAAAACAGCCTTGGTGCGTTTGCCTGTCTCGGGATCCATTTGCCATTGCAGGCATTGCGCACAGACGCCTTTTAACATGCATTGCATGGTGCTATAAACCGAGGCGTGAACAACCGGATCTTTCACAAAATGCGTTTTTAATTCTGTCGCGCGTGCCGCCTGAAATTTTTTCAGGAATGGGGTGTCTGTGATTAAATAAATGCGGTCGACATCAGCGAGCGTTATGCCAGCATGACTGATCAAATCATCGATGCCCCGCTCAGCGGTGGATGGGATGATGATATCAGCAGCTTGTTTAATCAGCTCGGGATGATTAAAAAGAGCAAGACAAATCACATGATTTCCTTTTTCTCGCAACGCTGTGCCGTACGCATGCAAAAAAGGAAGGCCCATTTCATCAATGATGACAAGAACCGTTTCCTGTTCATTTGAAATTTTCGCACGAATGCCAGTCGGTCCCATGAGTGAAACCGGTTCACCGACTTTCAATAAGGCACACAAGGATGAACTGACGCCTTTTTCAATCACAATAAATTTCAGGATACCCGTCTCACGATCACAATCGGATGCGACGAGTGCGAGTGGCTCCATTTGCAATATGGTATCCTTCACGCGCGGCGCGATGGTTTCGTAATTTTGTAATCGATAAAAATGGCCGGGTTTGAAATGTTTGGAAGCGAGAGGCGCTTCGATGGTTAATTCAATTATATTTTTTGAAAGACGTTCTATCTTTTTTACGGTCGCAGAAAAATATTTTGTCATTTTTTCTGAAAATTGCTGATATTCTTTTTCATCACCGCGCTGTCCCAATTTTTGATGGAGACTTTCAAGAATTTTTGGGTATGTGCGCATGCCGGATGCGATGGCTTTGACCACATTGCCATGAAAAACCGGATGGGTGTCACCAATTAAACTCACACGATGATCGTTTTTTTGATAAGAAGTGAAGGGGCCAAAATCAGGTTCTTTACAATGTTTGATCCCATGTGCAACGATCAATTCATCATTCTGATTTTCATAATGTTGATAATGAACCCCGACACGATTAAATGTGCCGCGATGTTCAAATTCGTAAGCAATATTGGGTTGCGTGCCGGTTGCGACAAAAATGGAGCGGGCGGGGAGGCGAATCGCATCCTGAGTCGATTCCCATTCGCCCGCCGGATTTTTTTGACGACGATGGCAAACCAGTGTTTCACATTCACCATGCGCATTTAAAATAACTTCCGCCGGTTCGAGCGCTTCCCGATAATAAATCCCTTCTTCAAATGCTTTCTGTAATTCTTCATGATTGTGCGTGTAAGCAGGGGATTCCTGCATCGTTCGACGATAAACAATTGTGATCCCACCCCACGCGCGAATGAGTTTGATGAAGTCGGGTTTTTCATGATGACGTTTCGCGCGCAAGCGTTCATCA
>DATIJJ010000035.1:0-10112 GCA_035478795.1 Gammaproteobacteria bacterium | reverse complement strand
GTTTTGGAGTCAAACGCAGCAGTTTCTTCAGCAGACGAAAGCAGTGCAAGATAAAGCGGATCTCGCTGATTCACAAAAAACGACACATGTACCGAGAAGCATGACATTGAATTGATCGTGTTAAGCCCTGTGATGTGTATTGATGCGGCGTCATTGTGTTTTTCGCAATGACGCCGCACTTATTTCAAAATTCCAAACGAGGTATGACATATTTGACCGGAGCCATTTCCTGAGAGAAAAGCAAAGCGCGTTTTCTCAAATAAGTTTGAAAATACGGCTCCGGATTTTCTAAAAATTTTCGCAGTTCTTCTATTTTTATAAGTTGTTTATGATCTTTATCTACCTCACCGGATAAGAGCGTCCAGTAAAACGCCCACTCCTGTTTGTTAGAAGAATCTTTGCTAAAAAAACAACCGCAAATTTTTTTGTTTTTTTCTGTGTCAGTTTCTTTCAAAAATTGATAAAAAGATTGTTCGTATAATAAAGCCGATTCTTTTCCTGATGGGATGACCGTGAAACTTTTCAACTGTGCCCATTTTGTTTCATCAATTAAATCATCTGGTGTATAGATACGATTGAGTTGTTCTTTGGTCAAGGGAGCCAGGTTGTTTTCCTGTTTAAGGAAAACCAGTGTGTCCTGATGTTTAGTTAATACTGCAAGATAACATTGTCGTGGTTTTAGTGCGGGTGTGGTCTCTGTTGTTTCAGAGCGAGGGGATTTTATTCTATCTACCAGCTCGAACTCCTTATCGTCATCAGCGGGTTTGGACTTGAAAGTGAAGTGTAATGGGCTTCTTCCTGACTGGGATCCTGTCATTTTCTCTCCTTGAAAATCTGAAATGTCCATAAGAAACAAAGACAATAACAGACAAACATTAAGGAATTCTTAATAAAAAAAATCAGTCCATGCTGGCGTGCGATGGTATATAATGCTGGCATTATTTTTATCAAGGATCCGTTATGCGCGACTTGCTCACCTTACCACCTGATACGCACCGATTATTACTGCATTCCTGCTGTGCGCCCTGTTCTGGCGAAGTCATGGAGGCGATGCTCGCATCCGGTATTGATTACACTATTTTTTTCTATAACCCCAACATTCACCCGCTGAAAGAATACGAATTGCGCAAAAATGAAAACATGCGGTTTGCTGAAAAACACAATGTGCCTTTTATTGATGCAGATTATGATAAAGACAATTGGTTCGCGCGTGCGAAAGGCATGGAAATGGAGCCCGAGCGCGGCATTCGTTGCACGATGTGTTTCGATATGCGATTTGAACGCACAGCATTGTATGCGCATGAAAATGGTTTCGATGTGATGACGAGTTCGCTCGGTATTTCACGCTGGAAAAATATGGATCAAATTAATGAATCCGGCATTCGCGCAGCAGCGCCTTATTCGGGTCTCGTGTATTGGACATTTAACTGGCGAAAAAAAGGCGGCTCAGCCCGCATGCTGGAGATTTCCAAACGCGAACAATTTTATCAACAGGAATATTGTGGATGTGCCTATTCCTTGCGAGATACCAATCAATGGCGAATGAAAAATGGTCGAGAGCGAATTAAATTGGGTGAAAATTATTACGGTGTGAATGAAATCAAAAAAGAAGAGTAAAAAATTATCGATTTTATTGCTGACTCATTTTTTCAAAACAGGCGATTTACATCGATCATAAAAATGCGTATCGTACAGATGGATTTATAAATTAGTGATAACTCTCAAATAAGGAAATAAAAATATGAAAAGTCATACTCCACATTTTTCAGATAGCTTAATACAAAATGCTGCTCTCGCTCAATTCGGTCTCGTGTATGCGACTTATTGGTATCTGGGCGAAACAATCAGTCAAAAAACTAAAAATGATTACGCTTTTGCGGATCTTTTGCCAGCTGCCATATTGACTGTGAGTGCGGGCGTCATGCTCTATCCGAATATGGATCGCCTTTCGAATGCAGCGTCAGCGATGTTCGGGGCGGTTAAAAAAGGTATTCAGCATGTTAACGCAGCGCTTGGTGCGCCACAGGTTTCTGCCGATAACACTTCTTTACTCAGACCTCGACGATCATAATTGAAGTTCTATTTTCTAAAACAGCTATTCACCTGTCCTGTCACGAGGGCAGGTGAGGAGACTTTATGCAAAGCCATCAACCACCCAATAAATCAGACCTCGCTCAATTAATTAATCGTCATCCCGGTTATTCTCTGCTGCTCATGATGACTACACTGGCGGCGCCTGCATTTGATCTGCGCGCTTTGCCTCTCTTGTACATGGGGCTCAGACTGGGAGGAGGATTTTATAACGAAATTAAACGTCGAACGGCTGCACCGCATAAAGTGGAAAGTCAGTTTGAGAATACACGAGTTACATATGAGGAGGTTCAAACAGGCAGGCTGACCCATGATGAAAATCAATTGCCTGTTGTTAAAATCAATACCGATCATCCGTATTTGGGTCCCCTGACAGAAGCTCGTTTAATGGCGTGTTACTATCCCGATTTTCATGCGAACTATTTTCGTTACCTTTTTTTGTTAGCTCGTCTTCTCAAAGGACCGTGGAAAAAAAGTGCGGTTGAATTCATTAATCAGGAAGCAAGACGGCGTGGGATCAAACTTGATGACGCGAATATTCAGTTACATTATGTTGTTAAAGAAGTGTATGGCTATATCGAAAAATACAATAAAACAGTGCCGTTTTATTTACAGATAACAGATGAATTTACGCTGGAACATTTCAGAGCGATCATTTTATTTTGTGAAATAGAAAAAGGACTGGGTCGCGCGAACGGTTGTACAAGCAGTGTGATCGATAAAAAAAATGGAAAAAAAGAAGCGATTCATCTCACCGACTGGTTTACTTTTGGTTCATTCCAGGATTGGCAGATCCATACGCTCAAAATGGTTTCGGGGCAGACTGTTTTTTCATCGGGCATTATTCCAGGCATTGTGACGATCACTGCCTGTAACGAAAACGGTCTTTTTGTGGCTTATAATGAAGCAGGTGGAAAAATCGGTAATCGGGAAAATCCAGCAGGCGGTCATCCCGGCCTTTTGTTAACGCACAATATTGCTGCGGAGTGTAAAACATTTAAAGCAGTAGAAAACTATCTCAATACACATCAGCCTGCTTCAGGAAATATTTTCACCGTGGCTGCGAGGGATGGTCACGGTATTATTGAAAACATGCCAAATCAATCGAATGTGATTTCACGTGTTCTCGATAAAAACGAACCTTTTTGTGTGGCAACGAATCATTTCAGAGATCCGGTGACAAAAAAAGATATACTTGAATCGGCCTGCATTCTGGGGCGGCCTGTTGTGGGATCGGATGTACGACTTAAGAATATCGAGAGCGCTACTTCCCGACATGTGAATGGCGAAGAAAAAATGTCACTTCCACAAATTGCGAAGGTTTCTGAATCAAAAGATACTGTCAAAGCGATGTTATGTGAACTGGATTATAAAGACCCGGAGGAGTATCGCCTGCATCTTAATGTGACCAATGGCTTTGCTGCTTCTACAGGGCATTATAACACGGTCGATCTCACACAATTATCAACCTGGATGCGGCATGAGGTTGCAGAAATCCGTAAACAATTGGCACCGAAAATGGCTGGCCTTGACGTCCAATTGAGCGTCGATAAATCGCTTATTAATTTGATGAAGAAATTGGGAGAACTTGATCAATCGCATCCTGTGTTAGCAAGGCAGTTAAGTGATTTTTATTCTTCATTAACAGAACAGTGCAAGCTGTCGGAGACCGGATCGAAAAAAGCCTTGTTATCACGTAGAGATATTTTGTTGATTGCAGATCGGACAGTGGAGATGGTTACGGCCGTGCAAAACAGGAAAATGTCTCATGCAGCACAATTTTCGCAGTATGAAAGGTTCATTCAGGTCAAAACAGGAAAGGCACGTTATTCTGTTTCGTATGACAGTGCGCGGTTGATGGATGGATTGTTTGCGGGTGTCATGAGTGCGTTGTTTACACATTTCACAACGAATCTTGTTCAGCAAAATGCATCGCCGGCATTTTTGCAGTGGGCATCGGAACTGTTTGTAGCTGATCTGTCTGCCTTGTTCAATACGCGATGGATGGCACCGACGATCGTTGCGGCCTTGTCGGCGTCACTGCTTTTATTCAAACGGCCGCCGCTGGTGGCGCGCGCTGATGCGGTGGTTAATACGTTGAGGAAGTCGTTTAAGGCGGGGTGAGCTATTGCCTGTGCTATTTTTAGCCTTCTCGTTAGTCTGTGCTTGTGCAGGCAGCCCTTTTTTTTTATACTAATAACTAGTCTGACTAGTTAATTGGGGGGGTATGTATGCTACGTGAATGGCAATTACAGGATGCTAAAGCCAGATTTAGCGAGATGGTTAAACAGGCGGTGCATGATGGGCCGCAACTGATTACAGTGCGGGGCGAGCAAACTGTTGTTGTTTTATCCATGGCTGAATTCAGTAAATTAACAAAACGCTCATCCGGGTTAGTTGAATTTATGAAAAAATCACCCTTAAAAGGATTGAAACTTGATTTGAAACGCGATAAATCTGAAACAAGGCGGGACACAGAATTATGAGTTATTTGTTGGACACGAATGTTATTTCAGAATTATTTAAATCTCAACCCAATAAACACGTTGTCTCATGGATAGATCAAATTGCCGAGCCAGACATTTTTCTGAGCGTGTTAACTATTGGAGAACTTAGGAAAGGAATTGAAAAAATTCAGCCAGGCTCTAAAAAATCGAAATTGATTGTTTGGCTGGAGCAGGAATTATTACCGCGTTTTGCACATAGGCTATTGGATATTAATATACCTGTTGTTGAACGTTGGGGGCGTTTATTGGCAGCGTCAAAGCAAAGCTTGCCAGCTATTGACAGTTTGCTGGCAGCAACAGCGTTGCATTATGATTTATGTTTGGTAACGAGAAACACGGCAGATTTTATTATTCCCACCCTGACTGTTTTTAATCCCTGGGAATGGACACTCTAAACTGGAGATTTTTTTCATGAAAACACTCTTTAAAATAATAGTCATTACATCACTTTCAACTATAACAATCGCAGCATTGGCCGAGGGTTGTAAAACAACAGGGTATCAAAAAGGCGATCGTTATTTTGGTAAAACAGATTGTCAACAAACTGTGTTGTCCCAATTGACGGTGAATGGCCGGGTGGATATGAATCAGGTTCTGGTGAATAGCAATGCCGTGATTAACGGCACCGTTGAAGGGCATGATTTGTCGGTAAAAGGGTCTTTGACAGTCAATGGTAATACGACTTTAAATAAAGTCAGTGTAGCCGGTTCCACTATTATTCGGGGTCAAACGACATTAAGCGATACGAAGTTACAAAGTATCACCGTGCAAGGAAAATTGAATGCGAGTGGCAGTCGGCTTGCAAACACGACAGTCTCTGGCAGTGTTAATTTGCGCGATGTTGTGATTAAAGGAACGTTGACTGCGAGTACTGATCTTGCCGTTTTAAATGGTGTGGATGTAAAAAATATTCTGATTACAAAATCGGTACCGGACAAATCACAAACCGTGTGTCTTGAAAAAGCGTCGGTCGTGCATGGAGATATAAAATTTGAATCAGAGAAAGGTGCGGTATATACCAGTGGCGCTTCAAAAATAATGGGCAAGGTGATTGGCGGGAAAGTGATTGAAGGTGCATGTCCTTCCGAGGGGGAGGTTGTGGTTCAATGAACAGAATGCAGCCGCCTCCATTTTTTCAAAAAAATACCCATTTTATCTACTAATGATGATAAAATAGTCATTTTCGATGAAACCGAGGTGCACCCATGCGAGGTAATAGAGTACGTTTTCTTCTTAAGCCATTTATTTTATTGAGTTTTTTGTTAGTTTCAGTCAACGCGTTTGCGCATACTTCTATTCATGTGAGCTTTGGCGGCGGTCCTGTTTATTATCCAACCCCATTTTATTATGGTCCTCCACCGCTTGTGCAACACGTCGCCTGGATGCCAACGCACGTGGAAAATGGATACTGGATTCCGGGTCATTATGTGGAATATGTGGCTCCTGCACATTATTATAGGCCTCACAGACATTGGTATTATTAACAGATATACTGCAAATAAAATAAAATAAAATAAAATCAAATAAAAGGAAGTGGGTATGTCCAGTATCCCCGTTATTATTATCGGTGCAGGCCCGGCAGGCCTTGCAACCTCCATTGCATTAAGCCGCCAGGGTATTCAAAACATTGTGATTGAAAAACACCCGGGTTTATCCATTCATCCCAAGGCGCGTGGTATTAATGTTCGCACCATGGAATTATGTCGTCTTTGGGGCGTGGAAGAAAACATGCGTCAGTCGGAATTGCCGAAGGAAGCACGGCGTTTTCTCTGGATGGATCAGTTGAAGGGTGATAGTCGAGGTGATGTATCGTTTGTGACGAAACACGATACATTCAGTCCGACAGAACCCTGTTTATTGTCACAGGATATTTTCGAAGAAAAATTATTGGCGTGTCTTGTCACACAAAAAAATAGCCAGATACTGTTTAATTCCCGCGTGATTCATATTGAACAGGATGATCAGTTTGTCTATTGTGAATTGGAAAATGTGGTTGATCACACGCGCTCGAAATTCCAGTGTCAGTATCTTGTTGCAGCAGATGGTGCAAAAAGTTTTGTGCGCGAACAATGCAAAATTGGCATGAATGGCATTCCACTTCTCGGCACGCATATCAGTGTTTATTGTAAAACAAATCTTTCCCCATGGCTTTCGGATAAACCCTTTGCGGTTCTTGCCTTTACGAATCCGGAACAGCTGGGCCGCATCATGATGGCTGTCGATTTAAAAGAGCGCTGGATTTTTTCAAAACGGGTGGCGGATCCGAATGAGATGTTAACAAACGAATCCGCTATTCAACTGGTACGTGACACGGTAGATGAACCCACACTCGCTGTCGATGTGATCAATATTTCAAAATGGGAAATGGCGGCGTTGAGTGCAGAACGCTATCGGCATGGTCGCATATTTTTTTGTGGGGATGCAGCGCATCGTATGCCACCAACCGGTGGCATGGGCATGAATACCGGAATAGGGGATGCGCATAATCTTGCATGGAAACTTGCGTATGTTCTTCAAGGGTTTTCGGATGAGAGATTGCTGGATAGTTATGAAGCCGAACGCAAACCGCTGGCCGAGACCACGATTGACTGGAGTGTATTAAACGCCAACCGGTTGCGGACTATTTTTCAATCCATTATGGATGGCAATGAGAGTGCTTTTTATGAAAGTTTGAAAGAGCAGACTCATCACGTCAATCACATTGGTCTCGATATTGGTTTTATTTATTCAGAGCATGCAAGTGATACGCCGACATTTGATCCTGGTGTGTATGAAAGCAAGGCTATTGTCGGTATGCGCGCTCCGCATTGTGAAATTTCGTATCAGAATAAAAAAATGTCTACGCTGGATTTATTTGAAAAAAATTATGTGCTGTTAGCAGGAGAAGCCTGCTCCGTTGAAAAATTAACATTACCCATTTCAAAAAAATGTCCTGTGACGATATTACGTATTGGCAAGGATGTGCAGAGTCTTCATCAGGATTTTTATGCCTGTTATCAGATGACGAAAGAGCAGGCTGTTCTGGTGAGGCCTGATGGTCATGTGGCATGGATTAATTAAAATTTGAAATAAATTTCAATAAATTCCAAAAAATAGACTGGTATTCCGAAATAAAGTTTGTTTAAATAAGGCGTGACATGCGAGTGTACGACCACCCACATGCCACTAACCACATCAACCACGATAGGAGATTGAAATGGCTACGCATAGCGTAAATGATGTCGCGTCTTTAATAAATAACCAAATCACTTTTCACGAAAAAATTCAGGATTATCTGATAAAAATTGAGGCACTTGCTTACGTTGCCTTGAACAGGGATTTCCTCGAATCTGGTCAATCTGTTATCAATGAGTATATCAACATCCTGTATGACTTTGTTACCGAGTCTAAGGCACTTCATCAATATGCGCTAAATAACTTGATAAGATCCAGCCGGCAGTATGCGTTTGTCGACTGATTTTTTCATTTGATGGAACTGCCAGGGTGGGGATGGGGTTGTGACGTGTTCATTTTGGCAGTTTTTAAATAGGGAACCCGGATATGGCTTTTAAAGAAACATTGCAAGGGGAGCAGCAATTTTTTGCTGATATTCGCGATTTGCTCCGCGCGGGGCGTGAGAGGGCATATCGCTCGGTCAACACAGTCATGATTAAAACCTATTGGCAAATCGGCAAGCGGATTGTGGAAAAAGAGCAGGATGGCAAGGCTCGTGCAAATTATGGCGATTATTTGATAATGAATTTATCGCGTTATTTAACGGATTGTTTTGGAAAGGGATTTTCGGTCGCCAATCTTTGGAATTTTAAGCAATTTTATCTGACTTTTGCTGATTTTGAGCAATTCTCTACGCAGTGCGTAGGGAATCTTGCCTGGACTCACATTCGCCTGATTATGCGTCTCGATGATGAAAAAGAGCGTCATTATTACCTGAAAGAGGCCGGTTCGCAAAATTGGAGCTCGCGTCTTTTGGAGCGCAATATTAAAAGTGGTTATTATCGACGCCTGCTTTCTTCCAGGAATAAGGCAATTGAACCATCAGGAGATGCATCCGGATTTATCAAAGACCCTTACGTTTTAGAATTTCTGGATGTGCCAGATGATTTAACGGGTAAAGAATCCTTTTTGGAATCCGGCATTATTGGTCATTTACAAAAATTTCTGTTGGAGCTTGGGAAAGGGTTTTCCTTTGTTGCAAGACAAATGCGTGTGAGCACAGAAACATCACATTTTTATGTCGATCTGGTTTTGTATAATTATCTTTTAAAATGTTTTGTGATTATTGATCTTAAAACTGAAAAATTGACTCATCAGGATATTGGACAAATGGATATGTATGTTCGTATGTTCGATGAATTGAAGCGTGGGGAAGACGACAATCCAACACTGGGAATTATTCTTTGCGCGGATAAAGATGAAACGATGGTTAAATATTCGGTACTGAAAGAGAGCAAGCAGTTATTTGTTTCTAAATATAAAACGGTTCTGCCTACGGAAAAGGAATTGGTTAATTTTATTGAACGGGAGAATCAGGAAATTGGGATTCGGACAGATAAAGTATATTAAAGAAGCAAGGAGTTGCAATAACATGACAATATCGGCATATTTATCGTTTTTTGTTTTGGTATTTACTATGGTATACAGCCCGGGCCCTATGACCCTATTCATGATGGCGAACGGGATGAAAATGCAATACAGAAATGTCTGGCCAATTTTGCTGGGTGCAAATAACGCCTATCTGATTTCAATTATTGTGTTTACAGCAGGATTGACGCAGATTCTGCAGCAGAACGTGGTTGTTTGGAAAGTTGTGCAGATTGTCGGTATTGTCTACCTGCTTTATCTGGCGTATGTCCAATGGAATAAAAAAAATGTTGTTGGCGATTTATCATCAAAAACAGAAGACGTTTCAAGAAAATCAACGCTTTATGGAAAAGGTGCTTTGATTGCGTTATCAAACCCAAAAACCATTGTCCTGTTTGGAGTCATTTTTCCTCAATTTATTACAGCAGATAAAAATCGGTTGCTTCAAATAATCATTTACGGATTGACGTTTCTTGTTCTGCAGTTATCAAGTGGCCTCGTGTATGCCTATTTTGGGCGACGAATTAATAATCTGGTAGAAAAGCCATCTTGTCAAAATGTGATACATAAAGTGTCGGCTATTGTGTTGATTATTGTGGCGGGATTTTTGCTTATAAGGATTTGATACAAAAAGATTGGCTGATTTTTTCATACAATCAATTAGGGCGTGTCCTCAATCTGGCATGATACGATCAAAAAAGTTGCTGCTTAAAGTGCTGCAAAAACTTTGGCCTGTCACCCCGCAAAATTTTTGCTCACTGCTTTCGAGAATTGAGAAGATAGCGCAAAAATTTGTGCGGGGTCTGGTAGCAATCTCAACAAATAATTTTCTGTACACGATAAAATTTCTTGACTCTGCTTACGTCGTCCCGCGGCTTGTCCGCGGGATCCAGAGTTTTTAATTTAGATGACGTGATTTGCGTGATGACATCA
>DATIJJ010000034.1:0-5992 GCA_035478795.1 Gammaproteobacteria bacterium | reverse complement strand
CTCCTAGTACGAGAGGACCGGAGTGGACGAACCTCTGGTGTACCGGTTGTCATGCCAATGGCACAGCCGGGTAGCTAAGTTCGGAAAGGATAACCGCTGAAAGCATCTAAGCGGGAAACCTGCCTCAAGATGAGATCTCTCGAACCGAAAGGTTCCTGAAGGTTTGTTGAAGTCTACAACGTTGATAGGCTGGATGTGGAAGTGCAGTAATGCATGAAGCTGACCAGTACTAATTGACCGTGAGGCTTGATCATATAACACCCAAGTCGTTTTAACGACGAACGCGAAGATACAGTTGTCGCTCTCTGAAGCTGAAGCAAGAAGCGGAAGCAAAAACAGGAAGAGAGTTTCCGGGTAGACCCGGGATATAAACGAACCAGAAAGACAGTTGGTTATTCGAGGCATAGCGAAGCTGTGCTGAAAAAAGAAAGAGAAGAAAGTGAAAATGGTCAGTTTGTCTGGCGACCATAGCAAGCAGGTACCACCTGATCCCATCCCGAACTCAGAAGTGAAACTGTTTAGCGCCGATGATAGTGTGAGTTTCTCATGTGAAAGTAGGTCATCGCCAGACTTTTATTCGTAAACCCCCGCCAGAATCTGGTGGGGGTTTTTTATTTTGGAAAAGATGTTGCGCAAATCGGCCTTATCCGAGCCGCGACCGTCAGGGAGCGCGTCACCGGCTCTGCGAAATATCCTGAAATTAACACAATAATATCGTGACGCTCCCTGACGGTCGCGGCTCGGACATTTGCGTGAATAATCTGGAAAAATGAATGCTGCTGATATTATTTACGCGAATTCTGGATAAGCTCAGTGCCATTCCTGTCATGCCACTGAGCTTATCCAGAATTCGCGTTATTTGGGTTGAGTTGTTATCTCCTCCTGAAAACTGTCCCTGAAAGTGTTTCTTCCCTTACAATGTCACACTCTTTTGGATAACGATCCAGCTCTTCCTGAGAAAGTTTATTGACTGCATTTGCCTCTCCGTCGGCCGTATATTTTTTTGCATGGTCGTCAAAATAATGTTTGAGCGATATCGGTGGATAATTGGGTCTTTCAGTGGATGTCAGGAGCGGTTTTAATTCCTTAACATCCGGATTCGGAGAAAAAAACGTACTGTACAGCGTTCGATAAAAAGGTACGTCTTTTTTCATCGGCTCAATCACCACACGATGTTCTGGTGCTTTCACTTTTCCATTGGTGAGTGTTTCCACCATGGTTCCGGCCAGTACAACGAGCTGAAGATTGTAAGGATTATTTTCTTTTAAGCCCAACGGCTTAAATGTTGGAGCTGTTCCTTTCGGAGAAGTATTCAGCTCAAACCCCTGGCACCGATTGTTTTGATAAACCAGCACCGTAAAAGCGGAAAGGTCTTGATGTGCCAGAAAAGATTCAATTCGACCATCGTCTGTTTTTGTCAGTTTTTTGAGAGGAATCCACGATTGTAATTTTTCTTGTGTAACGGGCAAATGTCTGTCGATTAATGACATGGCAGAAGGAAAACGAAACAGGGTTCTCAACGCATTGTCAGGCAGATCCAAACCGGATTCCATCGCACCCAACATTTTTTGAAATATCACTGCTGTTGTTTCATGGAGTTCATCGGATTTTTCTTGCATGCCAAATTTTGCATACACAGGATCGGGTAGAGGATGTATGGTATAACCCAGCGAATTTCGAGGGATGACAAACCTGTCAACGCCTTTTGTGCCCAATAAAAAAGTCTCTGCAGGATAATAGCCATGATAGGCGGTAGGATCATTGGTACCGAAAAAAGGTTTTTTTTTCCCTTTGGACTGGCGAAGAAAACTGGCATAGGCTTCAAACAAATAACCTGTTGAAGAGGAAAAGGATTTCTCCAGATTATTGATGATAAGGCCACCTGCTTTTGCAAGTCCGGCAAATGCATGCCGGTTAAAATCAGGCGCAGGAAGCGAAAAATCGACATGGGGTAAAACCGGTTCGGAGGTTGTTGTCGTTGTTGCCAGTTTTCTGACAGGAGAGCTCGCTATTCCTGCTATTTTTCTCGCAAATCTGTTTAGCATTGTTTGATATCCCTAAAAAAACAAACGCGTATTTTATGGGATATTGACAACTAATCAAGTCTGATCAAGTGATAAATTAATTACGCCACCGAACATTCCAGATGATCAATATGCGCATTGTCATTTGCACCATGCACGACTTTTCCTTTCACAATGAGTGTCTGATTTGCATTAACAGTCACATTGCAGGATGCCGGTAATGGCTGAAAATAGGTGCGAAGGTTGGAACGATTCACCATAAAAATACGCTCAATCTGACCCGGCGTCAGAGGATATTTTTTACCGTGATCGGCTGCGAACATGCTGACACAACCGACGCCATCCAGACAGAGGAAGTAAGTATTGCTTTGGCTGGTGCCCGATATTTTAATCTGCAGGTTTGCGGCAGGATCAGCTTTAGCCAATGGGCTGAGTGATGTCATCAGAGCGCAAGCGGTTGTGGCGATTAATTTTTTCACGGCAGACCTCGTTTTGTAGGATGTGTATTATTTGTACATCTTACAGAACGAGTCTTAATGTTTTATTAGCAAATCCTTAAGATTTGCTTAACAGACGCTCATTTTTCATTTTTAATGGCGATGGCCTCGATTTCGATACGAGCATTTTTGGGTAACCCGGCCACCTGAATGGTCGTCCGCGCCGGAAAAGGTTGTTTAAAGTAATGGGCAATCCCTTCATTCACTGCATGAACATCCGATAAATCAGTGAGATAGACTGTCAATTTGACAACATTATCGAGCGTGCTATGAGCTGCTTCCAATACGTTTTTAATATTTTCAAAGACCTGGACGACATGTCGTGAAATATCGCCTTCGACCAGGGTCATGGTTTGGGGATCCAGCGGCACCTGACCTGAAAGAAACAACAGGTTACCGGCAAAAACACCCTGGGAATAACTGCCAATGGCAGCCGGTGCTTTTTCCGTATGGATAATATTACGCATTGTGATTGAATTCCTTATGCTGAAAACGATGACCCGCAACCACAGGTGGTTTTGGCGTTTGGATTGCGAATAATAAACTGGGCCCCTTCAATATCTTCTTTATAATCAATCTCGGCCCCCGCCAAATACTGAAAACTCATGGGATCAACCAATAATTGCACGGCATGGCCACCTTCACCTTCTTCATCGGATTTATCGTCATCCAATACTTTGGTGATGACCGTATCATCTTCATTCACCGTTTCATCAAAAGTAAAACCGTATTGAAATCCCGAACAACCGCCGCCTGTCACATAAGCTCGTAATTTTAAATTGAAATTGCCTTCTTCCAGGATCAATTCCCGGACTTTGGCTGCTGCATTCAGGGTGAAGATTAAGGGTGCACTCACGCAAGTTACCTCTGTATTTTAAGCAAAGCATTATACATAATACGGCTCATGCAAGAAACAGGAAGGAGATTCCATGCTCTGGCTCAAGGCGTTTCATCTTATTTTTATGGTCACCTGGTTTGGCGGGTTGTTTTACCTGCCGCGATTATACGTTTACCATGCGAGCGCCGATGACAGGATCAGCCAGGATCGTTTTAAAATCATGGAAAAAAAATTGTTTTATGCCATCATGACGCCAGGTGCATTATTGACGATTTTTTTTGGCCTTGGGATGATCTGGAATCATCCTGCAGCGTATTTACAAATGACCTGGTTGCAAATCAAGCTGGCTCTCGTTTTGTTGCTGGTGTTCTATCATATTTATCTCGGCAAATTACTGCATGATTTTTTGCGGGATAAAAACAGACACGGCCCGGTTTTTTATCGCTGGCTGAATGAAATGCCCACCGTGTTTTTGATTGCAATCGTGATACTGGCTGTCATCAAGCCGGCACTTTAAGCGCTGCAAATGTTTTTTCAGCCGCCGCCCATGTTTTCCGGATTTCTTTTTCTCCGTGCATCGATGAAACAAAACCGGCTTCAAAAGCGGATGGTGCAAGATAAATACCTTCCTGTAACATGCCGTGAAAAAAGGGTTTGAAACGTGTGACGTCACATTGTTTAACGTCATGATATGTTTTTATTTCGGTTGCATCCGTAAAAAAAAGACCGAACATGCTGCCGACGGATGTTGTCAGAAAAGGAATGTCAGCCGCATGCGCCCGTTCAGTCAAACCATGCAGGAGCTGTTTTGTAGTGTGTGTGATTTTGTCAAAAAAACCCGGTGCTGAAATGAGTTCAAGACTCGCAAGACCTGCTGCCATCGCGACCGGATTTCCTGATAACGTACCTGCCTGATAGACGGGACCGAGTGGCGCAATGCATTGCATAATATCCTTTCGCCCGCCGAATGCACCCACAGGCATGCCGCCGCCAATAATTTTACCCAATGTCGTCAAATCAGGTTTGACCTGATAATAATCTTGTGCACCGCCCAATGCCACACGAAAACCCGTCATTACCTCATCGAAAATCAGCACACTGCCGTACGTATCGCACAGTGCGCGCAAGGCAGATAAAAATCCGGGTGCGGGTGGTACGCAATTCATGTTGCCAGCGACGGGTTCGACAATGATGGCAGCGATATCATCGGGGTATTTTTCAAATAAAATTTTTACGGTATCGGGTTGATTGAATTCTGCAACCAGCGTGTGTTGCACGATACTGTCAGGGACGCCTGCGGAACTCGGTATGCCGAGAGTCAGTGCGCCTGAGCCAGCTTGCACGAGCAGCGAATCAGAATGGCCATGATAACAACCGGCAAATTTGATGATTTTGTTGCGTTTTGTAAAACCCCGGGCGAGGCGAATGGCGCTCATGGTGGCTTCCGTCCCGGAGTTGACCATGCGCACTTGTTCGATGGAGGGCATGAGTTCGCCGATTTTTTCAGCCAGACGAATTTCGCCCTCTGTCGGTGCACCAAAACTTAACCCTTTTTTGACGCATTCAGTGACGGCATTCACAATATGCGGATGGGCATGTCCTGCAATCATCGGTCCCCACGATCCGACATAATCCACATATTCTTTATCATCCGCATCAATGACATACGCTCCATGGCCGGCCTTTAGAAAAAGCGGATCGCCCCCCACGCCGTTAAATGCGCGGACGGGTGAGTTGACACCGCCTGGAATGGTGTGTCTGGCACGGGCGAATAAATCGCTTGATCGGGACATTCAAATTCTCCGTTAACAGGATGGCTCATCATGAAGTATAATTTGCGCGGCTGATTATAGTTGAAATGGACGCGAGGAGAAACAAATGTCTTACAAGCGGTATATGTGTTTGTTGTGTGGTTATATTTATGATGAAGAAAAGGGCTGGCCGGAGGATGGTATTCTTCCCGGTACGCGGTGGGACGATGTGCCTATGGCCTGGCAATGCCCGGAATGCGGTGCAACAAAGGATGATTTTGAGATGGTTGTGATTGGATAAATAACGCAAAGAGGGGATGGTATGGCGATAACAGGGCGTAGATTGTTTAATGCAGGAATGGGCCTGTTTTTTTGGGCGAATAGCGTGTCGTCGCTTCTTGAAGCAATAAGAGAAGCGAATGGAGATGGGCAGAAAGATCAGAATGATGACGTGACGCCAAAAGGAAAAGTGATGCGTAGCCTGGGTTATGCTGCGATGGGCGGACTGCTTCTCTGGTCTCCGGTTGAAAATGAAAAAGAGCGCGCAAGAAAACCGGATTCGGATGCGGCTTATCAGAATGATCAATCCAATTTTGAGCTTCCAAGAAGCCGGTTATAAATCGATTCGTGTTTTGCTGAACGAAAGGCGCTGGGTCCCGCCTGGAAGCACGGCGGGATGACGCAAGGATAGGGATCAGTGAGCCGTAAATGATAACGATTTAAATTTACGAATTCCCGCTGTCTTCCACATGAATTTCACAATGCGTTTCCCGCAAACACAAGGTACACACTATCCCGAGAAAAATACCCAGCGGCAATAAGCTGAGCGCCAGTGTATACGCATGCGCAGAATAAATTCGCGCACCATCCACCATGGTCCCT
>DATIJJ010000033.1:0-9614 GCA_035478795.1 Gammaproteobacteria bacterium | reverse complement strand
ATAAATTCGGACGGCAAGGTGTGCGTCACCTGGGAGCACTGGAATGATGGCAAGCAATATTGTGTTGTTTTCTATAAGTTAAATAATGCGTTACTGATTGTTAATGCTGCGAATAATGATTTTGAGAGCCTCGTGTTAAACAGCAACATAAAATCCGGTAACCAGTTGTAAATTTTAAACGTGACCAGAAATCACTGTTTTTGAGGCTCTGTCGCAGAGCCTCAAAAATATTCGGGCTGCATCAGTAAGAAACAATTTCCACCTGCAATCTTTTCCCCAACTGATTTAACGCCTGTTCAATACGCGGTAACTTGGAAGGATAATGCGGGTCAAGTAACCTGCGGATTTCTTTTTCATCACAATCCAATTTCAAAGCTAATGACATATTGGTTGTCCTGCTCTCTTTCATTGCAAGATATAAAGCCAGTTTGACAGCAAATGTAGTAGGCAACGAAACGTATTTACTCCTTTTTTTCTGGCTGGGAGCAGGAATTTCAAGCCGGTTAGTAATGCGATACGCAATTGCTTCTTCCAGACAATCCATCGCCTGATTTAGCGAGTCTTCCATGTCATCACCTTGAGTGATTGCCTCTGGCAAATCAGGAAATTGCACCAGATATCCCCCTTCCTTTTGCTTTGTTAACTTCACTGGATAACGAAATTGATTATTCATATTTTCACCTCAATTCTTTTTTATTAATACCTAACTGTTTTAACATCGCATTAAATGTGCCTGTTTTGAGCTCATCCTTCAGATTGCGAATAATCGTAAAACGATTTCCATATACGAGTGTAGAATGGCTTCCCTTGCCACGTGCTTCCATGAAATTGACTGTAATTCCTTTTTCTTTACCTAATGTCTTAATTTTTTTAACAAACTCTGATCCTTTCATAGATTGCCACTCCTGAATTATCGGTCAAAATCGTCCGAATTGCAAATTTTAATATTGTAATATTGTTTAACTGAGGGCTATTGCTTGAGGAGAGGATGTAATGAATAAAATATTAACATGCGGCAGAAGATGATTTTTTATATCGAGGATAGCAAGGATTTTAGACTGTAACTCAACTTGATTCAATGCGACTTTCATTTTTAATTAAAAAACCCGGGATCCGCCACTGCTTCACCCGGGTTATCATTACAACACTAATTTCTTTCCATCAACACCGTAACATGCGACGGATATTTTTTTGCTGAACCGGTTGCAGCGTCAACAAAAAAGGATGGCCAGAAAATAATATCAACCAGCGTCCAGGCATTGAAACTTGAGCCAGTGCCCACACCGGTTTGACGGTAACCTTTCGCGGAACAATGGGCCTGTAATCCCCCGTATTCTCTCGAAACATTCACGCTACCTGGATTGCTATCCACGAGGTACGTCACGTTTTTTGAGTTTGTCAGTGTACATTTTGCATCAGGAACAGATGCGTGTGTGTTTTTATCTATCGCCTGAACGTTAATCAATTGAGTCGTACCGGAAATGATTGTTGCACAACCCGCCAATAAAAAGGGGATCGACAACAAAACAGATCGAATAATAGCGCGCATGGGAAAACCTCGTTTTTATTTAAAATGCCCTCCGTGATTTGTATTTATCCTAAAGAACTGAGAATGATAAACAATTGAACACAAAAGTCAAGCGCCTAAAAAAAACGGGGCAAGCCCCCCTCTAAAGGCACTGGGTTCCGTCTAAAAGCACGACGGAATGACGCACAGTTGAAGGCAAGATTTAAAAATGATCGCTGTTGATCTCTTGCAAGCTGATTGCTCATATTTCCCTCTCTTCACACATTTCATTCAACAGATTTTCCATTTGCTCAACCGTTGGCAAACTTGATTTCAATTCATTGGGAACAGCTTTCGATAATACATATTCAGAAATCCCGATCGGTGCTTTCATCCCACGCAATGCGTATTCTGCCACAATTTTATTTTTCGATTTGCATAACAAAATTCCGATTGTTGGATTATCACTTTCCTTTTTCATCAGATCATCCACTGCAGCAAGATAAAAACCCAATTGCCCGGTATATTCCGGTTTAAAATTATTTGCCTTTAACTCGACCACGATAAAACAACGAAGATGCAAATGATAAAAAAGCAGATCGATGAAAAATTCCTGGTCATCTATCGAAATTGGCACTTGTGAACCGACAAATGCAAATCCCTGACCCAATTCAATAAGAAAATTCCGCACATGTGTAATTGGATAGTGAATGGCAAACCGACGCATTCTTTTAAGATTAAAAACTGAAAACCCCTGCATACCCGGGTTTGCAGCACGTATATCATGAGAAAATTGGACCAAAAAGCTATCCCCCCATTTATGAATTTTCTGTTTTTCAAGCAGAGCATATCCCAACTCCCAATAAAATCGGATTTGCTCACTATTCACGGCTAAGGCCGCTTTTATTTGTGCGGTTTTTAATCTGTCCTTATTTGATTCAAGTTGACAACCCCTCCAAAAAAATTGATCCTTGCCCGCAGGAATGGCAGAGACGACAACGCATGAAAAAAATCATCATCATCGGAGCCGGCATGGCAGGCCTTGCCGCTTGCACCCGACTGACAGAACTTGGCTTTGACGCCAGAATTCTTGAAGCCAGAAACCGCGCAGGCGGACGCATCGAGACAGACTATTCATTAGGCATTCCGTTCGGAAAAGGCGCCGGATGGATTCATGGCGATGAAAATAATCCCATGACAGCACTTGCAAAACAGTTTAATGCAAAAATGGTTCCGATTGATTCAGATCAAATCACGGTATTTGATAAAAAAGGATTGCCTGTTCCTCCGTCTGAAATAGAAAAATTTGAAGTCGAATTCAATGCCTGTCTCGACAACGCCAAAAAATTGGCCTGTCACGAAACATCCGATATTTCATTATCTGCAGCACTTGACCGCCTCACACCCTTTGAACAAATGTCAGCATTGGAACAATCCCTGTTTGATCGTAAATTAAAATCCATAGCAAGTTATGAAGGTGCTGATGCAGCCAGTCTTTCAGCACGCACGTATGGCGATGCAAAAATGTGGCCGGGCGAGAATTGCTTTTTGACTACAACCTATCAACCCATCATTGAAGGACTCGCAAAAAAATGTCGGATTGATTTAAATACGACTGTCAAGGCAATTAATTATCATGAAAATCAGGTAGAGATAGTCACACAGGATACTTCCATGTTTGCCGATCTCGTGATTATCACACTGCCGATAGGCGTTTTGCAGAAAAATAGCGTGCAATTCAACCCGCCTCTTCCGAAAAATAAATTAAAGGCTATTCAGTCTGTCGGTATGGGATTACTCAATATCACTGCAATCAAATTTCCAAAACTATTCTGGCCCGAAAAACAACATGCGTTGCTTTTTACCGAATTTGATCCATCATCAACAAGCATTTTTATTAATCTGGCACCGCTGATGTCACAACCTGTTCTTGTCGGATATACAGGCGGCGAATCCGCCTTTCAACTGGAAAAACAGCCAGATGAAGAAATAATAAAAAAAATCATGGTAAATTTTCGAAATCACTTTACCACTGATCTTCCTGATCCGGAGTCTTTTATCATAACAAGATGGTCAGAAGATCCGTTTAGCTATGGCTCTTATTCCTATTTCAAAACAGGATCAACAAGCGCGGATTATGACGCGCTCGCTGAGCCCATTGGTAATAAATTATTTTTTGCCGGCGAAGCCACTTGTTCAACCTGTCCATCGACTACGCATGGCGCTTATTTGTCGGGTATTCGTGAAGCTGAAAGAATCAGGAAAATTTCAATCTGACCGATTCCATCATCATTATCCGCCATGTGCATGACGGATAATGACATAAATGACTGACCAGACCGACTTACTCTCCTGAACGTCGACCTGGACGTCGGCGCAATCCATTTGTTGGAGCCGGTTCTGATTTATTCTCATCAGGAACCATCTTATAAAGCCCGACCCGTACAAGAGCACGAGCAGCAGTATGCCCAACCATTGCATAAACATTTGAATTCGCCATGGCAATCACTCCCTTATCCTCAGGATAACTCTCCAAAGGCGCAAGGCAATAACCGGCAATCCCACCCAGCGCTCCTCCAACTATACCCGCCCCGTTTTTAACGGTGACTGCTCTCCTGACAAAAGAAAGCTGATATTGTAATTGAGATAAATTATCGGACAATGAGTCAGGCGATGCTGTTAACACGCCTTGCAGGCGATGAATAAATGGAGAACTCCCTACTGCCTGATCAGCTACATTTTTTTCTGTCTGTTTTGTCGTGAGCTCGCTCGCCATAAGACTGCCGGTAACAGTTATCAGAGCTTTTGATATCGGATCAAGACTGGTCAAACTTTCAAGGGCAATGACGCTCACGATTCCCCCTACCGTATAAGGAATAGGACTGATATCTTTTTCGAGATCCATCGATAAAATTTTTGCACACTCCCAATAGTCGGATAACAATTCCTGGGCACGCACTTTATCACCTTCTGGAAAACGATCTAACAAGCCTTCAATCCACTCATTTTTATTACGCATTTTAATTTCTCCTTTTTAAAAGATTAATATATACCCTGAAGAATTTAAAATGGCAAACAATTACTCATGCAGCTCGCGCCTGTTTCACCCAAAAATAAAAAGTTTTTCCCGCTGTTTTAACAATCGCCATGGTTTAAATGCACAAAATCTTCCGTACTAACCCTTCCCTTAACCCGTGCTACCAGGTATTTTCCCCTGTGGGATCATCATAAAAATACAATTTTATAAATAATTTGGTTAAAAAAACTTGCTCATTGTCAAATATTGAAATAAATTAGTGTCTTGAACCTCTTTGATACCGATCCGCGATAATCAAGATGAGGAACAAACTTAGTTATCAAATATAAGGAGATATATTGATGAAAAAACAACTACGACACTCGTTAATTTCGAGCGCTGTATTGTTAGTTGCAACCACGGCTTGCTTTGCAGGCTCCTACAAAGGTGAAAACTACAAAGGCGAAGCCATGGCTCCTTGTCCGACTCCGCTGATGATTAAAGATGGTTTCTACCTTGGTGCGCAATTGGGTTATGATTCATATCGTACCCGTAACAACATCAGTGCCAGAACTGCAACAGAGACCTTCAGCACAAATCCAGCCTTGAATGCAACCGGTTGGGTCGGTGGTCTGTTCGGCGGTTACGGTCAGTACTTTAACGAAATGTACTACCTCGCTGGTGAATTGTTTGTAAATACCAGTGGCGCAAGCACATCAACAAACACGAACCACACCTATCTTTCCACAGGTGTCGACAGCCTTTACACCAAAACTTCTGTAAACGGAAGCTGGGGTGTCAGTCTGTTGCCAGGTTTGAGACTGAACGATGCTACCTTGCTGTACGTTCGTTTAGGTTATGAACAGGCTCGTATTAAAGGTCAGGCCAGTGCGATGTTTAACGGCGTCAGCCTTGGCAGTGTCAGCAAATCCAGCTGGCGCGGTGGCTTCAACTACGGTCTGGGTATTGAAAGCACATTCTACCCAAGCTGGAGCGTTAGAACTGAATTCAACCACACCAACTACGGTTCATTCAGCAACAACGTAACGTTGGCTGGCGTAGGTAGCGGCAGCGCTAACTACAACCCATCCGACAACCAGTTCATGGTTGGCTTGAACTACCACTTTGCCTAAGCAACAAAGTCGTCAAGGGTAGACATTTGATGTCTGCCCTTTTCTTTTTTTACTTTCCTTTATCCGCGCGTCATCCTGAGGCATCTTCTCGCCGAAGGATCCACTGCTATCCACAAGCTCTCGCAAAAAAGTCTTTATAAATAGCCGATGATCCTTCGGCGAGAAGATGCCTCAGGATGACACTTCGATTGAGGCCTGATTTATGCAACTCCCCAACAAAAAAAACGTACGTATTTCTCGTTGACAAACCACCTGCCCCGCTGGAAAATCGTCAGAGCTTAAGCAGGAGGCACACATGAGCGCAGGGAAACGGTTTCGTGATGCATTATCAAAAGAAAATCCACTTCAGATTGTCGGTACCATCAATGCTTATTCCGCCCTGCTCGCTACACAATCCGGTTATCACGCCATTTATCTTTCGGGTGCCGGTGTTGCCAATGCGTCGTTCGGCTTGCCTGATTTAGGTATCACAACGCTTAACGATGTCCTGGAAGATGCCCGTCGGATTACATCCCGCGTTGACACACCGTTACTGGTGGATGTAGATACCGGCTTTGGCAGTGCATTTAATATCGCCCGCACCATTCGTGAAATGATCAGGGCTGATGTTGCAGCCGTTCATCTTGAAGATCAGGTACAAGCCAAACGCTGCGGCCATCGCCCGGGAAAAGCCATGGTCGAAACAACCGAAATGGTTGACCGCATCAAGGCAGCGGTCGACGCCCGAACCGATCCGGATTTTGTGATCATGGCGAGAACCGATGCACTCGCTTCCGAAGGATTACCCAAAACACTCGATCGCATCCTGCATTATGTTGCAGCCGGTGCGGATATGATTTTTCTTGAAGGCGCCACGGATTTATCACACTACAAAACGGTCACAGCACAATGCCCGGTTCCCGTTCTCGCCAACATGACGGAATTTGGTGTCACGCCCTTATTTACGACAGATGAACTTAAAACAGCCGGTGTTCGCCTGGTGCTTTATCCGCTCAGTGCATTTCGTGCCATGAGTCAGGCTGCATTAGCGGTCTATCAAACCCTTCGCAACGATGGCACACAGCAGAAAATCCTCTCTCACATGCAAACCCGGGAAGAGCTGTACCATGCCCTGAACTATTATGATTACGAAAAAAAACTGGATGAACTTTTTCTTAAGGAAAAACAGAAATGACTCAAAAAAAGGGTGGTCTCGAAGGGCTCGTGGTCGGTAACACTGCCATCAGTACCGTGGGCAAGGAAGGAGTGGGTCTGACCTATCGGGGCTATGATATCCATGATCTCGCCGCACACAGCACATTTGAGGAAGTCGCCTGGTTACTGATTTACGGCGAATTTCCAACCGCTCGCGAATTACAGGCGTATCGCGAAAAACTCATGTTATTACGCGAATTACCGGATCCATTGAAGTCGGTTCTTGAAAGCATTCCTGGCAAAACGCATCCGATGGATGTGCTTCGCACTGCCTGTTCAATGCTGGGTACGCTCGAACCTGAATCGAGGCAATACCGACAGGAAGATATTGCTGACCGACTGATTGCAAGCACACCCGGCATGTTGCTGTACTGGTATCAATTTCATCAAACTGGCAGACGCATTAAAACCACTACGGATGAAAGTTCCATCGCCAGCCACTTTCTTCGTCTGTTGCATGATACGAGTCCCGATCCGGCCCATGCGCGTGCGATTGACGTCTCGCTCATTTTATACGCTGAACACGAATTTAACGCCTCCACTTTTGCCGCCCGCGTGACGACCTCTACCGAATCCGATTTTTATTCCGCGATTGTGTCCGGCATTGGTACCTTGCGCGGTCCCTTGCATGGCGGTGCGAATGAAGCCGCGATGGAACTCATTGCGCGTTTTAAAAATCCGGATGAAGCAGAACGCGCCATCCTGACGCTGCTTGCCAACAAAACCAAAATCATGGGATTTGGCCATCGCGTGTATAAATTATCCGATCCGCGTTCAGATATTATCAAGGAATGGTCGAAAAAATTATCCGAACAGGCAAAAGATGGCTATCTCTATCCCGTTTCGGAACGCATCGAGCACATTTTATGGAGTGAAAAACGCCTGTTTCCGAATCTGGATTTTTACAGTGCGACGGCCTATCATTTTTGTGGTATTCCGACAGCACTTTTTACGCCGATTTTTGTGATGTCGCGTTTATCCGGCTGGAGCGCGCACATTATTGAACAACGCCGTGATAATCGTTTGATTCGCCCGGAAGCCGATTACACCGGTCCTGAATCACGCATTTTACCTTCTGTCAGTGAGATAAAATAATGGCTGATAATAATTTACGTCCTGCACCCGATCAAGAATGTGTTGCAATAGCTGATTACGTTGCCAACCACACCATCCAGAGTGATCTCGCCTATTCCACTGCGCGTTATTGTTTAATGGATGCATTAAGTTCTGCCTTTCTTGCCTTAAGTCATGTGGAATGCACCCGGCTGCTCGGCCCGATTGTGCTAAATACGCGTGTACCGCACGGTGCTCGCGTCCCTGGAACGCATTACAAACTGGATCCAATCCTCGCTGCGTTTAACATTGGAACCTTAATTCGCTGGCTGGATTTTAATGACACCTGGCTTGCTGCGGAATGGGGACACCCTTCCGATAATCTGGGTGCGATTCTGGCTGTCTCCGATTACATCAGTCGAAAAAATGTTGCCCGAAAAAAACCGCCGGTTTTGATGCGTGATGTCCTGACCCTGATGATCAAGGCATATGAAATCCAGGGTATTTTCGCGCTTGAAAACAGTTTTAATCGTGTGGGTCTTGATCACGTGATTCTCGTCAAAGTCGCATCTGCCGCGATTGCAATGCAGCTTTTGGGGGGGAGCGAAGAAGACATTATCAATGTCGTGTCGCATGCGTGGCTTGATGGCCAGAGTTTACGAACCTATCGCCACGCGCCCAATACCGGTTCACGCAAATCCTGGGCGGCAGGCGATGCGACGAGCCGTGCAGTGCGTCTTGCCTGGCTTGTTAAAAAAGATAAAACGGGTTGTCCGAGTGCGCTAACTGCCAAAACATGGGGATTTTACGATGTGTTATTCAAGGGAAAACCGTTTTCGTTACCACGACCACTCGGTTCCTACGTCATGGAAAACATTCTGTTTAAAATTTCCTACCCGGCCGAATTTCACGCGCAAACAGCGGTGGAGTGTGCGATTGAATTGCACGATGAAGTGATTCACCGTCTCGATAAAATTGAAAAAATTGTGTTAACCACGCAAGAATCCGCGATTCGCATTATTAATAAAACCGGTCCTTTGTATAATTACGCGGATCGTGATCATTGTTTGCAATACATGGCCGCGGCCGGATTATTATTTGGCAATTTAACGGCGGAATATTACGATGATGCGTTTGCAAATGACCCGCGCATCGACCGGTTACGTGATATGATGCAAGTCGTTGAAGATCCGCAATTTAGTCAGGATTACATGGATCCGGACAAACGTTCCATTGCAAACGCCATGCAAATTTATTTTAAAGATGGTACGCACACGAAAAAAATTCAGATTAATTATCCGGTGGGTCACAAACGTCGACGCGAGGAAGGCATTCCCTTGCTCATCAAAAAATTTGAAACGAGTTTTGCGTTGCATTTTCCAAAAGAAAAAACAACAGAAATGACGGCACTTTTTTTAAATCAGGAAAAACTTGAAAAAATGCCGGTGAATGAATTTATGGAATTGTGGGTTAAGGAAAAGCCGGTAAAAAATGCATAGTAAAAAAAGTAACTGTTCACAAGGTGCTGTTATTAGAAGCGTCATTGCGAACCTTGTCATTCTGAGCCTTGTCATGATGTACACACATCTCTATTTTTAAATTGAACCCTATCCGTGCGTCATCCCGCGACGTTCTTCAAGCGGGACCCAGCGCCTTTAAAAGCATTTTAAAAAAATCAATGAAAAAAGGCGCTGGGTCCCGCTTGAAGAGC
>DATIJJ010000032.1:0-5074 GCA_035478795.1 Gammaproteobacteria bacterium | reverse complement strand
ATGACTGTGTTAAAAAATATGGGGCTGTGATTTTTTTACCGATAGAAGAAAAATGGTATAGAGCGAACAATGTAGAGCTGGGCAATCGCCAATTTATAGTACAAGACCCGGATGGTTATATGCTTCGTTTTGCAGAAGATCCTGGCGAGAGAGAAGACAGCGATAATTTTTAAATCTCATCTTCAACCGTGCGTCATCCCGCGACGCTCTTCAAGCGGGACCCGGTGCCTTTAAAAGCATTTTTTAAAAAAGTTGATGAAAGAAAGGCGCTGGGTCTTGTTTAGAAGCATAACGGGATGACGCACGGTTGAAGTGTCAGGTAGTTACTGATCAACAAGATGCCGCAAATGAGATGCCAGCTTAACCAGCTCAGTAGTTTCTTTCGTAAAAAAAAGCTTATCAATTCCTTCAACAACAGGAATTGCTTTTAATACCTGTTTATGGCCTTTACTGGTTAAGTGTAGCGAGTAAGCACGTTTATCATTTTTATGAGTGGATCGTTTCAATAATTTTTTTTCAATTAAGGTAGTAACCAGATCAGACATGGACATCTTGTCGATTTTTGCGTGATCGCCTACCTGTTGTTGGGTGACAATGTTGTCAGGCAACGAAGATAGCCACAATACATTGGCAAGTACGACAAATTGCCCATGTGTTAAATTCAGCTTTGACAGCGCATTCCTTTGTAATCGCTGCCATTGATTTGTCAGTTGCCAAAGCAAAAAACCGGGACTTTGATCAGGATGTTTAAACTGAAAATTCATTGATTTTTTCATCAGGAATTTCCTGATTTTCGAGCAAGCTCAATCAACAGTCCGGTTTGATGCGGCAGAGTTGAAACAATTTTTTCAGCAACCAGCTTTCGCCAGATCCATCGAAGAGGGCCCGTCATTTTAATGGTAGTTGTAATGCGCAAGCCATCCGTTGTTTTTTCCATTTGGTGAGTGCCATCGAGTCTCGCAAAAGGAAAGTAATAGGTGTCAGTGAATTTTTCATAAGGCTTGCATTCAGTAATGATCATTTTGAGTTTTGGCCCTTTTTTTATTTTCATATAAAAAATGGCACCTTTTCTAAAAGGACCTTCCATTTTTGCCCATTCGGTATCATCGTCCCATTCATGACGAATGCTCATATCTGACCATATTTTCCAGATTTGTTCTGGCGTCAGGTCTGTAACAGTCGTGCTCCAGGATTCTTGCCACATAGGTAACCTCCAAATGGCTATATAGTAAGTCCACTTACTATATTTATCAACACTTATTTGGTGATTTCCCCTGAATGTTTCTGCATTAATGCCCGGTTTTTGGCATCAAGATAACATAACTGAAGATAAAGCATTTCAGATAATAGCATGGGAGCATGGTGCTTTTTTGCGATATTAATAGCATTTTCATAAATGGCATGTAACTCAAGCGGTTTTCTGGCATCGAAATCACCCTTCATGCTTGGGTAGTTTTCCTGCATTTTTTTAAATGATTCGAATACACCAAGTCGAAATTCATAAAAATCATCCGGAATTTCTGCGCCACATATTTTTGCAGCATCAATCACTTCTCTCGTCATTCTTTTCAGAAGATCGAGGCTTGATGGGGTTTCAACCAGTTCCTTCGTTGAAGTATTTAGCACCACAGATAGTCCACTGATAGGTATGTTGGATGCAATTTTTTTCCATTTGATGGTGGGTAAATGGGGTGATGCAGTGCTGTTAAAGCCGGCCAACTTAAAATCCCCGGCGATTTCTTTTGCGATTTCTGAAATAAGACGCTTGTTTTCATCAGGGAAATACTGTGCCCACTCAGTGATGCCATGTCCAAAATGCCTGATTGTTCCGGGCGAAATTTTGGTTACTTTTAAAATGCACGTGCCGCCAACAATTTTTTGTGGTTCGATAAATTCAGCAAGTTCTGCTTCCATGCCAATCCCATTTTGAAGCATGGCAATTATGATATTTTTTCCTGCCATATTTTTTAAGCCGTCTTTTAATATGTGATTCGCAGTGGTTTTCAAGGTAATCAGGATAACATCGCAGGGCGGCATGTTATGGATATCATTATATGCATTGACCGAAACGGTAACGGGCATGTCATTTTCTATAATCGTCAAACCTGTCTCTTTTACAGATAAATAATCATGACCCAGCAGGCAATGCACATCAAACCCTGCCTGCTGTAATTTCACAGCGCAATAACCACCTATAGCGCCAGTTCCAATAATGGCATAACTTTTCTTTGTATTTTTATATGGACTTTTTATCATTCCTGGTCCGCGTGGGTTTTAAAGGCAGCGCTTTCAAATGAACGCGTCTGCTTAATTAAACTTGCCAGATAATCGAGAATAACAACCATTTTTTTATTGATCTCTGACATATCGCTTGCCAATAAACTTTTATACTCCTGAACAAATTGACCGGGTTTTAAATCGTCTCCACAATGCTCAGTCATTCCTTTCACGAGTTCTGTTGTCATTTCAAGATGGCATTGCAGACCATAAACCCGATCGTTATATCGGATTACCTGACGTGGACATCCTTCGCTGTATGCCAGTAATGCACGTCCTTCCGGCAGGCCGGGCATGTCATTATGCCAATGCATCACATCAAATGATTGAGGAAAGTTTTTAAAAACCGGATCATGCTCGCCATCTTTTGTTAACTGAATTGGATAAACACCAATTTCTCTGTGTGGACTGCGCTCTGTTTTTGCGCCTAGACTTTCAGAAATAATCTGGGCGCCGAGACAGATACCTAACACCGCTTTGTTTTGATCAATCATCTGTTTTGTTAAAGTGATTTCATTTCGTAAATAAGGATATTTGTCTAATTGAAGAGGGCTTTGCGGGCCGCCCATCACGATAAGAAAATCGATCAGGGATGCATCCGGTAATTTTTCATCTTTGTAGGTATGCGTTGCGGAAAGATCATAACCCTGGTTGTGCGCCCAACTTTCTATAACACCGGGTTGTTCAAAAGGTGCATGGATGATGGTGTGGATACGCATGATTTTTTCTCCCTGTGTAATCAATGTGGGTCATTCTAAAACATGATACAAGTATTATCAATGTCCACGATGTTTCTTTTTTCTTTTTGCCTGTTTCTGTAAAAACTTTTCTTCCAGTCTGGCTTCTTTTTCAGATTTAGAGGTGATTTTTTTCAATTTTTTATTTTTTTCAAGATCAAGTCTTAGTACTTCCTGTGCATGGGTTGTGCTCGGCAAGTCAGACTTTGCTTTTTCCATTTCACGCCGAACATCGCGCTGCATGCGCTTGTGGTTTTTTCTTTTGATAACGAGCTTGAACTGCTCTGGTTTTGTGAATTTCAATTCATTAAAATGAGTGAGAACAAATTCATACAATTCAGCATCAGATGGCTCACCACCAAAAACTTTTCGTGCTACTGCATATCCTGCTTTATCAGTTCTTTCGAATATGCCTACCCAGAAAGAATTTTCCAGCAAGACGGTCGCTTTGACGGTGTATTGTTTCTTGATGTTATTTATCATTTAACGCATTGAAGCGAATTGTTATGCAATAAGTCGTCAACGACTTCCATACAGATGTCAGGCAGTTTCCTTGTTTGATCAATGCAAGTCTGAATAGTTATGATTGCATTTTTCACTTGCTCTGGCAAAACATCAGCTGGTGCATTTTCTCCAGGCCAGGAAGCATCTCGAGTGGCCTTATCAGGCCAGCGAGAGTAGGCAAGCCACATACCATCTTCTGTTTTGTGAAGAGATGAGCCATAGCTTCCACGGTGTTTAATAAACCAGGAGGCAACCTCTCGCCAGGCTTTCTGGTAGGTTGATTCAAGACCTGGTTTAATAAAAGCCCGATAAATGACAGCAAACATATTTAATTCCTTAGGATACCGTATTAAAATCCTGACTATTATGAGAGCAATGATTCCTGATTTTCAAGAAGGAAATGAATATGACATTTTCTCCCGTGCATCAATGGGCGGAGCGAGTATTGACCCTGCTGTCCCATTATCTTTAAGTGGGTGCTCTATCAACTCGCGGATAATTTTGTAATAATTGTCAACAAACCCTAATTCAGCATTATTAATCGTTTATAAACAATATGAAAACAGACCACCAGTTAACTAACTATCTGATAATTGAAGACGTTTGCAAGCGAGTTTATAAAGAGATAACAACTCTTATCACGCGAAGTAACATCATCAATCGCCGATTAGCTCAACCAATAACCTCGAATGAGCTACAAATCTGTGGTAATGGTAAAGAAGCGTATTATCAACGCGTTTTGGCTTTGAACAGTGAAAAAAATAGTTTATCAATTAAAGCTGTAAAAATGGGAAGTTTGCTAGTGTTCTCCTTACTGGTAGGCTTTTCATTACTACTAGTTCAAGATACAGAAAAACGTTCTTCAAACAGTTTTATCGATTTTAGTTTATTAGGTTTTATATTAGCTTTGTTTCATAAAAGTCATTTCCAAAATTTTCCTCTTGAATTAACAGGAAATCAATTATTTTTTTCGAAAAAAATGAATGAAGATTGTCGATTAGAAGATCGCTATAACCAATACATGGCACAAACCAGGAATAGTTTTCAATGTTATCATCCAACTAATAATAGTGTTCTTAATGAATCGATTTTGCGGGGTATTTATGGTGTGAAGAACAATGTGCATGACTGTGTCAGTATTTCTGCCATTGTTTTGATGAAATTAATTCAAACCGGACAATACATGAAAATTGAATGGTTACATCAAGAAGGAAAAAATTATGATGGCCATTTTTATATTGTTGTTAATCGACAAAAGGGTAAATTGCATCAGTTAAATACCTGGAATGATGACGCATGGATTATTGATGGCTGGTACGACTTTTGTATTTCAGCGAAGAAAATAAAAGAAGACGAAAATTTTTTTCAGCACTATCCTGTGCTGACGCCAGAACGCAAAATAGTATTAGTGGACATCGATGAAACTAATTGGCAAGAGTGGAAAGACAAACTTGCTAAATCATGCCAGCGTTTGGAGGCAGTTTTAAAAACAGGTTACTACAATCCTTGCCCTCAAGTACCTTATCTTAATAGAGTGATACCAATTATTTAGATAC
>DATIJJ010000031.1:0-18765 GCA_035478795.1 Gammaproteobacteria bacterium | reverse complement strand
TCAAATTGAAGGCACTGGATGCCAGCTAAAAACATGCTGGCATGACACAAGTAAAGTATTTATAATAATTTACTTGTAAAATGAAAAATGTTTTTTTATAATTTTGAAAATCAACATCAATTCTGATCCCTTCCTGCTATTTCATAAAAAAACCCCGCTGAAATTATTTTCTGAAAGTGTCTTTATACAATTTTTAAACAATTTATTTGACGAGGCATGCAATGACTGAATTACAACGTGGGCTGAAATCCCGACATATTTCGATGATCGCATTAGGCGGCTCGATTGGCACCGGAATTTTTCTGGGGAGTGGCAATGCTATTTATACAGCAGGCCCGGGTGGTGCAATACTGGGTTTTCTGGTCGTTGGCGTGATGATTTATTTTTTAATGACAAGCCTCGGGGAGATGGCTGCACTTTATCCAGTGACAGGGTCTTTTTGCGAGTATTGTACCCGATTTGTGAATCCGGCGTTTGGTTTTGCAATGTCCTATAATTACTGGTTCAACTGGGCAATTACCGTTGCAGTTGACTTGTCTGCAGCCGGGATTATTATGCAATTCTGGTTTCCCCATATTCCTGTCTGGTATTGGAGTGGCGGGTTTCTCGGCCTGATGATTGCGTTAAATCTGTTTTCAGTCGGTTTGTACGGGGAAATGGAATATAGTTTTTCAGCGATTAAAATAACGACAGTGATTATTTTTATTATCATAGGTCTCCTGATGATTGCGGGCGTCATTGGTCATCATCGACCGTTTGATTTAAGTAACTGGACACGAGGCGATGCCCCTTTTCATCACGGCTGGTATGGCATTATGATGGTCATGATGGTTGCCGGTTTTTCTTTTCAGGGAACGGAAATTTTTGGTGTGACAGCCGGTGAGGCAAAAAATCCTCGCGAAAGTATTCCGAAAGCAATCAAAAGTATTTTTTGGAGAATTCTGGTGTTTTATATTTTGGCGATGGTCGTGATTACTTTTATTATTCCCTATACTGACCCCTCACTTGTCAATGCGGATAACAAGGTTTCACTGAGTCCTTTTACGATTGTTTTCAAAGAGGCCGGTTTGACGTCTGCAGCTAACATCCTGAATGGGGTGATATTAACCGCCATTTTGTCTGCAGCCAATGCCAGTATGTATACATCGACGCGTACGCTCTGGTATATGGCGAAAAAAGGCATTGCTCCGCGCGTATTTGGCAAGGTCACCAGGAAGGGTGTGCCTTTAATGGCATTAATGGTGACATCGCTGATCGGTGGAATCACATTTTTAACCTCCCTTTTTGGGAGCGGGAAAATTTTTATCTGGCTCGTTAATATATCCTCTCTATCAGGATTCATTGCCTGGCTGGGTATTGCCATCAGTCATTATCGTTTTAGAAAAGCCTGGTTGTTGCAAGGCAACACACTGGAATCTCTGCCATTTCGTGCAAAATTTTTTCCAGTCGGTGTTTTTTTTACAATCCTGCTATGTAGTGCCATTATGATTGGACAGATAGGGGTGCCAGACCATTTGAATTGGGAAAGCATATTAGGTACATTTATTAATATTCCTGTTTTTATTGCTTTATATGTTGGGTACAAATTTTTTGATCGCACCCGACTGGTACCAGCAGATTTATCACTTGACAGGGCAGGGTCAACACCGTGAACGGATTGAATTCAGCCAAAACTAACAAGGCATTCCTGATATTGATCATAGGGTCAGTGCTTGTCGGGATTGCGCCTGTCATGGCAAAGTTAATTGATCTGCCAGCGGTGCTGCTTGTTTTTTATCGAATATTGCTTGCATTTCCCCTGTTTATTTTACTGAAGCCTTTTAACAGAAATGCCTTGTCTAAAACGAATAAATCGATTCCGGCATCCAGGGATATGGTACTGCTGATGGCAGCCGGAATATTATTTGCACTGGATATGTCAGCGTTTTATCTTTCATTAAAATTTACATCGGTTACGACAGCCACCTTACTGGGAAATTTTTCGCCTGTCTTTATTGCCATCGGTTATTTATTTTCAAATAAACGTGTCAGTCAGGAAATGGTTTGGGTTTTATTTGCATTGGCCGGATTAATCATGCTTTGCGGGTGTAAACCGGCATTTACTTTAATGAATCTCTATGGCGACCTGATTGCATTGCTTTCGGCATTTTTTTTCACAGGCCATATTTTGATTGTCAATAAACTGGGTAAAAACTACAGCAGTATTGATATTATGTTTTGGTCGAGCATCGGCGGGATGTTTATTTTATTGATCTTATGCCTGATATTTAAATTGAATATGCACATCGGCTCATATCATAATTTTCTTCTGTTGCTTTTTATGGCATGGGGCAGTCAGGTCATTGGTCAGACATGTTTAACTTCATCCATGTCAAATTTCCCGCCATCTTTCTCTTCTCTTGGTATCTTGCTTGATCCTCTCGCAGCTGCTTTTTTTGCATTTTTAATATTGGGTGAATCATTAAGTTTGTATGAGAAAATGGGTGGTGTCATTATTCTCGTCAGTATTTTTGGTGCATATAAATCAGTTTGTCTAAAAAGTCATTCTAATCAATCTGCTTAACCATTTACTTTCATCTTACTTTTATTGAATTTTTAATTTTTAAAAGGAATCGTTTATGCATGCAATTCATTACGCCAAATATACATCGAACGGTAATAATTTTGTTATTTTGGATGAAATCGAACAGGAGTGTGTACCTGAATCAAAAAAATCGCACTTTTCTAAAATGATTTGTCATGAATCAACAGGAATAGGGTGTGATACCTTGCTGATTGTTCAACGGTATAGTTCTGACATGTTAAATCATATTTATGGAAATAATCATTATGAAATGACAACAGAAAGGGGTGGAGAAAGATTCATTATGCGTGTTTTTGAGCGGGATGGATCGGAATCCTATAATTGTGGTAATGGTCTTGTTTGTCTTGGACATTATCTCCATCATACCTATCAACTTGAAAATGCGTTTATTGCGACAGAAATACCGTCCAGAAAGCCATTTTTTAGAAAGATAAAATCATTTGATGGTACGCTGACTCAGGCTACCATCGGTGAGCCGAAATTTCCAGATGAAAATTTTGTCACACCTGCTGCAATCAAAGCTATTTTGCCCGACAAAACAAGCTATCTTCTTAAAGAAACTTCAATGATGATTAAACATGAACAGGAGAATAAAAAAATTAACTTGAATCATTGTTACATAACGTTTACCGGCGAGCCTCATATTGTTATATTTGAACCAGGATTGTATGAATCCATTACGAAAGTCAATTTTTTTGATTCATCAGACAGTGCTACTGTGCGGCAAAATAACGAAAAACTGATTGAACAAATTGGTTTGCACTTCAATGCGTTAAAAGATTTTTTTCCGCAAGGTGTTAATATTAATTTTGCCAGGGTGATGGATAATGGAAAAATTGCCTATCGCTGTTTTGAACGCGGTGTTAACAGTGAAACGTATGCATGCGGCACCGGGGCTGTTGCAGTGGCCAGTATTGCGAGGAATCTGGGGCTTGTAGAATCCGATGAAATCACCTTGTTACCCTGGCGGGCTCGGTATGAAGTCCCTTACAAAAATGCAGAAATCATGATTAAAATTGAAAATCAACAATACAATATGTTGAGCCAATCTGTTCTTCTTACAGAAGGCACTTACTATATTTCACAGCAATAGTTGCGATTTCATATCAAAGATAATCCATTTGTTTCGAGGTGCTATGAATTAGCAATTAATTTGATTTTCTGCCAACAATGACAAGAACAACACCCGCGAGTACCGAAATCCCGCTAAGCCAGGGTGGAAAATAGACGGTTTTTTGTGTATCGGCTATCAGTTTGACATCGCCTATCTGGGCAACGGGTTCCTGTTTGGTGTATGTAAAACCTTGCCAGCCGAGGGCTGCAATGCCACCTACGATGAGAAGAATGCCAAGCAGGGTTACGATGGATTTCATAGGCTGATCTCCAGTTGACCAGATTACATTATATCATGGTGCGACAGGGGTTTTTGGGTCTAGTGCTTTTGTAATAGATTGAATTAATGTGGGATTCTGCTGTTTTTATTGTTCGCTGTTTGCGATTCGCGAACAGCAAACAAAGTTTACTATACATGATATGGCTTATCTTATATGTTCCCTGTTCGCGAACAGCGAACATCTGTGCTATACTCAGTTTATGCATACAGGGATACTGAGATGTTAAAGCCGCAAGATTGTATTATTTTAATAAAGCTATTAGCCAATCCTGGGGTGGATTGGTCACAGCGCCAATTAGCCAAAGCATTATGCATTAGTCTGGCTGAAATTAATGCGGGCATAAGGCGTTTAGGCGATGCTGGATTATTAAGAAAAGATAAAGATAATAGGCTTTTCCCTAACATTAATGCAGCAGAAGAATTTCTGGTAAGTGGGATCAAGTTTTTCTTTCCAGGCAAGCCAGGCGAATATACTCGCGGAATTCCTACCGGGGTTGCTGCGCCTATTTTTCGTGGTGTCATTGCTATGGGAAATGATCCTATACCAGTATGGCCCGATGCAGTTGGTGATAAAAAAGGTGTTGCATTGAAGCCCCTCCACCCATCGGTGCCAAAGTCATTACGTGAAAATCCGGATTCAGTTTTTTACGACATACTTGTGTTAATTGATGCAATACGAACAGGGCGGCCAAGAGAGCGTAATCTGGCAACCATATATTTAAAGGAAAAGATAAAGCATGAAAAATAATAAAGCTGCAAATATTTGTTACGATAATTTGTCGGTTGAGGTGGGGAAGGCTGAATACTGTCGACCTGAAATTCAGAAAGTTATATTGATTTAAAATAAAGACCTGATCGAACAGACCGGAAATCTACAAGGAATTAACAAATGATTAAATATATATTTCATGGATTAGTATTACCTGAGCGCGCGAGTGTTTTTATAAAAAAAGGTAACTGTTCTTACCCAGATAATAACATTGAGATAAATTTAGAATGCTCTTTTTCAAAGGTTGTAGCTGAATGTTCATCTGTTAACAATATCGAACTTTTAACATTAAAAAATTATGTGGAAATGGCTACAAGAAATATAGTTGATTCTATTGGGTATACTACTGCATGTGGGTATGATGTAGAAATTGAAAGTGCCTATAACCTGGAAACAAAAGAGCTGACTATTTTTGGTGTTCATGAAAATATTTTTAATGAAGCAAAAATAAATGACGATACATCCAAGGGTATACCTCACCCGGATATTGCCATCTCTTTAATCGATTTAGCAAAATTATGCGGCCGAAATATTGAATTACAAATAGCGCTGTCAGATTTCCGAGAAGCGATACGTCAACCAAATTCTACATCATTTCATTGCTATCGAGCAATTGAAGCATTGAAGCATACATTCGGAAGTGATGAGCAAACACAATGGGAAGGATTGCGAGAAAGCTTACAGATTGACAGGAATGATATTAGGCTTGTTCAAGAGAGCGCCAGGCCGTTAAGGCATGGTAAACCTGCCCCGCAAACATGGGATGATAGAAAGCGACATATGTTGATAACCTGGCAAATAATCAAAAAATATATTGAGCTGATTCAGGCATAAAAATGATTTATAGCTGCTCCTATGGCAAGTAGCAAAATGGCCCAAATCCCGCTTCTAATTTTAATTAAATTGTTCCACCAATTCTCTGTTTCAATCAATTTAAAAATTTTCTTTACTTCATCAAATACATCTTTGTCAGTTTTTAATAAATTGATGAACATTTCTTTGAAAACTTGATCAACTGACTTTTGGGTGCGCGCAACTTTACAAAAGATTTCAGCAAATTTATCGGGTTGGTGTAAATTAGCGTGTAAATTTTCTATTTCCGCACGAGGATCGTAATTGTCATCTAACATGATTTTAATCTTTTAAAGAATGAGCAGGTGGTTTGATATCTTGTCGAGTACCATCTAATTTGATTGATAAAAAGTTATCTTCATTTAGAAGCATAGTACTTACAGCGAATCTTAAAAAGCTTTGGTAATCTTTAAAATGCCATTTATCGATTACTTCATCGAGCTTTATCTGGTCTCCATTATCCAGGATAAGTACGAGTTTTTCATCATCTATTTTGGATATTACGGCCATTTGTTTTTTCCTGATATCATTTTATAATTTTCGTTTATTTGGTGGAGGCGGCGGGAATTGAACCCGCGTCCGCAAGCTCTAAACTCTCAGGACTACATGTTTAGCCTTATCATTTTATTTAACCGCACACCCTCCGACAGGCAGGATGGTATGAAGCGATCCCTTTTAAAGATTTAACAGCTTGTCCCGGGCGGAGTTCGCTGCGAGCTTATAAAATATGACTCCCCTGTCTGCTTTCACAGACCCGACCGTATAAGCACAGTCGGTGGGAAGCGCTATGCTGTTGTTTAGGCAGCAACTGCAAGTGCTTCAAAAGCACCTGCATTAGCGGGCTTGCGATTTTTCATTGCAAGTATAAGTTTGTAACATATTTTACGAGGTGAGTTACGTCCTCGACATGCCCCTAAAGCGTCGCAACCCACGTCGAAGCCAGGTCGCCCCCAAAGGAAGCTTTACATTGTAAGTGTAGTCAAAAAAAAATGCTACTGCCAAATTACCCTTTTTTGCCCGTTTTCAGGCTTTTTTGGGCATTATTTCCATTTGCACTTTGCCTTGCACGGTGTTATATAAATAATTGAATCAACAAAGGAGATGATTATGTCCAAAGGTCAAGACAAGAAAAAAGAAGCCAAAAAAAAACCCGCTAAATCCCTGATGGAAAAGCGGTTGGCAAAAAAACAAAAGAAAGAAGGTAAGTAATCGTATCGGATATCGGGGTTGTGACGCGGGCTCCGCACCACAACCCGCTGATTTAAGCAGTTATTTTTCGAAAAAATACACTATTTTCTTGACTTCATAAAAATCCGATGCATTATACACCGTATCGCAACCCGTTTGAGTTATCAGGTTGTGATAAGTCCATTCCCAAATGCACCCGCATCCTGTCCAGGATGCCGGAAAAATCCTGTTTTTTCACTTCCAGATCAATACGTTTTCTATGGTTACCAGATAGTGGCTGGTCGTTTAACGACAGGGTTATTGCAGGTCGGAATGGGTTATTTTTTAAATATTTTTTATCATTGCAAGGAGTTTTACTATGTCTTTTTATCGCAAGTTTGTTGCTGCTCTCGCTGTTATGGGTCTTGCTTCTGCTGTGTTTGCGGCAGGCGCAACGGGTGCTGCAAAAAATCCTTCTGCTGCCAAAGTCGAAAAAACAGCGGTTGCAAATGGAACAGAAAAGTTGAATATCAATAAGGCGACTGCCAAAGAGTTGGCGACTATCAAAGGCGTGACAGCTAACAAGGCCAAAGCCATTGTTTCATATCGCCATAAAAATGGTGATTTTAAATCCGTTGACGAGTTGAAACAGGTAAAAGGGTTTAAACGCATGGATGAGACGACGTTGAAAGAAATTGAAGATCATTTGACGATGACCTAAAACAGCATGGAATGAAACGGTGGGCGTTTTGCCCACCGTATGTTTCCTGTTATTTTTATTCTGGTCGATTGGGGGATAAAGAACGTCTCGTTCTTCTGTTAAATTCTTTCAATTCCAGTCCGTCTTCGTCATGGGGTTTTTCTTTTTTAGATTTGGTGGGTGGAAAGGTTGTCGCATGGGGTGCGACCGAAAGGTTTTGGGCAGCTATCGTGTTTGCTGCAGGTGTCGGATCGACTGGCGACAATAAATCTTTTATTAACGCTTCTGTTTCGCGATCTTTTATTTTTGTATTCAGAGTTTCAAAATAGCTGTCAACTGCAGAAAAATCTCCGGATTTTCCTGCTTGATCTATCACTAATTTAAATTTTTCAAAAGAAGGTATTTTTTCGTCAGACTGTAATTTTTTCATCAACGAGTCCATCATGAAATATCTTTTTGTGATTTTTTGTTGCTTTGATGCTTCCCGGAGTTGTTCAAGGCAAATGATAAACTCAAACGTGTTGCCGACACTATTTTTTAATGTTTCGAATTTGGTTAAATGCGGAGGAGGAGAGTCCAATTCATGAAGTATTTCAGTGCCTTCTTTTATCCAGACAGGTAATATTTTTACGCCATCCAATTTTTTTCTTGTCTCCCGAATTTCTACATCCAATGTATTCAATGTAATAGTATCGGCTATGGATGTAGACAGAGTATGGATTTCATCTTTCATTTCAGGTGAGAAACATAAAATTAATCTATGCATGTTATTAAAAATTTCAATGCGTTTTTCAATTTGATCACAAATAAACTTTTTAAAAATAACTTCCAAACGAACAGGATCAGTCAAACGTTCTGTCTGATCGTCCAGTTGATTCAATCTGTCCAGATCAGCATTATGCTTTTCTTCGCTTTGATAACAGTGCATTCTTTTCACTGCAAGAAGCATTTCCTGATAAAGAAAATCAGCACGATCTATCAGGTTTTTCTTGATGGCATCTGAACTTTGATCGGTGGTTTTGAGACTGTTCATTGTTTCAAGGGTACTGATAAACGCTTTAATATGGGTTTCATCATGCATTTCTGACAGTGCTTCAAGATATTCGTTTGTTTCTTCCTGGGATAAATAGACCTGGGATAGCGCAAAAATTTTCGTCAGGGCGTTTCTATGTTCTATCTTCATAATTTTAAACAAAGCGGCATTTAAAAAACAGGCGAGTCTTGAAATTTCCTGTTTTAAATAGAAAATCCTTTCAGAAAGTTCCGTTAAGGATTCATTTCCCGGTTTTTGTTCCTGGCACTCCCGGATTTGTTGGTCTATGACGGGAAGGTCTCTTTGATTGGAAGACTTCAGAATGGCATTTCTTGTTCTTTCCAGAATGTTTTTTTTGATAGCATTCAGTTTTTCAATTTTTTGTAACGCATGGGTTTTTGAGTGACTTGTCAGCATGCCGGGTTCCTCGTTTTATCAGTGTGATTTTCAGGGCTATTTTAATATTCGCCTTATACCGTAAACTTTTTCTTTCGAAGAGCGCGAAATTGTTCTTCGACAGGAAGAGGTGGTGATGGGTTGAATTTTTTCCAGCAGGCTCTCGCCACTCGCGCGCCAAAAAAACTGACCGGGCCTGCAAGCAAGCTATAACTGGCAGTTGTGAGATTCAGCCACGATTTTGTACAGGCTGGCAGTTCGAGAGCGGGCGATAGTTCCGGCGGGACCGTCTGGTTTGTTAGACGGAGACGCAAAAATCCATCGTTACAGGCTCTTGCAACGGTGTTTATTTCGGTCGAGTGGGACAACAAAGAGAGTAAGTTGTCATAATAGTCTCTCATGTCAAAAGCCTTATTCATGCTTAGGATTGCGATGAAAAACAAAAACGCGTTGAAGGAGAGCCTTGTCTCATCATCTGCATTCCATCGCAGCATCTCAACGAAAAAGTAGCTGCTCGTGTATAACATAAGCAGGAGTATTCTGGATGCCATGAAAGTATTTACTTTTTCCATTTGGGCGGTGATGATTTCAAAATAAGTTCCGTTTTTACCTAATCCGAGCATTGAGCCATCAAAACCATGCATTTTCATGTTTGATACGTTCGCATATCCCATGTTTTCGCAATAAGCCGGGCCAAATGTATTATTCGGGGACATCTCATGTACTTCCATGATTTTCCCGTAAATCAGATCATAAGCGGACTGATTGATTGCAAGATTACTGAGACAAATTTCGGATAAAATCATTTTCCGATACAGGAGAAAAGAGGCCGCAGCGATGAAAAGAGTAATCCTGAAGCTATTGTCAGCAATCAATGTTTTGATTTTATCCAGGCCAGTGGTTGCTGCTTCTTCGAAGGCAGAGTGAAAATCAAGATCGATCAGGTAACGGAACAGTTCAGGCGATATTTTATAATACGCAAGTAGTTCATGGAGTGTGTAACCTTCTTGTTCCAGCGCCTGATTAAATGCAGTCATGAGTGTCTGATTGCTTTTGTATTTTGATGCAACCGTTTTCAGGGTGACTTTTTCTTCGGGGTTCCACGGACTGGTTCCGTAGCCGTCTATGTGTCTTAACAGCGAAAAACCGTCATAATTCTCTTGACGTCTGGGATCACCGGGTTGAACAGCGAAAAAAGGCGTAAGAAGGGTGATAGGACAGACCGCATCTACTTCTTTATGTTCATTCTTCTGCTCGGTTATTTTTTCGCGTACCTCGGGAATTGATAATCGTGGTTGCGGATGAGGTTTGCGTCTAAGACGATTTAACATAGGTATCCCGCTTTCATTAATGAATTAAATGAAAGAATTATATACAAAAAATAGCAGGATGTATATGGTTAAATCAGGTTGTTCGTTCCTTTATTTCTCTGTTTTTCTGGCTGGCACCCCGACATACGTGCCGGGTTCCGTGATATCCCTTACGACCACAGCACCGGCACCCACCGTGACATGGGAACACATTTTTATTCTATCAATGACAGTGGCACCCGTGCCTATCATGACAAAATCGCCAACGGTGGATTTTCCGGCAACCACTGCATTGACGGAAATGTGGCTGTGTTTACCAATCACGCAGTCATGTTCAACCACCGCATGCGTATTGATGATGGTATTCTCGCCAATTTTTGCATTGGGGCCAATATGCGCGCCATTTCCAACAAAAACACCTTTTGCTATTTCTGCATTTTTGCCAATGTGCGCATGAATGGAAATGAGTGAAATAATATTATTTTTTAATGAATCAAATAGTGCTGCGCGTTGTTTGTTATCACCGAGAGCCAGAATGCACTCAGTCGTTTTTTCAAGCGAAAAATTTTTTACGACATCAAACCCAAACTGTTTTTCATTGTCGCGGGCATCATTATCGACAAAAATGAGTTGTTCAATGCCATTACTCAGGGCAACATCAGCAAGACTTCTCGCATGACCACCACAACCATAAATCACAAGACTTTTTTTAAGCGTTGACATAAAGGGGGTTCGCCAGTTGGTTAAATAAATCCGTATATTCTTTTGCAACCGATGTCCAGTCGCGCTGTTTGAATGATTCGTATAAAGGTTTTTGTAATTCCACCAGTTTTGCGCGGTTGTTCACAGCCCATTCGATTTTATTTACCATATCATCGATGTTGTGAGGATCAAACAACATGACTTTACGTAAATATTCATTTTTTATATCCGCTGTGACTGCCGGGATCGCACTCATGACCGAGGGTGTTCCAACTGAAAAAGCTTCGGTAAATGTAAATGGAAATCCACCTTCAAATAATGTCGGATTGACGGCACAAATGGCCAGATGATTCAACGCAGCCAGCACGTCTTTTGAAACATCATGAAATGACAACACATCAAACTGCAGTCTTTTATCGAGAATCATTTGATAAAGTGCCGGATCCGATTGAATATCACCCGTCAGAATTAATTTCACATTGACAAAACGTTCGCGTAATAAAATTTCATACGCGCGGATCAGATGATAAAAATTTTTATAGGGCCTGACTTGTGATGAGTAAAAAATAAAACGGATGTCATCCAGGTGATAATCAGCGAGATAAGGATCGTTATTAAGCACAGTTTTTTGATAATCATGTAAAATCTGGATGGCATCGATGCGTGACATACTTAACTCAACAGGTGCATGCGGAATCACTGAAATTCTGTCAGGTTCAATTGAAAAAGCTTCTGCCAGATGTTTTTGTTTTACATGTTCGCTGTAACAAATAAAATGATCGCCTGACTTAACCGATTCAGTCATGTGCTGAACGGTTTTCAGAGCAGATGGATCAGAAAAAAATTCAGGAAAATCCACGGCGACAATATCAGGCACCGCAATGATTTTTTTAGCCTGAATGTTTTTGATTTCAGGCCAGAACAGGGTCGGCACAAACCAGATAGAAATATCCGGTCTCGCATTGATCAACCGAATGAGCTTGTTCAATTCACGATGGCGTAGCGCATGATAGATCGCTCGCGCAAATAAATGATACAGCCTGGCGATGCGCAACCTGTCCGGAAGAATAGACATTGTGCTGATTTTTTTATGCAAGCGGCGCCATTTTTCTGCGAGGGGTTTTCGAACAGGCTGTATCAATCGATGATGCATTAAAAAATTAACCAGATGCCGTTTGATTGCAGAAGCGGATTTTTTTTGTGGCATCGAAATGAGGGCGGTTGATTTTTTTCGTAAAAAAATGGGGATGATGCGTGACAATAACGCATTTTTATTTGTTGTTAATAGCTCAATGTGATGCGTGTCAATGCGCTGATTTTGCAAAAATGCCATCGTGTCGTGTTTAAACCATTCTGTGGTGGCAATCACAATCTGTGTGTCCTGATCTTTTTGAATACCGGTCAGAATAAAAGATAATAACCGACTGATGCCGTGACTTTTTGAGTGTTCGGGTGCAAATGCCAAAAAAAGGCCGATCGTTTTTTTCATAGGAGCCCCCGAGCGAGCTGCCAGAATTCGGGCGCTGTATTTTTATAACTGAATGGGTCGAGAAAGGTTTTTTCCGGTAACAACTGGCGTTTGCGCTCGTGATTTTCTTCCATGTATTTTAACTGTTTTGCCATCTCATCCGGTTCTCCTGCCTTGCAAAAATCAAGCGCCAGTTTAAACCGATCGTTGATATAACGCATTTGCGGGTAATCACTACTTAAAGAGGGCACGCCTTGAAAGGCAGCTTCTATAACAGCATAGGTACCATTGTCGATCAGGGCAGGGTGCCATAAAAATGTCGCTGATTGCAAAATCGCTACGTAATCCAAAAGAGCAACATTACCGCGGATAGCCAGATTTTTTTTGACTGCCGGATACTGATCAATCAATCGTCTGACTTCGCCGGAATACGCATCAGCCTTTTTTTTCAGAAAAGAATCTGTGTGTTGTCCTGTCATGATGACAGCAAGTTTTCCATCGTATTGCTCATAATAACTATTTAATGCATGAATGGCGCGAATATGATTTTTATGTTGTGTTGCATTGGTTGGCCAAAGAAAATAATCGGTTTCATGCGTGTTTGTCTGTGATGGAAAATCATAAGGATCAAATTCCATGGGCGAGAGAAAAACACGATCGGATGCAACACCTGCATACTGGATGGCATCGAGACGTGTTGCCGGTGTCGTCGTTAAAATAAAATGGGCTGAGCGGGCTGTTGCAATAAAATGTACGTCAGAAAAAGTATCATTAAAAATGTGCGGAACATAACGCTGGATATAATCATAAATAACAACACCATACGGTTTCAGTGGCGCGAGCGGTCTTTTGAGCCGATCTGATATGACAAGCCATGTGTCACAGTCATCAAAATGTGAATTACCGAAACAGGGAAGAGCATATTCCGGATGTTTCAGTGGTGTTTTATAGGTAATTTTTTCAACCTGCTTTTTGGAAACGATTTTCCAGCGGGTTTCTCGAACAGGAATACCGAGTTCGATCAGGTCAGAAAATTCATCCGCTATGTTATATTCATTTTCAATGCAGGAAAAAATGACATTCACGGCTTCATTTGCATTGCGGCTGCCAAGATGCAGCATTTTCGCGATATTTTTTGCGCCATTCAGACTGCCGCCCCGATAAGCTGCCGGAAGAAAAATCCCGATTGTTTTTGTTTTCATGCATTTTTCGGGGGGCGACACAGGATTATTTCCCCCGATTCATGGCATTTTGATAGCAATCAATGGCATCGTCTATGGCGCCGTCAAATAATTTGGTTCCATGATGCATGACAATGGCACGATTACAGAGCGAACGCAGCGCATTAAAATCGTGTGACGCCAATATCATCATTTCTGCATTGTGGATCAATTGCATAATGCGTTTTTTGGATTTCGCGAGAAAATCCGCGTCCCCCGCACCAATCACTTCATCCAGTAATAATAAATCACCTGGAATGGCCGTTGAAATTGCAAAGGCGAGTCGGACCAGCATACCGGCGGAATAGGTTTTAATGGGATAATCAATGAATTCGCCAATATCAGTGAATGCAATGATTTCATCCGCGAGTGCGGCGATTTGCCTCGGCGTCTGGCCCAGCAACAGTCCACGGTATAAGATATTTTCGCGACCCGTCGCTTCCTGCTCAAACCCCAAATGCAATTCAAACAACGCACGAATTTTGCCTCTGACTTCCCGGTTGCCGGATGAGATGGGATATAACCCGGCAATGGCTTTCAGCAGTGTACTTTTCCCTGCGCCGTTATGACCAATTAATCCAATACGTTCGCCAGGTTTAATTTCCAGATGAATATTTTTTAACGCATGGACATTGGATAACGGTTTTTTACGCTTGAATCCCAGCATTTTAAAGAGATGCGCCTTCAATGACGTTTCACGAAATGCGAGTGATGAGTAATGCAAATTCACGTTGTCCAACCGAACCAGATTCACGGGACCACCCTCTACAGATAAAAAATAACCTTACTTTCATGTCGACGCACGAGCGACCAGGCCACTAACCAAAGTACGCCACTTGCCAATAAAACATACCCATAATCGCCTAATGTCGGCAAGGTTCCTTCGAGCAACGGCAAGCGAAATAAATTTAACAAATGATAAATGGGATTGTATTCCACTAAAAAACCTAAATTGGCTGTGACAAATAATTTCGGCATGAAAAAAATCGGTGAGACATAGTATACAATTTGCAGCGCAATCAGAATCAACTGGGCAAAATCACGGAAGCGCACGCCAATGAAGGCAGTGATGGTTGAAATCGGCCAGGCAAAAAAGAAAAGCAGCGGGAAAGCCAGTAAAAAAGAGAGCCAGCAAAAACCAAAGTTGCCCGGTTTCCACAATAAAATCCATACCAGCAATCCACCAAACGCGCAAAAAAGATTAATCAGGCAGGGAATCACCGTGCGCAAGGTGTAAATCATCATCGGATGACTGAATTGTTTGATGTAACCTTCCGCATTGACCAGCGAGGCGCAACCATTGATTGCGGACGATGTAATAAATTCCCAGACAATCAATCCTGAAAAAATAAACGGGGCATAATCATTGATGGGCGAATGAAAAAAATGCCCCATGATGAAAGCCAGCAACAAGGTCAACGACAAGGGTTGAATCAAGGCCCACGCCAGACCAAACAGCGAGCGGCGATACTTGGTGCGAATGTCTGCTAACGCAAGATGCGCCCAGAAATACCGGGAATGCCAGATGCTTTTCAAATAAGTGGAATCGGCACTCACGCAAAATACTCCTGAATCGTCTGAATAACCTGATTTGCCTGTTCGCGCGTGATACCTGGCCAACTGGGTAAATTAATACCGCGGCTGCCAAGTGATTCTGCCACGGGATGTTTTTCATCCTGTTTTTGATACATGTTCATGAGGTGGGCTGGATAAAACAGGGGACGCGTTTCGATACCGGCTGTTTTTAAATGTTCACGCAAGGGATCGCGGTGTCTGGCTTCATTTAATAAAATCGAACACATCCAGAAAGAATGACGCACATCGCCGGTTTCACCATGCGTGATGAGCGGCAGATTTTTTAAACCTTCGCGATACCATTCGGCGAGTTGCCGTTTTTTCGCGAGAATTTCATCGACTTTTTCAAGTTGTGCAAGACCAATCGCAGCACAAATATTCGTCATGCGGTAATTGTAGCCCGGGATGTCATGCCAGTATTGTAACTGCGTAGATGCCCCCTGATTTTTTAAATGCGCAGCGCGGGCATGAAGATGTTTATCTTTCATGACGACCATGCCACCTTCGCCGGTCGTGAGTGTTTTATTCCCGAAAAAACTGAAAGTCGCAATATCACCGAACGTTCCAACATGCTGGCCGTTATACCAGGTGCCAAAGGCTTCGGCGCAATCCTCAATCAGTAATAAATTGTGTTCGCGGCAAATTGCCATCAGAGGTTGCATGTCACAGGGATGACCATACAAATGCACCGCCATCACGGCGCGTGTTTTGGGTGTGATTTTGCGACGGACATCCATCGGATCAATTTGCCAGGTGTCATTCAACGAATCGACAAAGATCGGCACGGCGCCCGTTTGAATAATCGTATTGACGGAGGCAACGTAGGTTAATGTCGGTACGATAATTTCATCACCTGGCTTGATATCCAGTGCGAGCAGTGCAAGATGCAGTGCGACGGTTCCATTGCAGACGGATGTGGCGAACGGTGCATTGACGTAGTGTGCAAATTTTTCTTCAAACTCGCCAATGAATTTGCCTTTGGATGAAATCCAGCTGGAATCGAGGCACTCATTCACGTAGCGTTTTTCATTGCCGTGAAAGTAGGGTTGATAGACAGGTATTTGCATAGGGCACCGCTTCATTCGTGATAGGCAAAATATTTGTGACCGTGTTCCCTGACCAGATGATCGCGTTGCGCTTCCTGATAATCAGCACGGACCATTTCAATGACAAGCTCCCTGAAAGAAGTGGTCGGCGTCCAGCCCAATTTATTTTTCGCCATGGAGGGATCGCCCAGCAAGGTTTCCACTTCCGATGGACGGAAATAACGCGGATCAACTTCAATAATGCATTTGCCGGTTTTCTTGTCATAGCCTTTTTCATCCACCCCTTCACCACGCCAGTCGATTGTGATACCGAGTTCTTCGGCTGCAAGTGTCGCAAATTCACGGACAGAGTGCTGTTCGCCGGTTGCAATCACAAAATCTTCCGCTGTGTTTTGTTGCAGCATAAGCCATTGCATTTCTACATAGTCACGCGCATGTCCCCAGTCGCGAAGTGAAGAGAGATTCCCGAGATAGAGGCGATCCTGCATGCCCATTTTGATGCGTGCCAGCGCGCGCGTAATTTTGCGCGTCACAAACGTTTCACCACGAATCGGTGATTCATGATTGAATAAAATACCATTGCACGCGTACATGCCATAAGCTTCACGGTAATTGACCGTAATCCAGTAGGCATACAATTTGGCAACGGCATACGGTGAACGGGGATAAAAAGGTGTTGTTTCTTTCTGCGGAATTTCCTGCACCAGACCATACAATTCAGAGGTGGATGCCTGATAAAAACGGGTTTTTTTCGTCAAACCCAAAATGCGAATGGCTTCCAGAATACGCAGTGCACCGAGCGCATCGGAGTTCGCAGTATATTCCGGTTCTTCAAATGACACAGCGACATGACTTTGTGCGGCAAGATTGTAAATTTCATCCGGCTGCACGTCCTGAATCACACGCATCAAACTGGTGGAATCGGTTAAATCGCCATAATGTAAAAACAATCGGCACCCTTTTTCATGCGGATCCTGATACAAATGATCAATGCGATCGGTGTTGAAAAGTGAGGTGCGGCGGCGAATGCCATGCACTTCATAATTTTTATTCAATAAAAACTCAGCCAGATACGCGCCGTCCTGTCCTGTGATTCCGGTGATTAATGCAACTTTCTTTTTCATTCCAACTCCGAATTAATTAACTGATTGCGGGTACTCGTCCATATTTATCTTCAAACCGGACGATGTCATCTTCGCCCAGATACGCACCACTTTGTACTTCGACAATGACAAGATCCAGCTTGCCTGGATTTTCGAGGCGATGTTGATGACCTGCCGGAATAAAAGTCGATTCATTGGCATTGACGAGAAATTGTCGATCGCCATTTACAACGAGTGCTGTTCCGCTCACGACAATCCAGTGTTCACTGCGATGATAATGCATTTGTAATGAAAGCGACGCGCCCGGTTTGACCTTGATCCGTTTCATCTTGAAGTTTTCACCTTCATCCAGAACGGTGTAGGAACCCCATGGACGATGCACTTCCCGATGCAATTTAACGACTTCATTCCCTGCCTGTTTTAATTGCTGCACGATGTGTTTGACATCCTGTGTACGATTGCGATCAGCGACTAAAAGCGCATCCGGCATATCGACAATGACAAGATTATTGAGACCGACTGTGCCAATAATACGATCCGTGCCATGAATGTAGCAATCTGCCGTGTCATGCAAAATACTGTTGCCGATGGTGCGATTGCCGGATGCATCTGTTTCAGTCAATTCACTTAATGCATTCCATGAGCCGATATCGTTCCAACCAATGTCACACGTGACAGCAGCGACATTCCCGGATTTTTCCATGAGTGCGTAATCGATGGAAATATCCGGCAAGCGTGCAAATGAATCGTTATCGAGTTCAAGAAAGTCATTGGTTTTTTGTTTTTGGGAGGAAATCGAGAGAGACTCTCGTGCAATGTCGAGAATGTCAGGTGCGTGTTGCTTCATCTCATTCAGCAAGGTGTCAATCGTGAAGCAGAACATGCCGGAATTCCAGAAGTGATGGCCGGAGTCAACGTATTGACGAGCGAGTTCAGCTTGCGGTTTTTCAACGAAGCGCTTGACGCGAAAGGTAGAGATGTCTTTGTCAGACGCAGGTAATAAGGGTTTGCTGCCATCGATTTCGAGATAACCATAACCCGTTTCAGGATGCGTCGGTTTCATGCCGAATGTTACAAGGTAACCCTCTTTGGCGAGTATTATGGCTTTTTCGGTTGCGCGAATAAATTTCGCCTGGTCATGAATCAGGTGGTCAGCAGGCAAAATCAGTAAAATCGTATTGGGATCATGCAGGCTTGCAAGGTGTAATGCGGCCATGGCAATGGCAGGCGCGGTATTTCGACCCATGGGCTCAAGAAGACAGGGTATTTTCAGGTCAGGGTGGATGGCGCGGTATTCATCCCGGGTATGGAAAAAGACTTCGCGGTTGGTCACGGTTAAAATTTCATCTATCCCGGGAATGGCATTGGCTCGAATGAAGGTCTTTTGCAACAAACTCTGCCCATCCGGAAGCTTGATGAAGGGCTTGGGGTGTGCCTCACGCGAGAG
>DATIJJ010000030.1:0-50342 GCA_035478795.1 Gammaproteobacteria bacterium | reverse complement strand
GGATCCAGTCAGGCGGGGATGTCATCATACAAATCATGTTTAAAACTCTGGATCCCGCGGACAAGCCGCGGGACGACGTAGGTGGGGTGGGCGTTGTTGCATAAATCAGGCCTTAATCGGAGCGTCATCCTGAGCGCGTTTTTTAGCGAAGGATCCGCTGCTATCCACAAAGCTCACGCAAAAAGAACGGTAGGGTGGGCAAAGATCGTTTTTTGATCGTGCCCACCATTTTATTTTAAGCGGTTGATGTAATCAAATCGGTGGGCACGGCCAAAAGACGGCCTTTGCCCACCCTACCGTTCTTTTTGCGAGTACTTTAAAATCGCAGATGATCCTTCGGCGAGAAGATGCCTCAGGATGACGCTCCGATTGAGGCCTGATTTATGCAACAACGCCGGTGGGGTGCGGGACGACGTAAGCAGAACCATCTGCCAACAAAACCTGGAAATTTTGTCCAGCACCAAAGACAGTCGGCTGAGAAGATGTCTGTAACTACTTGAATATACAGGGAAATCTCGTTTAGCGGCCCGGCCGCGCCGACCCGGTTTTTTCTAACTTGTTGAATACATTGAAGTTTTTATTTTTGATGCATTGGGCGATTTTGGGGTAAAATCGCCTATCTATATGATTAATAAAGAATTTTTTATATTTTTGCCCGCTTTTGCTGACCGTCCTGTAATGTCTTTAATGCCTTTTCCTGATGAGCCTTGTATTCCGGAATGGTTTTGGCCGACAGCTCGTTATTGCGAGCAATTCGGCCCTCAATGGCCCTTACATGTTCATCCGCTTTGGCCAGCAACCCGGCCTTTCGCGGATCAGCTGGCAAATCCAGAAGTGCCTGTTTAAATACCCCTGCGCGTATATTAAGATCCACAAGATATTCCCTGTTTTTATCCTGTAATTCTTCAAGCTTTTTCATGTGAGCACTGGTTGGCTGCAACTCCGGCGCATCCGGCTGTGCGGTCGCTTCTTTTTTAAATTTATCCAGCATCGTGACCATGACTGACTCTGCAGAAGTCGCATTACCGATACGTCCTTCGAGTTGGGTCAAGTGCGCCTTGATTTCATCCAGCTGAAGCGCAGTTGCGCCTGGCACTCGCGCTGCGGGAGTCGTATAGAGCCATTCCTTGTTATTATTTCCAAGCTGTGTCATCTGAGCTTCAGGCGTGAGTCCGGCAGGAAGCGCAGCAAGCTGCTCTTTCAGCGTTTCGGTTGCCCCACCGGGTGTTGTCAGCTTTGGCACCTCAAGCTTCGCCTCTTTATCGTTAAGCGCCTGCATGTGTTCTTTTGCATCCTTGCCAATGAGTTTCTGTCGCTCAACGGTATTCAACAGATCAAGCTCAATCGCCATGATCGCATCAATGTGTTTAATCATTTCCTTGTCAGAAGGATGGGTTTTCTTCAGATAACTCAGGTGATTTCGTGTTTCATCATCGAGCTCCAGCTGGATAGGTGTACCCAGCAACGCAGCTCGCTCGATATTAACCTTTTGTGCCGCTTCAAACACCGACAAAATTTTTATTTTAATATCGGCTGCCGTCTGGATCGGGTGCCTGCCGCTCTGACCGCCTGTGCTGTCATACACTGAAAAAACCCAGACTTGCGACTTGTCGAATATGTGCGATGCCGTAAAAGCGCCTTCATAAGCATGCTTGTAATTTTTATAAGCCGTCTCATCGTTATCACCTTTCTGTCGTAACGGCGGTCTTGGCCACCAGCCGCCCTCCCGGGTGCGTTCATAGACGATTTTTTCACCATTCGCATCTTTAAATCGTTCACTGGTAAAAAGCTTTCTCGGTGATTCAATGAATTTCTTGACCCGTTTTCTGAATTCATCATCGGCCGTATTGCGATCCGCCCCATGAAACAGCCCATTCGACACGCCCTTGATTTCATCATCGAGTTTCTTTTCATCGAAATTCAGCAGGGGCTCAAACATCGAGCTGACATCCAGATTGTAGAGGTTTTTCGCAATCTGATGGGACAGGTGTAGCGAATAATTCGTTGTGTGCTGATTCTCGAGGCTGCGCTCCAGTTTTCGCACGGCTGTCAGTTGTTTATCTTCCTGGATGGCTTTTAATTCTGCCTTTTGGTCTTCAGCAAATTTTTTATATTCTGCCGCGTGGGGCGCGAGCGGAGTTGCACCCGCTGCAAGGGCATCCAGCTTGCTGTTCATATCTGCGAACAATCCGTCCCATGCTGTCTGCTTATACGGTTGGCCATCAATCCAGTTGTTATAGGCTGCCTTCACATTCTCCTGAAGCGTCGCCATTTTTGTTTCAAGTTCTTTTTGTTCTGTGGCTGGCAAGGGTGTTCTGAGCGTCGCAATGGCTGTGCTCAACCCTTCTTTCACCGCCTTGACTTCTTCCGCGTAATCACTGGTAGTAAACGTATTGTTCGGGCCCAATCTCCGGCCAAATCCTTTTAACTGGCTGGCATTGGCTTGAATACTCACGAAACAATCGGCGAGCGTAGTCGGGGCTTGTTTTTTTTCATCAGGCATGAAGAAGACACTCCAACGTTATATTAGTCAAATTATACACTGTCGCATGGTTTTTGTTCAAATTTCCTGTCCTGGAGACGGCCCTGTTGACTGGCTTCGCAGTTGCGCCTCGACAATTTTCAGGTCTCTTTCAGAGGGGTTAAAATGCAGTATTTCGATGGTCTTACCTTGCGTTTGGCCGAGTACCTGCAGCTCAACCCATGCCGCGCGGACCATTTTATCAAACCCGGCGAATTCGATGACCCAACCGCGTTTCTGGATTTCATCGGCCATGGCACGGGCAGTATTCAAGGCATCGACCAGCGTTCTTTCGTGGGAAAAGAGTTCTTTGGGCGTCCCGACAATGCAGCATCCGCGGTCATAGACATGGTAATGCGGACTCATGCCCGGGAGGTTCATTGGCACGAGTTCCCCCGGCGAATCAAGGTTATACACATCCCAGATGGTGAGGGTCGCAAACTGCTGCAAGAGGTAATAGACTTCTGTCGGTGTAATGGGGCGATTCAACACACTGCCAAGGTCAGGCAGCGGCAAATTTTTGACAAGCGCCTCCCAAATGTCTGATTTTACTTTGTGATAAGGCTGGTTTTCTTCACTCATTACTCTGTGCCTTTGCCGAGGGAATAATTATAGCGTAGATGAGGCAGGCGGCAAGTACAATAGGTAAAGGCCGGGGGGAGGGATGGGGGATGTCTGTTATTAAACCACTTAAAGAATGAGAACAGGCCTATATTATGCTTTACGTAACATATAAATCAGGCATAAAATAACGAAATGATAAGATCATTTAAATGCAAAAAAACACAATCGCTGTATGAAGGAAAATGCTGCAAAAGCTGGCAATCATTTTCGGATCAGGCAGAGCGTCGCTTGCAAATTCTGGACAGCGCGCTCCGAGTGGAGGACTTAAAGCAATTGCCCAGTAATCGTTTCGAAGCATTACACGGAAACAGAAAAGGGCAATTCAGTATTCGAATTAACAGGCAATGGCGACTTTGCTTTAGATGGATTAACGAAGAAGCGCATGACGTTGAAATTGTAGATTATCATTAAAAGAGGTACATATGACTAACAAAATGCGACCCATACACCCCGGAGAAATATTAAAAGCCGAGATGGAGGAACTGGGATATTCAGCAAACTATCTTGCGAAACAATTGCATGTGCCCGTCAACCGTATTACACACATACTGAACGGACAGCGCTCTGTAACAGCTGACACGGCATTGCGACTGGCAAAATTTTGGGGGACTTCTCCGGAGCTCTGGCTTAACTTGCAAAGCGCCTACGATTTAAAAATCACGCAATTGCGATCCGGAAAGAAAATTGATCGCGAAGTTGAAGGCAGGAAAGCGGCTTAAACCACCCACTCATAGCAGGAAAACACCAGATAAACTCAATGCCATTCATGACAAAATTCTGACTCTGCATTCATCCGGAATTTGCATTGTTAATTTCCTTGTCTGCTCGCGATTATATCCACTATAATCAACACATACTCATCTACCATGCGTAGAAAGAGCATCCGAAGGCGCCCTAACAGGCGCCTTTAGTCTTTCTGGCGCTTCAACATTACATAGGAAAACCCCATGAGAGACAACCTCTCCCACCCCCACCTCATTCGATTAAAACCGCATTTTCTCTGGTTTTTAACACTCACCTACGCCATGGTCATCGTGCTCGCCAACTGGTTTGATCCACGACTGATTAAAATTGCAGGTCTTACGACCGATGCCGGAACGCTCATTTTTCCACTGACTTTTTTGTTATCCGATCTCATCACGGAAGTGTATGGATATAAACATGCAAGACGCGCGATCTGGTGCGGATTTTTATTTAATGCGCTTTTTATTATTTACGGACAACTGGTGATTCATCTGCCGAGCCCGGATTATCCGACAAACAATGCAATGTTCGACACATTACTCACAACCAATATCCGGATCATTCTGGCATCCGGCATCAGTTATCTCATCTCGGAACCCCTCAATTCCTACATCATGGCAAAACTTAAAATTAAAATGCACGGGCGTCATATTGGCGTGCGGTTTTTAGCATCCACCTTGTTTGCGTCCGGTCTCGACAGTTTTATTTTTAGTACGATTGCTTTTTATGGCGTCATGAACAATATCAATTTGTGGTATCTGATTTTAACGATGTGGTTGATCAAGGTATTGATTGAAACGCTTGGACTGCCGGTTTCAATCCGGTTAGCGAAAAAACTCAAGCAGGCAGAAAAGCTCGATATTTACGACAAGAATACCGATTTCAATTTATTCAGGCTGGATGCGGAGTATTCCGAAAAAGATAACAAATATTAAACCACCCACTCATAAATTTCCAGAACCGGCGGTGTCGCACATTTGCCGCACGTTTTTGCACACTCGGACGATCGAACAAATTGACGAACACATCCTTTTCGCATCCAGTGACAGATCATGTTGCGCAACACATCCGAATCACATTTAAAATGCGCAGCCAATGTCGCCATACTCGCGATTTTAACGTCCATCAGATAATTTTTAATGTCCAATAAACTCATGCTGCCTCCAACGACGCAACCGTGACATTTTTGACAGAAAATACTGTGAGAAATAAAATACCCGTCAACGCAATTAACCAGGAAACCGATTGCAGAGGATGCTCAAAAAAAGTCGCTGCCTGATAAAACCCGACCGCCACACACCAGGCCACACCCGTCGTCCAGAACACGGAAAAAATCGCCCAGCCACGATGCACTTCGCGTAACATCGCAGCCGTGGTTGATACACACGGAAAATACAACAAGACAAATAACAAATACGCAATCGCATTGATTTTTCCACCAAAATGCTGATACATCACGCCATACACTTCACGCGTCAAGGTGTGTACCGGCGCTTTCGCAAGCACAGGATTGGAAAGCGCATGACCCAGTTGGGCGAGATTGGCTGGAATGGATTTAACAGCGTCTTGCAATCCACCCCAAAAATGAAATCCATCCGGCGAATGAGAGGCAAGATGTCCGACCTGACTGTAAATCGTATTTAACGTACCAACGACCACTTCTTTCGCCAACACCCCCGTCACAAGACCGACAGTGGCAGGCCAATTAGTTTGATCAATCCCCATCGGTGCAAAAATCGGTGTGACAGCACGCCCGATGACAGACAACATCGAATTTGCACTGCCATCGCCGCCATTGACCGATCCATCGAGATTCCACGCATTCAGTGCGCCAATCAAAATACAAATTGGCACAATCAATTTGCCTGCACGAAAAACAAATCCTTTCAATCGTTGCCACGCATGCAATAAAACCGTTTTAAGATGCGGAACATGATACGGCGGCAATTCCATCACAAGCGGTGCAGGATCACCTTTTAAAACCGTTTTTCGAAGTAAAAATCCGGTCAGAACCGCCATCAAAATACCAACGAGATACAACATGAAAACAATATTCTGTCCGCCCGATGGAAAAAAGGCAGCAGTAAATACCGCATAAATCGCAAGACGCGCACCGCACGACATGAATGGACTCATCATCACAGTCAAAATACGATCGCGTTTATTTTCAAGCGTGCGCGTTGCCATCACAGCCGGGACATTACATCCAAATCCAACAATCATCGGAACAAAGGATTTTCCCGGTAGTCCGAGTGCACGCATCAATCGATCCACCACAAAGGCGGCGCGTGCCATGTAGCCGGAATCTTCCAGAAAGGCGAGAAATAAAAACAGCGCGCCAATCACCGGAATAAACGTAATCGTTGTATTGATTCCCTTGCCGATGCCATCTGCAAGCAATGCGGTGAGCCACGTTGGAAATTGAAGATGCGTGAACAGCCACTCGCCGCCCTGCACGAAAATCGTATCACTCCCGATATCAAAAAAATCCTGAAACGCACCGCCAATATTGATCGAGAAAAAAAACAGGCAGTACATCACACCCAAAAAAATCGGGATGCCGAGCACACGATTTAAAATAATATGATCGAGCCATGTTGATTTCGATGTGTGCGGTTCTGCATTTTTTTCAACACACTTTTTCATGATGTTTTGAATATAACGATAACGCGCATCGGCCAGCAAAATATCCGGATCCTCAGATAATGCTTCCCGAATATGCTTTTGCTGTTCAGCAACAATCGGGAGAAGAGATGCATCCACCAGACTGCGTGCATACACATCCTCTTCCAATAATCGAATCGCGAGCCATTCCGGATTTTTTGCGTGATGTAATTGATTTGAAATCGTTTGAATCGCTGATCGTATTTTTTCTTCTGTATGAATAAGCAAATTTTGTTTTTTATTGGAAGCAGAATAATTCAATATCGCCTGTTTTAATTCTTTAATTCCTTTTCCTTTTTGTGCGGAAAGCGGCACGACCACACCATTTAAATTTTTTTCAAGCTTATCGATGATTATGTTCATCCCGCGCTGTTCGACGATATCCATCATATTGAGTGCAATAATCATCGGCACGCGCATTTCAATTAATTGCAGGGTGAGATAGAGATTTCGTTCAAGATTACTTGCATCGAGCACATTGATAATCAAATCCGCGTTGTGATTTAAAATATAATCACAGGCAATGCGTTCATCGATGGAAGACGATTCACTCACGGTTGTGAGGGAATACGTGCCTGGCAAATCAACCACATTCACCCGCACATTATTTTGTTCAAACGAACCGGTTTTACGTTCAACCGTCACCCCCGGCCAGTTCCCGACGCGCTGACGTCCGCCGGTCAGTGCATTAAACACGGTTGTTTTCCCCGAATTGGGATTTCCGACAAGCCCGATGGACAGTGTCATATCACCACCTGCTCGATCTGCAACAAATTGGCTTCATGTTTACGTAAACTTAAAGAAAACCCGCGAACAAAAATTTCGACCGGATCGCCCAAGGGCGCCATGCGTGTCACGACAAATTCGGTGCCGGGCAATAATCCCATACTTATCAGGCGCTCCCGATAAACTGGCTGGCCGGCTTGAATACCGACGATACGGGCTTTTTGACCTGTTTTGATTTCGCTAAATTGCACAAACACGCCTCGAATAGATTATCGGCCCAGTATCCAACTTTCCGGTTATTTCTGTCAATACAATTGAGAATCATTCTCATTAACATTCGATGGACAAGCGCAACTGTTTGTTTTATAAACATAAGCCGGTTTGCTGAAAGAAGGCCAAATAACCGCTATACTGCTAAAAATGGCGGGTTGAGTGAAAGATTTAGAGAAGATTCCGGATTTTATGTATAATATATTGACAGTGGTGCGGGTGTTAAGGGTTTCTTAATGATAGTGGTGGAAAATAAGAGATAACAACTCATTAATGGTGGGAGAGGGTGGTATGCGAGCAAGGCCAACAAAACAAGAGCTCAGGGAAACGTTGAGAATTAACACGCAAAGAATAGAAACCTTGGCAGAGGAAGTCAAGGCTATACCTGGTTTAGAAAACTATCGTGATGATGACAATGATAGAGTACGTCGCGCGCGGGACAGAATATCAGCCCACGACAGAACTCTTATCGATGATGACCCGAAGGCCAAAGCCGAGAAAAATATTCGAAAGGAGGATAAAGCAGTTACAACAGGAAGTCTTGTCTATTTACAACAGCATTATACTTTCATGAGGACATTTGGCACCTATATTTCTCGAATCCCGAATCTCAATAACTCCCGAAGTCTTGCCATGTTAAGTGCTTGCGCTATCGCCGGAGAACAATATGTTCATGATCAAATGCAGGAACAGATAGACGAAAGTTTCCCCGGTTACAAGCTTAACGTCTTTTACACTCGGCAACTCTCTGAGCTCGCCAAACAGAAATTTAAAGAATTGGCGCCTGCCCACATCATAGGAAGAATTGATCAGTTAACGGATATTCAATTACAAGAGCTTCTTCGTGAAGAAGATCCCAACGAAATACGTGAAAAAATTGATGCATTGAGGGGCACTCTAAAGATTCGGTTGACAGATGCGCATGATCACCGGCATGACGAAGCTATCATTAGTAATGATGCTGCCAGAGAAATATTTCAGGCCGCTCGGAGAATAGCAGAAAACCGTCAGGCTCATGCTGCCGCTGCCGTTCCTGCTGCTCCCGTTCCTGCTGCTGTCGTTCCTGCTGCTGTCGTCGCTCCTGTTCATGCTCCTGCTGCTATTAACAATCCAAATCCACAACCCATAAAACAAATACTGAAAGAGAGATTGGAAGCTAAAAAGCAGCAAATGGAAGGACTGAAAAGAATCGTAGAAGGAGAAATACCGGGTCTCGCCTATGCTGAAAACAAAGAAACAGGAGACGCTCTGGACAGGATAAATGCTCATATCCGGAATCTTGATGACAATCCAGCCCAGGAAGCGGATCAAGCAACACAAGATGACAATGCAATAGTTACAAACGATCTTGATTTCTTAATAAAGCACTATACTTTCATGCGAACCGTTGGCAACAACTTTGCCCAACTGGCAGATCTTAACACTAAAGATGATTTGGTCATGTTTAATCTGTTGGCCCTCAATCCGGAAGACTTGCGTCAACGCATGGAAGCATATGGGCGAGATATTCATCCGGGTTATGCGCTTTCGATGGAACATTTCAATCAACTGGCTACACTGGGTCAATTGAAATTTAAAGAATTGGCGCCCACTCACATTATAAATAACCTTCCCCGTTTATCTGACGATCAATTGAAACAGCTTCTTGCCGCAGATAAAATTGAAAAAAGACGTGAAAAAATTCATGAGCTTCTGCCTGTCCTGGAGATCAACTTGCAGGGTCATACGGCTGATCAAACTATTATTAGCGATGTTGATGCAGGGCGAATACGCAATGCAACTGAAGCACTGGCAGGAGAACGCTTTCGTCCCGGGATGGTAACCGCTATTAGCAATGCCAATATCACTGCTCCAAATGGAGCAAAAATGTTAGCCGAGCTCGCCATGGCTACTACAAACAGGCCTGCGACTCGCGCGGCAGTCAAAAAATATAAGCAACCATTGGGTATTGGCGACATTCGTGATTCTATCATAACGAACAGAACAAATTTCTTTCCCGACGCTAAAGCAACAGACGCATTGCCAGAGGCAGCAATCGGCCGACTGCATGATCAAATCCGGAATATTATCCCAACCATTGCAGGCACACTGGATCTGCAAGGTGGTGCTGGAGAAATTAAAAAAATCACTGATCTTGCCATTGCGGATGAAGACTGGGAGGATAATGTCCGCGAACAAATCACACCGCTAAAATCCAGACTGGGTGATTTAAAAAATTTCGAAGAAAAACAGCTTGAATCAGCGCATGTTGTCTCGGATAACAATGCTCTCGGTATTCAGGCCAGTGTTCGTACGAAACTTCAGGGCCTGGTACAACAGATGTGCGAGACAAAGATTACGGAAAAAAGAGATGCTGATCTTTTTACACTAGGTGAGTTTGTTAATATTCACTCGACCAACATACGGGGCATTCGAAATTTTATTGCTGCTGATGCTAATAGAAAATTTTTTGGTTTAGATAATTTTGAAAGAGAGGCACTGGAAAATCCGGCTGTTATTAGTAACAACAATGCTGCCGCCATTCACCTGGCTGCAGTAAGCAATTTTATCTCCCTAAGAGACCATGTTATCAACACTGCAAAACATGCTATTAGCACCGCTACAAACATCAACACTCGCGCAGATGCTCTCGCACTGGCTGACCTGGCTGTTGCTGTAGATGTTCGAGCCTCTGTTGTTACCCATAAGGCTCATATCGGTATGGGAAATATACACGATCCGGCTATCAGAGAGGTGAGAATTTTCCCTGATGGTCTGATGGATACGCTTCAACAGGAGGCCCGGGCTCGCATTCAAGCTGAAATTACCAAAACAGTCTCAGCAAAAATTAAGGGACTGACATCGCCTACTGATGATCTGCTTCTCAATGCTCTCGCAACTGGAACAACTCATGAAGCAATACGAGCAGTCATAGCCGATCATAAAACCAAACTGGGTCTGGACCATCTGGATGCTGATCGGCACATTAAGCAAAATGCGGTGATTACACTGGGAGTGGGATCAATGGTGGAAGGATTTAAAAATCTTGCCATTGCTCGACGAATAGATCAAAGCTCCGAAGGAAGAATCGTCCTTGGTGCGTTAGCTAATCTTCAGGCTGAATTTAACTCAACTGCCATGACGCCGGAGTATCAAAATCTTCGTAATACTTTCTGGAATAACAATCCAGTTCACAAAGAAGCGTTCCTCGCTTTTGCAAAAGAATTTTCCAAGACAGATGATGAAGCAACCCGAACTACAAACTTGACTGCTTTGTTACGTCCACTTTTTGATTCCAGCTCAACTCTCTCTGAAATGGACACACAGAATAGAATGGTGCCTCTAACACTCGGAAGTGGTAATCTTGCTACTGCAATCTATAAAGCACGCATAGCAGAAGCCCAGGCACAAAAAATAAAAAATCATGTTGAAGAACTAACTGAACGGCACAAGGAAATTCAGAAAACCTATACAAAAGCGCAGGAATTGCAGACAGAAGCAAAAAAAGCAGCGGGTGCAATCAAACCTGCCACTTCACCTGAAGCTAAACAAAAAGAAAATGAAGCTAATAAAGTAGAAACGGTTGTTACTGAATTAAAAAATCAACTCGACGCCGCAGAAGATGCGATGAATCAAGCGAGCGAAGCGCGCGAAAGACTTTACAAAGGCTTGCTACCAACTGCTACAGGAGTCACTCGCCCTCAATTATCTGCAGCAGATGCTCTTACACTCTCTCAAGCCGCACTTGACAGAAAACCAAATGCCGTCGATCTGGCCATAGAAGAATTTAAAAATGCAAAAGCTGCTCACAGCATCGCTATCGCTCAACCCAGAGCGCCCAAACTGGAAGCCATACCAGACGAAACAATCCAGGGTGAAGGGCGACAACTGACGTTATGCAGAATAGTCGAAACATCCTATTCAAGAATGACCGCCTTTATCACAGCAGCTGAGTCGGGCGATACCAGAGCGCTTGATGATCTGGATGCAATGATTAACGAAGCCACCACGTTAAATACGCGCATTGGAGAAGCCAGGGCTGCAATAAACACCCACAGCAGTACTTCACACAAAACTAAAGCAAAAACTGACGCATGGCTCGAAAATGCAGGGAGAAATCTGGAATCCCTCAAAGTTGAACTGGAATTTTTAAAAACGAAAAAAGCAGAATTTCTTGATACAAGAATTCGTGTTTTGCGATATGAAAATGAATCTTTTACCCAGCAACAACTGAAAGAAATGAATACGGATAGTGCTGGCCATGATACCTGGCTTAGGAATATCGAAACCCGAGCGCCGGCCAATGCAGCGCCTCTCTTTCATGCTCGCCATAACGGACGAGATGCAGCGCTGTTCACCGATGCAGCGGATCGAGATGCACTGGTAAGCTATCGCCATTATCCGCCAGGTGCACCCACTTATGACCATTCTATTTCCTTCGAAAAAGAAACACGTGCAACGCCAGGTTCGTTAGATGTCACATACGAATTGATAGGGAAAGACTTGGCCATCGGCTCTTCTGACAAAGGAGCACTCGTTGACTTCCTCGACAAAAAGGGTGTCGCCAATGCGCGAGAACTGGTATTTACCAATGATAAACTGCATCCTGTTCTCACCAAAGAGGCTGTTCAATCCTTTTTGGCAGCCGCTCCTATCGGCATGACTGATCCAGGTGTGGCAAATCAGTTTATGCAAAATCACTTGAAACAATATCGAACGCAAAAAATCACATTGCCCGATCAGTTCGAGAATAAAACCAATAGCAAGGATAAAATAAGCCTCGATCAATATCTGGATCTGCCTTTTGAAGAACGCAAACAATACAAGGATATAACTCACGCTCCCTGGCGCCCAAGCCGCATTACGACTTTTTTCAAGGGACAAGAGACGGAAATGATACCGAAAGAAGCAGTGTTCGCAGAAGCCGCCAGAATGTTGGTTCAAGCAGCATCCAAAAATAAACTGCCGCTTGAATTTATATCATTCAACGACAAAGAACTGCTTATCGCAATGAGCTATTTTGCAAAAGTCGAAAAACTGGATATTAAATTTCCGGAAGCCGCAACACAGATAACGGATAATCAGGTGAAGGCAGCCAGCTTCATGAATTATCAAGCTATGTATAGTCAACCTAAAAAAGTTACAAAAGGAGTTGAACAGGCAGCCGGGAAAATGGACACGGAAATAAAAAGCTATAAGCCTTGAAGATAAAAAAGTGGGCACGGTCAAAGAACGACCGTTGCCCACCCTGCACCACTACCCCAACCGCTCCTCCAACAACTCCCGCAACGTCAGCAACTGGCCATGAAAAAAATGACTCGCCCCTTCCATGCGAATCACTTCCGGCGGATGCGGTAAGGTTGCAACCCACGCAAACACTTCTTCCGCGGACACCACTTCATCCTGTTCGCCTTGCACCAACAACCACGGACATGTCACTTCTGCGAGATTATCTTCCTTAAATCGCGATACTTGCGGTGCAATCGTCACTAATTGTGCGGGTGAAATCTGCATCGCACCCTTTGTCGCCACATACGCACCAAATGAAAATCCCGCGAGCCAAATAGCATCCTCCGGAAAATTTTTTTTAACCCATTCCACAATCACGAGCAAATCATCGACTTCACCGCGACCTTCGTCGTGTGTGCCAGCAGTTTTTCCCACACCCCGAAAATTAAATCGCACACTCTTCAATCCAATATCACGAAACACACGTGCAAGGGTTGTCACTACCTTGTTATGCATCGTGCCACCAAATAAGGGATGCGGATGACAAATAATTGCGGTGGCTTTTTTTAAATTTGTGCGAGCAGGATCCTGTGGTGTGGCAAGAATCTCAATATCGCCAGCAGGACCGGGTAATAATAAAGTCGATTCAGTGGATGGGAATATTTGCATGGTTGTTAGCCTTTAATATTTATTTCGCTTTTTTATTTCTTAACCTCAATGTTAAGAGGAAGCGTTTGATAAGAATTTTTTTCCTGAGTAAGTTGCCGTAATTCACTGCCTCTATCCGTGCGTCATCAACCCTGCTGATTTATGGTTATTAGAAGCCTCAATCGAAGTGTCATCCTGAGGCATCTTCTCGCCGAAGGATCCACAGCTATTCACAAAGCTCTCGCAAAAAAGTCTTTAAAATAGCAGATGATCCTTCGGCGAGAAGATGCCTCAGGATGACGCTCCGATGGGGGCTTCTAATAACGATAAACCTACCCCAACATCTTCTTCAAAAACCGCCCCGTATAAGACGTCTTATGCCGCGCCACTTCTTCCGGTGTACCCGCCACCACAATTTGCCCGCCTTTATCGCCACCCTCAGGACCGAGATCAATAATCCAGTCAGCGGTTTTGATCACATCCAGATTATGCTCGATAATCACAATCGTGTTCCCATCATCACGCAACCGATGCAACACTTTCAATAATTGTTCGATATCATGAAAGTGCAAACCCGTCGTCGGTTCATCTAAAATATACAAGGTTTGGCCCGTATCCCGACGCGATAATTCTCGCGATAATTTCACACGCTGCGCTTCACCACCCGATAACGTCGTCGCACTTTGCCCCAGACAAATATACGATAAACCCACATCAATCAACGTTTGCAATTTTCGTGCGACAGATGGAATCGGATCAAAAAATACCCGCGCATCTTCAATCGTCATCTGCAACACTTCGTGAATATTTTTTCCTTTATACAGTATTTCCAATGTTTCGCGGTTGTAACGTTTCCCCTGACAAATGTCACACACCACATACACATCCGCCAGAAAGTGCATTTCCACTTTAATCACACCATCGCCCTGACACGCCTCACATCGCCCGCCCTTGACGTTAAAACTGAAACGCCCCGGACCATAACCACGCGAACGCGCTTCTTCCGTTCCGGAAAACAATTCACGTATCGGTGTGAATAATCCGGTATACGTCGCAGGATTGGAACGCGGTGTGCGACCAATCGGACTTTGATCGATATCAACCACTTTATCGAGAAAGTCTATGCCATCCACACTGTCGTACGGAGACGCTTCCTGTGTGGTTGCACCATTCAACGCACGCGCTGCAATCGGTGCGAGTGTGTCATTAATCAAGGTCGATTTGCCGGAACCCGACACACCCGTGATACAGGTCATCACACCCAGTGGAATATCCACATGAATGTTTCGTAAATTATTTCCGGATGCACCACGCAATGAAATCATTTTTTTCCTGTCTATACGGCGACGTTTTGCCGGAATCGCAATTTTGCGTTTGCCTGATAAATATTGCCCGGTCAAAGAATGTGGATTATCCATAATGTCTTGCGGTTTTCCCTGGGCGACAATTTCACCGCCATGCCGACCTGCACCCGGCCCCAGATCCAGGACATAATCGGCACTGCGAATCGCCTCTTCATCATGCTCGACGACAATCACCGTGTTACCGAGATTTCGTAAATGATTTAAGGTTTCAAGCAAGCGTTCATTATCGCGTTGATGCAATCCAATGGATGGTTCATCCAGAATATACATCACACCCACAAGGCCCGCACCAATCTGACTCGCCAACCGAATGCGTTGCGCCTCCCCTCCCGATAACGTATCTGCACTGCGATCCAGACTTAAATAATCCAGCCCCACATTCACTAAAAAACTCAACCGACTGACCAGTTCTTTTTTAATTTTTTCCGCAATTTCCGCGCGATAACCTGGCAATGTTAATTTTTCAAAAAAGTGTTTTGTCTGACTGATCGGTTTTTTGGTAATGTCAGGCAAGCTAACATCGTTCACAAACACATGCCGCGCCGCCTGGCATAACCTTGTGCCTTCACACACCTCACACGGTTTTACGGAAAGGTATTTGGCCAGTTCTTCACGCACCATAGCAGATTCCGTATCACGGTAACGTCTTTCCATATTGGGAATCACGCCTTCAAAACTATCCTGTTTCGAAAACCCGCGACCCTGATCATTTTTGTAAGTAAATTTTATTAATTCCTTACCACTACCATATAAAATCATGTGCTGAATTTTTTTCGGCAATAAACTATAGGGATGTTCCATGTTGAATTTGTAGTGTTTTGCGAGCGACGACAAAAGTTGATAATAATAACCATTTCGCCTGTCCCATCCACGCACAGCGCCTTCTGCCAGACTGAGTTTTTGATTGATGATGATAAGCGCCGGATCAAAATGTTGTTTGACACCGAGCCCATCACACGTCTGGCAGGCGCCCGTTGGACTGTTGAATGAAAACAAACGCGGCGATAATTCCGATAAACTGTAACCACAATCCGGACACGCAAATTTCGCTGAAAAAACCTGTGTCGGTTTTTTGGGTTCATCCATAAAACCGATCGCGGCCAATCCATCCGACAAACGCAACGCCGTTTCAATGGATTCGGCGAGACGCACACGCACATCTTCTCGCACCTTGATGCGATCGATGACCACTTCAATCGTATGCTTGCGACGTAAATCCAGTTGAGGCGGTTTATCCAGTTCAATCAGATGACCATCAATGCGCGCACGCACATACCCCTGACTGCGTAATTCCTGCAACAATTCCACATGCTCACCCTTGCGCTCGCGCACAACCGGCGCAAGGATCATGATTTTCGTGTCTTCCGGAAACGTCAACAGCGTGTCAACCATTTGACTCACCGTTTGTGCTTCCAGTGTATGGCCGTGATCCGGACATTTTGGTTGACCGGTTCTGGCATACAACAACCGCAGATAATCATAAATTTCCGTGATCGTACCGACCGTTGATCGCGGATTGTGTGACGTCGATTTTTGTTCGATCGAAATCGCAGGCGACAAGCCTTCAATATGATCCACATCCGGTTTTTCCATCATGGAAAGAAATTGCCGCGCGTAGGATGAAAGGGATTCCACATAACGACGCTGCCCTTCCGCATACAAGGTATCAAAAGCAAGTGACGACTTGCCCGAGCCGGAAAGCCCGGTGATCACGATCAATTGATCTCTCGGCAAGGTGATATTGAGGTTTTTCAGGTTATGGGTGCGCGCGCCGCGTATCTGGATTTCTTTCATGGTGGTGGGAGTCCGGACTCAAAAAACAGGGGAAACATTGTAGCAGAATCGCGCCTCGGGTAGAATGCTCCCCTCATAATTAGAATCTGTCACATCATGTCCCTTGAAAAAATGAATGCTATCGAACGCCAAAGCGCCCTGACTCTGGCTTGCATTATGTCATTGCGCATGCTGGGTCTTTTTATGGTGTTGCCTGTCTTTTCCCTGTATGCCCGCCAATTGACGGGTGCGACACCGACATTGATCGGGCTGTCCATGGGAATCTATGGATTGACGCAGGCACTCTTTCAAATTCCCTTCGGTGCAAGCTCGGATCAACTCGGCCGCAAGCGGATGATTACACTGGGTTTATTGATTTTTACAGCAGGCAGTCTCCTGTGTGCCAGTACGCCGTCCATTTGGGGAATGATCATAGGACGAGCCCTGCAAGGCGCAGGCGCTGTCGGTAGTACGATCATTGCACTCATGGCGGATTTGACCCGCGAAAACCAGCGCAGCAAGGCCATGGCCATCATTGGCATGACGATCGGTATGTCTTTTTCGCTCGCCATGCTGCTCGGCCCCCTTCTGACGCCCTGGTTACAGGTCAGGGGTCTCTTTGGACTGGCCGGAGGATTCAGCATACTGGCTATTTTTATTTTATATCGATGGGTGCCAAACCCCGCCCATCCTGTCTGGCATGCGGATACGGAACCGGATCGTCATTCGTTTTTAACCGTGTTGAAACTGCCGGAACTCGCCCGTCTGAATATCGGGATATTTCTACTGCATGCGATTTTTACCGCGAGTTTTGTGGTGCTGCCCATCAGTTTGCAATACCATGCCGGTCTTTTGGAAAATCATCAATGGCGGCTTTATTTACCCGTTTTGCTGCTGGCTTTTGCGTGCAGTATTCCGTGTATTATACTGGCTGAAAAAAAACAGCGGCTGACTTTTTTTTTCCTCGGCGCGATTTTGATGTTGATGGTCTCGGAAGTGATTTTCTGGCAATTTGCTGACAGCATTCTTTTTTCAAGCCTGGGACTTTTTCTGTTTTTTACCGGTTTTTCCGTACTCGAAGCCTTTCTTCCTTCGCTCGTTTCAAAAACCGCACCGGCCCATCGTAAAGGAACGGCATTGGGTATCTATTCCTGCTCACAATTTTTTGGTATCTTTGTTGGCGGATCGACAGCCGGGTGGTTATACGGCAAGATCGGTCTCACCAACGTGTATCTCTTCTGTACAATTCTCGCTATCCTCTGGGCAACTCTTGCGTTTCGCATGAAAAACCCGCAACATCGACAACCATGACTTTTCAATTATTCGTGAACATTATTTTAGCATTCAGGAGGCTATCAACATGGCAAAAGGCAGCGTTAACAAAGTAATTTTAGTCGGCAATCTGGGCCGTGATCCGGAAGTACGTTACACCCCCAATGGTGTTGCAGTCGCCAACGTGACGCTTGCAACGACGGAAATCTGGAAAGACAAACAGAGTGGCGAAAACCAGGAGCGCACGGAATGGCATCGCGTGACGCTTTACACGCGTCTGGCTGAAATTGCGGGTGAGTACTTGCGCAAGGGTTCCAAAATTTATCTGGAAGGTCGTTTGCAAACCCGAAAATGGCAGGACAAAAATACCGGACAGGATCGTTATACGACTGAAATCATTGCTGATTCCTTGCAGATGCTGGACAGCAAAGGCAGTGGTTCTTCTTCCGATCAGACGGCGTCATCCAAATCATCAGCACCGGCTGATATGCCGCAAGCGGAACCGATGGATAATTTTGAGGATGATATTCCGTTTTGAATGATATAAAACTTTATTTGTAAAGATGCATAGCAAATATATTTAATCTCATAAGCAAAATCAAGTTAATCAATAGAATTAAGCCATCATTTATAATGTAAAGATAATGATGGCTTTTTTATTACCTCAAGAAAAAGAAAAGATAAAAAATATCTATAAATTTATTGTCAATTTAAGTTAAAGGATTAGAAAAGGATTTAAATATGAAACAACTTATTCGAGCTGTTGGAGGAATGAAAAATTCTGTCATTTACACAGATACTGAGGAACGACATTTTCGTTTTTCCGAAGGAACATGGGCATGGCGCAATCATAATCCAGGAAATGATTTACAGCTACGCGCCACCAAAAGATAATCCGACCAAAAAATATGAAAAGTTACTTCGAGAAAAAACTGGTATTGATGATGATACACCAATAAAAGAATTTACTGGCATTCAATTTGAAAAGTTCTGGAAAACAATACAACAAATGGAAGGTTATAAAGTTGGAAACATTACAGAAGTATATTGTATTTCTAGTGTTAAAGTACCAGGGAAAAACAACTATCAATACTGTCTCGGCTACAGCGAATGGATTACTGAATCCGAGTGTATTGATTTGGCTGAAAAAGGGAATGTGGAATTAGAAATTTGTATATCGAAATTAAGCAATAAATATTTAAGAACACCGCCGAACAGTCTTTTTCAAAAAAGGCTTGAGGATTTAATATGCAAAAAATAATGGTATTTATCTCCTTATGCACTATCTTCGCAGCAGCTTATGCAGAAGATTCACAACGCGAAAAAGAAAAAAATGTGAAAATCTCGCAATTAACCAAGGATGAAAAATTAACCGACTTGACCGAATCACCCGATGGAAAATGGATTGTGTTTGTTAAAAAAAGCAATTATACCATCCCGAGTAATTGCTTTTATTTTTCTGAAAAAGGCGAACAGGCTGATGAATTATGGATTGTTGATACCAAAAAAATAACTAAAAAATTATTAGTCGCTCCGCATTTTAATTGTAAAGACGTGTCAACTATTATTATTGATCCACATAACCTGCAATTTTCACCTGATGGTAAAACTCTTTATTTTGAAACATCTGCATGGGTAACATCAGGCGCTATTCATGCTGTGGATGTAGATGGTAATCATTTAAGATTTGTAACCGATGGCAGCGAATTACGTGTTGTGCAATCCGGATCATATAAAGGCAACATAATTGTTAATCAACACCGTTACCGATTCAAAGGTGACACGCCACTGGGCAGCTATAATTGGGATTGGTTATTCACACCGACAGGAAAACAAATCAAGTTATATAAAAAGATGGACTAGCGAATGAAAATTGAAGTAATTACACATCCATCAGGCGATCAACTACCCATGTTAGTGGATAACAATGGACTTCCGATACCAACGCCAAATGAATTCATTATGGGAAGAAGATTTTTAAGCACTAACACCGGTATGAAATCCTTAATGAAGCCAATTTGAAAAGATATACCGAATGAACAAGTAATTATCATTGGAGATTTATTAAAAAAACCGCTCTTTCATGCTCTGAAAAACGGACTTATCTTGATTTACGTAACTATTTACGGTATACTATACGTAAATGAGGTATCAAAGTCATGCAAACCCAAAAAATCACTGCGCATATTCCCACCACTTTATTACATGAAGCTCAGGCCGCAACGGGAAAAGGCATTACCGAAACAATAAAAATTGCCTTAAGCCAGCTTGCTCATGCAGGGGCTTATGAAGCTTTACGGAAAATGCGAGGAAAGGTTACCTTTTCAATTGATCTGGAAAATTTGAGAAAAGACAGGTAAAAATGATTGCCGCTGATACATCAGTACTCATAGATTACTTTCAAGGTAAAAACAATACCCAAACAGATAAACTGGACGAGTTATTTTATCATCACTTATTAATTTTACCGCCCACTGTACTGGTTGAAATATTAAGCGATCCATTACTGCCAAAAAAATTTATTCATAAAATAGAAGAACTTCCTTTTTTAGAACTGACAGAAAATTACTGGCACAGAGCTGGCATGACACGCTCGAGGTTAATTGCCAAAAAATTAAAAGCACGTCTGGCGGACACATTGATCGCACAAAGTTGCATTGATCATCAGATTCCCCTGCTGACAAGAGACGCTGATTTCAACCATTTTGTCAAACATTGCGGTTTAATATTATTCTAGGGCGCGCCCTCTCTCTTCACTATAGCCGGGCTTCTGCCCGGTCATCTCCCCTCATCTTTTAAAAGCTCATCAAAAAGATAAATAAAAATAATTACCGTTGATAATTCAATAATCACTGTGATTTAATATCGTTCCAGTCAGTCCTTCCCTTTCCGCTACTTCTTTCTTTAAATCACATGCTATAATTAATCCAAGGCTATCCATGAAAAACAGAAAACACGAGATTCACATGAACAATGAAACGCGTTTGGCGATACTTGAAACAACTATTTTAAATATCAATGCATCCTTGCAAGATATCAGGCAGGATTTTAAACGTCTTGATAATAAATTTGACACGCTGGATAGAAAATTCGACAGTAAAATGGATGCGCTGGACAAGAAATTCGAGAACAAGATTGATGCGCTGGACAGGAAACTCGAGAGCAAGATTGATACGCTGGACAGGAAATTCGAGAGCAAGATTGATACGCTGGACAAAAAATTTGAGAATAAATTTGACGCCCAGGATAAAAAAACAGGCAGTAAATTTGATACCCTGGATAAAAAGATAGATAGAAACTTCTTCTGGCTAGTGGGCATGATCATTGGCCTTGCAGGTCTCATCGCACACACCCAACATTGGTTCTGAAAAAAGCACTCTTCCATTAAAAACATCACGTTACATCATTTTATCCCTGCTCAAAAATGCCCTTTCCCCGTCCACCCTGCTCTATCCAGGCTATAATAAAGTCATACACATAAAATTAAAACGAGGTGACCGCATGTCTGACAGTCGAAACAAGAAAATCAATCAACTTAAACAACTCATTGAAGACCCGTTGATAAAACACATTTCCACCAATATTAACGACGTGCGTCAATATGCTGATGGAGCGATAGCGGGTGCTCATCTTGCCGCAAAATTCTCTGACCTGACAATAGAATTCGATCAGCTTTCCAACAATCAAACAATGGATCCGATACTCCTGGGCGACAAATTTAAAATACTGCTACAAAAATTCGGTGAGCTTCTTATCGAAACACAACAGGAACAAGTCAAAACAAAAAAATTGTATGCCGTCAGAATGGTTAAAAATAATATTGAAAGAATGACAGAACAATGCAAGCGTGCTCTCGAACAAGCAAAAGAGACTTACCCTTCTTCCTTGATTGGCAAAAACAAGGAATTCCTCGCACAGGAAACCCGGATAGAGACACTTCGAAAAAATGCGATTGACTCGCTGAATGATATGGCAAAAAAAGCAAGTGGAGAAAAACCATTAAGCGTATCAGGAGAATTTTTCTCTCCATTTGATACTTTCATCAATCAACAAAAAACAAGACTCATCAATCAGACCGTGTTTAAAGATCCGTATTTCAACAGAGTAAAAGAAGATATTAACGTACTGGTGAGTTTCGCTCCAAAAGACACACAAGAACAGGTTCGCCAGGAATTAAACGAAGAATTACGACAAATTGTTGGTTCGATCACTCATAAGACCGAATTAAGATTACTGAAAACACATCATGAAAATCTGGAAGCTCAAATAAATTTTGCCAGAAATAAAGCTGCAGCAGTTCCTGTCACAATCCATGCCAGAAGAAACAGCGGAAGTGGTTTTTTTGACAAGACAGCCAGAGGGAATCAACAACAGGCTCAGGGAGGATTCGAGATAGATTCGAAACCCGAACCCCGTCCTCGAAGTAGCAATAAAGGCAAAGGTCCGGGTTAACAATCCATCTGCTTCAAGACTTCATCGACTTCATGATGAGCGCGACGGCCGTCTTGGCACCGACGAAAGGTCAGGTCTTTCATTTTCCGCATGTGCCGAAGCATTAACCGCAGGCGCTGGCGGCTCGTCTTTCGATTCAGATCGGCGGCGATCATTGTTGTCAACGCTGCTCGCACTGTCAACAGATCTATGAACAGAACCCGGCTGCTCCGATGACGAGCTCACTGAATTTAAAATCGCCACTGCGTTATCACGACCATTGCTCGCTGCAAGCCGGCTGGCAGTGCTTTTCATTGTGGAACTAAAACTGGGCGATGCAGCACGAAGAGGTACAGGTCTATGCGTTGAATCCGCCGTTATATCTCTGACATCTGTTTTTTTCAAAGATTTTGCCGTGCTCTTATCCACGCTTTCCCCCGGCTTTTTCCCGGCCGGTTTTTCTTCGAGACGCTTTTCTCGCCATTCATTGAATAAAACGGGTATAGCGGGCAGAGCAATGAGACCGATTTGTGTCAAAAGAGCCGCTGTCGGTTTCGCCATTGCCGGCAACTGTGCCACAACCCAATCCAACACAACCGGCGTTACAACAGGGAGCGCAAAAACAATAACACCGGCAAGCGCGCCGATCGAACAGGCCGCACTCAACACCCCCAAAAACGGGCTTTCACGCCAGGCTTCTCTAAAACTGGTCACAGGGGATGTCACCGTGCGCACCAGAAGGCGCACACCTTCAGTCACCCCATGCGCTACATACAGTGCCCCCGCTACAAGAGTTTCCAACGCTTTTCCCGCGCCGCTGACAGGATGGGCCTGACTGTTTTTATAGCTGAAATAAGCAAATGACTCGGAAAGCCATTTCAATGCAAATTCCGGCAGTTTGATGATATTTCTAACCGGTGTCAGAACAAAACCCAAAAGAACCCAGGCAGCAATTGTCCGTCCTGTTATTTTTTCTGCATCCGGCAACCCGATAAAATTTAATACATGATCGCGTGTCGTTTTTTTGAGACGCCCTTCCCGACTCGTCTGTGGCTGAAATGTTTCATTCCAGGCTTTTCTGACAAACATCCCGTAGCTGCTGAGACAATCTTTCAGCGCTTTGTGTTGTTTTTCCATCCCGGCCAGATTGGGAGTTTGTTTTTCAGCTTCCCTTAAAAATTGACTCATTATGAGAATCAATTTCAGACTGTTTTCAGCGTCCGGATACAAGCCATTTTGATCGCACGCTTTATTTTTTGCATAAAATTTATTTTCTTTTTCGGCTGTACGAAGAACATGATCAAACGCCATGACAATATCTTTTCTTTTGTCAGATCCGCCTTTTATTACTTCATATTTTAACTTATCAAATTGATTTTTAACTTCGCCAAGAAAATAGGCCCGTTGAGCCTCAGCAAGCCCGTTGAAACATTCCGTCGCCTTTTCCAGATCAAGATTCTTTTCTAATGTAACGGGCGGAGTCAGCTTCGGTTGCTTTGAATCTTTCAACTTCAACAGATCGTCAGTGGATGGTCGTTCATTCGCTGCTGTTCGTGTCAGACTATTCATGGCAAGAGACAACCAGACTTTTTGATCTTGTGTCAGTTGAACCCCCCCTTGCAGCCATACTGAATTGACATCAGACATCGAAATATTCAAATAATATTCCAGTGACTGATAATCTCTTGTTATACCAGGTGCACTCACCGCGTTCTTCTTCCCCTCGAAGATGTCATCCTGGCATACCTCCCGCAACATCACACCCAGCGAGTAGAGATCATGCGATTTCTCCGCAGTTAATTCATCAGCAATAGCCGAGACTTCAGGTGGAATATACCAGGGCGTGCCTGTATAGGCAGCCGGCTCATTTTCATCAGCAACCTCACCAGGATCAATAATCGTGATGGTGTTCATATCCGGAGAAATCATCACATTTTCGGGTTTCAAATCCCGATGGACTTTTCCTTTTTGATGCATTTTGTTGACGGCTTCAATCAGTTTGAGACTGATACTGTAACGCTGCTCATCTGTTAACTTATTTCCCTGTTCCAGCAAAAAAGTTCGCAGATTAACGCCTTCATATTTCGGCATTAATGAATAGGCAGTCGTTCCGTGAGTGACCACCGGCTTTACTCGCCACGTTTTTTCATCAAGCTCGCCTGATGTTTTATTCTCATGTCTGACTTTATGCAGACGCCATCTTTTTGCTCTCTCTTCTTGCTCGTTTGAATCTGGCTCGCCCCGCACGACATCACCCTCTCGAGGACTTATATCTTCAATCTTGATAGCCTTGGTCTGTCGCCTGACACTTCTTTCAGAAAAAGCCAACTCGTCGCGCGCTGAAATCATTTCCAACAAGGCATTTTTTAATTGTTCTTTTTCGAGCTCTCGTCCATCAAAAATTTGCTTGCTGAAATCCAGTCGATATTCATCTGTATGCGATGAATCTATGATGTTTTCATCGTTTCCTGCGATCCGATGAAAAACATCGCCATCCCACGTTTTGTAAAGATAGATTGTGTCGTTATCTGATATTTCATAAACAGGCGGTGATCCTTCCGGCGTCTTCATTAAATGAACTCTGGCCTGTTTGCGTGAATGCTCTTCGCTGTAGGAAACAAAGACCATCTCTGTACCAGAATGTTCCCATTTTCCGGAGGATTCACTCACCTGACCGTGTCCACCCTTGCCCAGCGATGCCTCTTCCGACTGATAGAGATGACGATCAACGGGATAACCGCAGATAGACATCAACACTGCCATTTTTGCCTGTCCTGCCGGGATGGGATAGGGATCTCTTGCATCTGTCTGTCTGTCAATCGAAACCCATCGGCTGTGAATACTCTGCCACTGCTCATTCGTTAATAACTTAACCGGTTGCAGTTGCTCCCTGGTGTAAACACCCATTTGACCATCAGGTTCTTTTTGCAGATATAAAACATTTTTTTCCCGCCGGTTCAATGCAGGAAGGGGATGCGTTGCATCACACTGTTTAACCGCACGATAGTGTTTTCTTCGTCGAAATAATGGCTGCGCAAATTCGATGGTGTATTTTTCTTCGACTTCCTTGCCTTCGCGGTTCACTTTCACCTGGAAGGGATAAGAACCCTTGAATGGCTCTGTTTTCCCATGCTCGGCCTGCTTTTCCTTTTCCAGAAAAAAGCGATGCAATACAAGCCGTTGATCCGGGGAAAGATCAGCGGGTTTCGTGCTGTCAACTATGATCTTAATGGGCTCTCTGCTGCTCGCTGCCATCCTGCTCACCCCACGTTAGTAAATATCGCTTAATTATGTATCAATTATAGTGTAAAAACGCCTGTTTTGCTAATAAAAAGAACAGTATAGAAGCAAAACAAGTAATAGTTGATTCATTACAAGGACTTACCGAATGCTCACTTCGCCATATCGAAAGCATTGGATCCCGTTTTCATCTTCCAGCCGCAATTCGCCCGACCCGGTAATACCGCGCATGATCCCCGCCTTTTTGTGGCCAGGCGTCACCACAAGGATGGGTCGATCCAGCAAGGCATCGTGTTCTTTCCAGGCGGATAAAAAAGGTGCCAGGCCATCACGCTCAAATCGCGGCAATTGTCCCAGCATTTCATTCAGAAGTGTACCTGCCAGCGCATTGCGCTGAACCGGTTGATCCGTCAGTTCCGAAAGATCAATCCAGGTTTTCTCCCCCGCGGCTCTCACATCCACATTCAACCCGACACCAATGACAACCCCGGCCTTGTGATCCCTTTCCAGCAAAATACCGGCTAATTTGCGGTTCATCGCGAGGACATCATTCGGCCATTTCAGTTGTACGGCTGTTGTCACGCCATATCGGCGTAACGCATTCACCACCATCACACCGACCGCAATACCCAGACCCGATACATCCTGCGTTGACGCCTGAAAACGCCACAGGAGCGAACAATAAATATTCGTGCCATGCGGCGAATACCACGATTTCCCGAAACGCCCGCGACCGGCAGTTTGTTCTTCGGCCAGACACACAAAACCTGACGGCGCGCCCTGTTTTGCTTTTTTAAGGAGATAGGTATGGGTGGAATCGATGGAATCAAAAAGATCGATTCCCGAAAGACGACTGGCATTTTCCGGTTCGAGGACCTTTTGAATGTATTCGATGGAAAGCGGGTCTTTGATCATGATCGGATTCGTCTCTGGTTCGTACAATAACCGAAAAAACCATCGAAAATCAACAGAATCTATTGCCAATTTCGATAAAAATCGATTTAATAGTGAGTTTGAATATCGAATGAAAAAGGAATTCACAATGAACGCAGCTCTTCTCCTGATTGAATTTCAAAATGACTACTTTCCAAACGGCAGAATGCCTTTAGACAAAAGTACCGAAGCCGCCCAGAAAGCCCAGGAAGCGCTGCAGGTTTGCCGTGCCAAACATTTACCCGTCGTGCATTTGCAACATCTGTCGACCCGCCCGGATGCGATGCATTTTCTGCCCTGCACCAAAGGGGTTGAATTTCATCCCGCGCTCCAGCCATTGAAAAGTGAAACCATCATTAAAAAACATTATCCGAACAGTTTTAAAGATACTGCCCTCCTGAACCACCTGAACAAAAACCACATCCACCACCTGATCATTGCCGGTATGATGACGCACCTTGCGATTGATGCGACTGTCCGTGCGGCTTATGACGCGGGGTTTGGCTGCACCGTGCTGCATGATGCGTGCGCGACCAAAAATCTGGAATTTAATAACATGCTGATTCCTTCCCAAAATGTGCATCACGCGTTTCTCGCCTCGCTTCACCCGATGTACGCCAATGTCATCAGCGTGAAGGATTTTTTACAAACTGTGAGCGGGAAGTCGTCGATTAACGCCTGATAGCATTGCATAACCCATCATCTTATCCGAGCCGCGACCGGAAGACGAGCGTCACAGGTTCTGCGAGATATCAAAGGAATTAGATAATATCCTGACGCTCCCTGACGGTCGCGGCTCGGATAGCGCCATGGCATGAGCATGAAAAAAGTTTTATTAATCATAAAGATAGGCGATTTTTGGTTAAAATCGCCAATGGGGCGGAAAATAAAATTGTTAGTATATTCAATAAGTTACAAAAAACGGGGCGAAAACAGGCGAGCACGAAGTCGAGATTTCCCTGTATAATCATATAGTTAAAGACTTCTTCCCAGTCGACTCAAACGTGCTAGAATAATCATTCCTGTTCTCTAACCGAGCCTTCACCATGACCTGGCAAACGCTTTACCTGCCCCCTGATGCGACCCAATGGCGAGGGCAGACCGATACCCCGCCCGCCTCCTGTTTTTTTCAGGCGATGCATATGCTGAACCTGCTGGATTTGCCCCTCATTGAACAGGACAGACAACGCTTCGCGCTGATTGGTTTTCGCTGTGATGAAGGCATCCGTCGTCACCACGGACGAGCAGGCGCTTCAGACGGACCCAAAGTCATTCGTCACGCCTTGAGGCATTTGCCTCTTCAAAAACAAAATGTGATCTGTTTTGACGTGGGCGATATTGTGTGTCTCGATGGCGATATGGAAGCGTCCCAAAAAGCGCTTGGCGAAGTCATTGCTTTCCTCATGAAACAACACATCACGCCGATTGCACTCGGTGGCGGTCACGAAATCGCGTGGGGACATTATCAGGGCATCCGGCGGGTTTATCCAACCAGACATCTTGGCATCATCAACTTCGACGCGCATTTTGATATGGAGCCTTTGTCCTCTGATCAAAAAGGCAATGCCGCAACCCCTTTTTTGCAAATTGCAAAAGCACACCAGATGACCGATTCTCGACTCGATTATAATTGCATCGGCATCCAGCACACCGGCAATATCCGTCAACTGTTGGAAACGGCCAAATCCTTTAACACGCATGTCATCTGGGCAGATGAATTACACGAAGGACAATCGCAAAAATGCGTCGACTTCGTGGACCGTGTAGTCGATGAAAATGAAATGGTTTATGTCAGTCTTTGTCTGGATGTGTTTGCTCACGCTTTCGCACCGGGTGTCAGCAGTATTCAACCGTCCGGATTATTGCCATGGCATGTCACCCCTTTCATCCGGCAACTGGCCGCCTCCGGTCGTGTGACCAATTATGATATCGCTGAACTGTCGCCGCGTTATGACATTGATCATTGCACCGCAAAACTCGCTGCAAATTTAATTTATGAAATTATCCATCATCACACGGATCGACGCTGGCAATGAAAAAGGCTCTTTTACCCGAAGAATTTCAGCAAAAAATCATTCGCTGGTTTGACAAACACGGTCGAAAAAATTTACCCTGGCAACTTGATAAAACACCGTATCGCGTGTGGGTTTCTGAAGTGATGCTGCAGCAAACACAGGTCAGCACCGTCATTCCCTATTTCGAACGTTTCATGCAACATTTTCCCACGGTGGATGCGCTTTCAAAAGCCACAGAAGATGACGTGTTACATCTCTGGACGGGTTTGGGTTATTACAGCCGCGCGAGAAATCTCCATCAGACTGCAAAAAAAATCATGCGTGATCATGCAGGACTTTTTCCCGATACACTCGACACATTACAACAATTAAAAGGGATCGGTCGATCCACAGCAGGCGCGATTCTGGCGCTCGCCTTTCAACAAAAAGCGACGATTCTGGATGGCAATGTCAAACGCGTTCTCATTCGATTTTCCGGCATCACCGAATGGTCTGGCGAAAAATCAACGCTTGAAACATTATGGCGAATCGCTGAATTATTCACACCGACAAAAAGAATTGCGGATTACACACAAGCCATGATGGATTTGGGTGCGATGATTTGTGTGCGCGGGAAACCGTTATGTGATGTCTGCCCACTTGAACGATTTTGTGTGGCGAAACAATCCGGCATGGAAAAAAGTTTACCGAAACCCAAACCGAAAAAAATACTCCCGGTCAAATCAGCGACCCTGCTGGTCATTCGGCACAAGGAAACTGTTTTTTTACAAAAACGACCGGCGACCGGCATCTGGGGCGGACTCTGGAGTTTGCCGGAATATGCGGGATTTATCGAAGAAAACAGCCTCTTCGAACGATGTGAGAACGAGTTTAATCTCATCCCGCAAAAAATCGTTCGTGGTGTTATTTTTCGTCATACCTTCAGTCATTATCATCTGGATATTTTGCCGATCTATCTGAAGGTCAAGGCAACATCAACGAGAAACATGACGAATCAGGACGAAATCTGGTATAACCCCGACGGGCAGCAAAAAATTGGCTTACCCGCACCGGTTAAAAAAATCATGGAGAGTGGAAAGACATGACACGCATCGTTCATTGCCAAAAGCTCGGAAAAGACGCGGAAGGATTTGACAGCCCGCCGTACCCTGGCGCACTCGGTCAACGCATTCATGAACATATTTCAAAAGAAGCCTGGCAACTCTGGCTCAACCACCAGACCATGCTGATCAATGAGTATCGGTTAAGCATGCTGGATCCCAAAGCCCGGCAGTTTCTGACCGTTGAAATGGAACGTTTTCTCTTTGGTGGCGGGAGCGCCAAACCCGCGGGTTTTGTGCCGCCGGAATAACCTTACTTTTTTCTTGACTACCAGGGTAACTCCCGGTTTAATATCGCCTCTTCAACGACGTGGCCAGATAGCTCAGTTGGTAGAGCAGAGGACTGAAAATCCTCGTGTCCCTGGTTCGATTCCAGGTCTGGCCACCTTTCAATCAAAGAGTTATAATTTAAACACCCGTTTTAGATTAAAAAGATGTAGTTGCCAGAACGTCTATTTCTATAACCACCACTTCCTTCAATAAAAACAGACGGTGAAACACCAAATCGCTTTGATAACTTTTGAATATGTTCAACTGTTAGCTGCCGCTCACCGCTGAGTATTTTGGATACAAGAGACTGGCCACCAATTTCTGGTAAATCACTTTGCAAAAGACCATGCTCTTCCATTAGAAACTCGAGCACTTGAAGAGGGGAAGCTGATTCTGTTGGAAAACGATGGGCTTCATACTCTTCTATATTTTTTGCAACCAATTTTAAAAGACTCGTTACATGATCATCTTTTTTCGCATGCCGGGAAGCATCCATCAGCTCTTCTAAAAAACCTGATAATTTTTCATATTCAGCGTCATTACGGGGAACATGTGTGTAAGGACTGAGGAAACCCCAATGTGCAATCGTTTTTTTTAATGCTGTATTCATATCATATTCCTCCGAAGAGCAGCCTCATTCGTTTTCATGCTGTATTCAGCATGTGTCCAGATTCGTTTTACATAAACAACACTGGCAGAATAATTGATTTCAGAAATCAACCGGAACTTGTTGCCGCCAATATTAAAAATAGTATATTGATGATAAACATAATCCGCGCTTGGGAAAGTTTGTTTAAGCTCATTAAAGTTCGCATAATTGGTTTGCTTAATAATCCCCTCCCAAACAGCCAAAGGCCTTCTACTCTGCGGATGAGAGCTTCCAAATGCCACAATTTCTTTTTTTCCAATTAAGATCATACTCAAATTATATGACAACTTGTCATATTTGTCAATGGACCCCGGAATAGAATAAGCTAGACGTTTGATTGGATAACACAAATTTTAACAGGACAGCCCTATGCCTATGAGCAGACACCCGGAAGATGATGCCAACGAACAACAACTGAAAGAAGCGCTTGTTGCACATGCCTTTGCGGAAAAAACAGAAGAACAAAAAAAACATAACCATCTTGTCAATATCACAAAAGATATCCATGCATTCATCGATCTTGTTTTGATCATTCAGCAGTACGAAGAAACACGCGAGAAAGCACTTGAAACAGTAGACAATGAAGAACGCAAACACCTCGAGGAAAAAGCAGCAGAATACCAGAATAGTATGCGCGCCTTTTACGCAGAAAAAAAAGCCGTGGCTGAAACACTGCTCGCGGATTATGACAAAAAAAATGTGCCGGAAAAAATTCAGTCGCTGGATCAGGAAATTCAAGACATAATAACCCTCCGAAACGAGATACTGGACAGCTGGACATCCGTTGAAGATAAAAAAATCTGGAAAGAAGGCATGTCCCTGAAAGAAGCTGTGACAGCCCAGGCCATTCATTATGCGAAAAAAAGTGACCCTGTTGTTCTCACAACGGCCAATGAAAATATCGCGACGATCGAACAGCAAGGCATTCTGTTAAGTCCTGAAGAAAAAGAACAGTTAACCGCAGCGCGTGAAAAAGCGCTTGAAATCTTCAAAGAGCAATTTAAACTTTTGCAGCAGAGCGAACTGGAAAACCCGGAAAAAAGCACTCAAAGGCTGCAATTGGGCTTTGCTCATCTGATCATGAATACCAACAGACAGATGAATGAAGTGAGTGATCGATTAAACAAGACCCGGCCGAAAGAATCGCAAATACCACGTGTCGCTCTCGATGTAGCGAAAAGTGCAGCATATGCGAACAGCGTGACTGAAACAGACATTCCACAGATCAAAACCAACATGCATTTTTTTATGCTGCTTGAAGCATTGGACAACCAGGAAAAAGCCCTGAATCAGACGAAATCCGTCATACAAAAAAGAACATCTGCCGCAGCCACCCGTCAAATCACGCACTGCGAAATAAAAGCAGCACCCTCCTCACCCTATGATTCTGACAAGGGATCACGCTTTGCACTGCAACCGGATGGCAGTAACCATTATTCTATCCTGAAAAAAGTCTGTGATGCCATTAACCTTGAAACACGGGGAGAAAAATTAACGATTCAGCAAAATGGACGAAATATTGAATTTGGATTCAATCAGGCGCGTTTTTATTTTGATCCGAGGTCCAATCAATTTGTAGCAGACAATATCAATCGGGAAGCTTTTCAAATGATGATGCACGTGTATAACCGGATTTACAGAGGCAGCGACATGCAAATCAACTGTGACGCAGCATCTAAAAATCTCTGTGAATCAAACGTTTCATACTACAACAAGGCCAATCCGGAAAGCGCCGTGCAGGCAGAAATCAAAACCGGCACAGAAAAATTGAGAGAAACGCCGACAGAAAAAATCGCAGAAGCAAAAGAACAGGAAATGCAGGCAGCTCCCGCAAGACGCGTATGATCTGTTACCCAAAAAACAAATCCCGCGGTGATCCGCGGGACTTAAGTGGAAAGGATGCTATTTTTATTATTTCTTGTCTGTATTGCAATTGCAGGTGCAAGTTCCGCAGGATCCCTTACAGCAGGAACAATGTCCTTTTGAACAGCAGCAAAGGCAAAGATTGTAAAGCCAGGCCAAAATAAGACCTGAGAAAAATCCTTTAACAAATCCCCATGCTCCCGCAATCAGACTTCCCTTGATTGACACATCCACACCAGGAAACTGGGTAGCCCAACGAGCCATCATATCCGCACCAAACACACCTTGTGTTGCAAGGATGCCTACAACCAGCATCACAACGCCACACAGGATGCCGAGAGCCACACCCAGCGCCACGGCGCTTAATCGTGCTTTCTTCAAGCCTTTCATAGATCCCCCTTGTCCTAATTGAGAATAAAACTCCATTTTCACTATTTATTATATACCTCTTGCAAATGAATTGAAGTTATTTATTATTGTCATCAACTTACCGCTTGCCAATCTGGAGGAATTATGAATAAAAGAACGCAATTAACCTGTACCGGCCTCATCAGCCTGATCGCTTTCACTGCCAGTTATGGAAAAGAACCTGAAAACCTGTATTTCACCAAACAAAGACTCATCCGCTACCATGACTCGGGTGAGTATCAAAGAGACCAGGCAAAAGTCATCAACCAGGCAATGCAATACCTGCGTGCCCGTTTGAGACAGGAAGCACACAGAAATCCCGCTAAAAAACTGGCCATTGTGCTGAGTATCGATGAAACATCGCTCTCAAATTACGCCGATATGCTAAAAATGAACTTTGGTGGCACACTGCGTCAAATCATGGAAGCAGAAAACAAGGGAGCCGACCTTGCCATCACACCCACACTGCAACTTTATCAATACGCCAAAGCCAATCATGTGGCTGTGTTTTTTGTCACAGGACGCACCGAAGCCTTTCGTGTTGCAACCGAAAAAAATCTCGCCAATGCCGGTTATAAAAATTGGGATGGTCTGTCATTCAAGGCAGATAACTATAACGAAAAATCCACTGCACCCTATAAAATTCGCGCACGCAATCTGATTGAAAAACAGGGCTACGATATCATTTTGAATGTTGCTGATCAGCAAAGCGCGCTCGTTGGCGGACATGCCGACAAGACATTCAAATTACCGAATCCGTATTATTTAATTCCATAAGGTTGACAGTGTTTTAAAATAAAATCGGCGACTCTCGGATATAAATCTGCCGCTTCGCTGTCAAACCAGACCACATCCGGCCAACTGCGCAGCCACGTGAGCTGCCTTTTTGCCAGTTGTCGCGTTGCAATAATGCCACGTGTTTCCATTTCGTGAAACGTGCACTGACCCGATAAATATTCCCACACCTGCCTGTAACCGACCGAACGAATCGCCGGCATATCCAGCGTCAAATCACCGCGCGCCTGCAATTTTCTCACCTCGTCAACCAGGCCATTTTCCAACATGTGTCGGAAACGAATCGCAATCCGCGCATGCAAAATACGGCGATCCTGTGGCGCGATCGCAAGATTATAAAAAGTGTATTGCGAAACAGTCGGATCGCTTGCTGCCTGAAAGCTCGTCAGCGTTTTTCCTGTGAGCCTATACACTTCGAGCGCTCGCTGAATACGTTGCGTATCATGCGGATGAATACGCGCTGCTGCCACGGGATCCACTTTCAAAAGATCTGCATGCAGATTGTCCCAACCTGACTGAATGGCTTCTTCTGTAATTTTTTTTCGAATAGCCGAATCCGCCGACGGGAGATCTGACAACCCTTTTTGTAATGCACGAAAATACAACATCGTGCCGCCGACCAGCAGCGGAATTCTTTTTTGCGAGAAGATAGCCCGAATGTGGAACAGCGCATCATCACGAAATTGGGCCGCAGAATAAGCATCTTTCGGATCACGGATATCAATCAGACGATGCGGCGCTTTTGCAAGCGTTGAAGGATCCGGTTTTGCAGTACCGATATCGAGTGTGCGATAAACCATGGCAGAATCGACACTCACAATATCCATCGGAAAATTTTCCGTAAGCCTCACAGCGAGATCCGTTTTGCCGGAAGCAGTCGGGCCCATGAGACATACGACAGGCAGCCATGAAGAGTGCGCCACGTGAATCAACGTCCACGTAAAAAAAGTTTATCGAGTTCCGCCATCGAAAATCGCATCGACGTGGGTCGCCCGTGATTGCACTGACCGGCATGATCTGTCGTTTCCATCGCGCGCAGCAACGCATTCATTTCCGGTATCGTCAGACGCCTCGCAGCACGTACGGCTGCGTGACAGGAAATCGTTCCCAATAATTCATGGATAGAATCCATCACACGTGATGATTTCTGGTGCTCGATGAAATCCGCCGCCATATCCCGCACCAGTTGTTCGATATTTCCATCACGTAATAAATCAGGCACGGCGCGTACAACGACCGAAAGCGTGCCAATACGATCTATCACAAAACCCGCCTGATGAAACAGATGTTGATGGCGTTCGATGTGATTGACTTCACGTTCATTCAGATTCACCGTCAAGGGAACCAATAATGGCTGCGAAATAATTTTTTGTTCAGAAATCTGTTTTTTTAATTGTTCATACATGACGCGCTCATGTGCCGCATGCATATCAACCAGGACAAGACCTTCTTCATTTTCCGCCAGAATATAAATATTTTTTAACTGTGCCAATGCAAAACCGAGCGGTGGAACCTCATTCCCGGTTGTATTCTTTTTTTCGGCGACCTCATGCAATTCATGATAGATAGCCATTTTTTCCTGAACAGACTGAACAGGCATCGATGCACGATGGATGGGATAAGTCAGCGCTGCGGTTTTTTCTGTTATGGTTTTAGGCATGTGTTCGCCTGATGCAGCACATTCACCGGCATGCGTATGTGCGAGCGCATCCTGTATAGAACGCAAGACAAATCCATGCACGAGACGACTTTCGCGAAAACGCACTTCCTGTTTGGCGGGATGGACATTCACATCTACCTGATCAGGCGGAAGTTTCAAAAATAAAACATACGCAGGATGACGATCACCATACATGACATCGTGATAAGCCTGACGCACCGCATGATTCAGCAATTTGTCGCGGATCATGCGGCCATTCACGTAAAAATACTGCAGATCAGCTTGCGAACGCGAAAATTCCGGTTTTGCAATCCAGCCGGAGAGCTTCAACTCACTCGCTTGCGCCTCCATATGCAATGCATGCTCCACAAATGCCGCACCGCATAAACTGTCAACACGCTGTATCTGTTCCATCGAAGATGTCGCCGCGCGATAGTGCCGGACAATTTTCTGATTGTGTCGCAGAATAAAATTTACATCAAATGAACTGAGCGCAATCCGCTTGATGAGTTCATCAATATGATCAAACTCGGTTTTTTCTGTGCGCAAAAATTTTTTTCTGGCCGGTGTATTGAAAAACAAATCACGCACTTCCATCGTCGTGCCTTCGGGATGCGCAACCGGATTGATTTCAGGTTCAGCGTCCGTGCCTTCTGTCACCACTTGCCAACCGGAGGGCTGGTTCGCCGTATTTGAAGATAACGTCAGGCGCGAAACGGAACTGATACTCGCGAGCGCCTCACCCCGAAATCCGAGCGTGCCAATTTTTTCAAGATCAGGGAGATCCGCGATTTTGCTCGTGGCATGGCGGCTTAATGCCAGTATCAGATCATCCGCATGAATGCCAATACCATCATCACGCACTCGAATCAATCGACTGCCGCCTTGCTCAATATCCAGCTCAATTTTTTTCGCTCCCGCATCCAGACTGTTTTCCACCAGCTCTTTCACAACAGAGGCAGGACGTTCTATCACTTCACCGGCTGCAATCTGATTCGAAAGTAATGTACCTAATTTTTTTATTCGGGAATTCATCACACACCTGTCGTATGGTATTTTTTAAAATAAACACGTATGCCATCGAACAAGGCAAGTGCCACTTTATCCTGATAATCTTCATCATTCAAACGCTGCTCTTCTCTCGCATTTGAAATAAATCCCATCTCCACCAGAATGGAAGGAATATCAGGCGATTTCAACACCATGAAAGGCGCCTGTTCCACACGGGAATAATGCAATCGCGTCACGTCCCGTAAATTCGACAACATGCTGTTCCCAAGATGCAGACTGTCTGTGATCGTCGCTGTTTGCGCGAGATCAATCAGGACAGAACGCAATAAATAACTCTGGTCACTCAACTCACGAAGATCGACACCGCCCAGTTCAGAATAATTATCGCGTCTTGCAAGCCACCGTGCAGCTTCACTGGTGGCACCGTGTTGCGAAAGTGCGTAAACAGATGCACCCGATGCACGATTATTGAAATAGGAATCTGCGTGCAGGGCAATGAAAAGATCTGCATTTTCCTTGCGTGCAAGCTGAAGTCGCCCGCGCAGACCCATATAATAATCGCCATGCCGTGTCAGCACAGCACGCATGCCAGGTTGTTGATTGATGAGAGAAGCAAGACGTTTTGAAATAGCCAGCGTCACATTTTTTTCCTTCACACCGTTAGATCCCATGGCACCCGGATCATGTCCGCCGTGGCCTGGATCAATCACGATGACAACAGGATGTGATACGAGTCTCTTGATCGAAGAAAGCGTCACAGGTTGAAATGTGCTGGTCAAAGGATGCGTTATTTTTTTCACGTTATTCATCAAACGCACATCGATCACGACCCTGTTATCGTTTTGGCCTGACACGACCGTCAATTGTGCTGGCGTTTTCAGATCAAACACGACGCGTGTGACATCCCGTGCAGGATATCCGATCCGGATATTTCGAATATTGGCCTGCTTCAGATCAAGATGACTGAGTGATGTCGCAAGGCGCGTATTTTTCAGATCAACCACCATGCGTGGCGGATTTGACAGGGCAAAGATGCGTGAAGGCGTCGCGTCGCTTAATGAAAGCGTGATACGAAGAGTGTTGTTTGATGTCGCAACATGCACATCGTTCAAGCGAACAGTGGACGCGTGACAGATCGCCGGAAAGATAATCAGCAGAATAAGGATGAAAAAATGTCCGGGTCGTTTACTCATCATTTTCAAACCGATGCAAAATAAAATTTCCCCTGTCTGAACCGGAACGCACCCTGACTTCCCGTCCTGCTGGATGCGGTGCAATGTCACAAAACAAATCCGGAACAGGCAAGTGTCCGTGACCACACTCGGGCCATTCAATCAGACAAAGCGATCGTTCATCAAAATAATCCTCTATTCCTATGTATTCGAGCTCCAGCGGATCACGCACCCGGTAAAAATCAAAATGATAAACCGTTTGCAACCCGAAGACATAGGATTCGACCAGCGTGTAGGTGGGACTTTTGACATGGCCGTGAAACCCAAGACCCCGCAAAAAACCGCGTGTGAAAGTTGTCTTGCCGGAACCTAACTGGCCTGTCAAAAAAATAACGGCAGCACCCTTGCAAGCTGCCGCAAGACGCGCGCCTAACGCCTGCATGGAAGACTCATCCGGTATCGTCAATCTCACAAAAAAATCCTTCATGGCCGGGCTATGTCGTGAGAGTCATCACATCGGCGCAAGCGTCGCATTCATCACGACCTGCCTCATTTGTTGCCGGTATCTCACGGGCACCACTTTGGGATTGGCCGAATATACAATCGAATATTGCCCATCCGCCGTATTGAATACCTTAAAAACCTGGGAGACCGGCCGACCATTCGGGCATTGATCCGCCGTCGCGGTAAAGACCAGTCGGTTTTGACCGGTTTTTTCAATTTTCGAAGCCGTCTTTTCACACCCTGTGCTGGCCAGCGAATTAACGACTTCATGCATGGATTGCGTCAACGGTGTCTTGATATTTCGGCCATAGTTAATGTAGAGACTCTGATCCGCAGAGAGTCCTTTTGCAAACATCGAACGATAGGAGCGCGCATAACCGTTCGCATCCTGTTCGACGTTAACGAGTACCCAGCGTTGCGACGTGGGCAATTTAAAAACAACCTTATTTTTTGCCATTGCAGGATTGGCGGAACTTTTTCCCTGTTCCGTGTTATTGCCACAGGCTGCGAGGAAAAGGCAGGATGCAGTCAAAAACAATGTTGCCATTTTTTTCATTTGAGTAAGCTCCCTTAGCTGAATCGGTTTACCAGTTCACGTAAATAACACATCAGATCAGATGCAATCATACCACGCTCACCTTTTTTTGCAGCCAAATCCCCTGCCATCGCGTGCAGGAGTACACCGAGTCTTGCGACGACCCCCAATGGCAAACCTTGTGCAGCCAATCCGCCCAAAACGCCGGAAAGCACATCCCCCATGCCGGCGGTCGCCATCCCGGGATTACCATCCTCGCAAAGTTCAGGCGCACTGTCCGGGCCTTTGACCCATGTGCCGGCGCCTTTCAATACGACCCATCCCTGGTATGCCTGCTGCAGTTCCGTCACAGCAGAAAATCGATCCTGCTGAACCGCCGCGGCGGATTTTTTTAATAATCGACCTGCCTCCCCCGGATGCGGCGTCAGGATCCAGTTCGATTTTTGAGCGGGTTTATCCGAGAGCCGGTTTAAGCCATCCGCATCGACAATCATGTCTTTTTCGAAATGACATCCCTCATCAAAAAGTGCCTCACTCCAGCCTGATCGCCCAAGCCCCGGCCCGAGTACCAGGACCGTGGCCTTTGCCATCAGCTCTGCCAATTGATCGCGGGTATGAATACCATGACACATCACTTCCGGACGGATCCCCGTTAACATCGCAGCATGATCAGGATGGGTTGCGACACTGACCCGTCCGGCACCGGTGCGCAATGCCGCTTCTGCCGCGAGCATCACGGCCCCTGCATAACCGGGCGCACCCCCGACAATCAGAAGATGTCCAAAATCCCCCTTGTGCGCGTCGCGCGGACGGGGCTTTAACGCATTCGCAAATTGTTTCAGCTTTAATATTTGCATCGGTTTTTTATCCCGCTCAATAAAATACTGATAAATAAAATGGTCGCAACCACACTCAATGACAGAACAACAGGCACTTTCACCCAATGTTCAATCACAATTTTCGCACCCACAAAGACGAGAACAAGCGCGATCCCGTATTTAAGTAATTCAAATTGACGTGCCAGATTTGCCAGCAGAAAATAAATGGCACGCAATCCGAGAATCGCAAAAATATTCGAGGTAAATACAATGAAAGGATCACGGGTCACAGCGAAAATAGCAGGAATACTGTCCAGCGCAAAAACGAGATCACTGACTTCAACCATAAGCAATGTCAAAAAAAGAGGTGTGACATACCATAAGTAATTCATACGAACAAAAAACTTTTCCTCATGAAAAGAGTCTGTCAACCGCAAGTGATTACGCAACCAGATAAACGCGGGTTTCTTTGAAAAATCTTTTTCATGATCGACGACCCGCATCATTTTAATTCCGGTATAAATCAGGAAAGCGCCGAAAAGATAAAGTACCCAGTGAAATTGATTAATCACCCACAACCCCGCAAAAATCATGATAAAACGCATGATAATTGCACCCAGCACACCATACAGAAGCACACGACGCTGATAGATGGCTGGCACGGCAAAAAAATTGAAGATCATCAGGATGACAAACATATTGTCGAAAGAAAGGGATTCCTCGATGAGATACCCGGCCAGAAATTCGAGGGATTTTTCACGTGCAATGAGCGGCCCGTGCGTATGTTTTAAAATAACCCACAGGACGAGATTAAACAGCAACGCACACGTGATCCATGCGAGCGTCCAGAAAAGCGCCTGACGTGTTGTAAAAGGCTGTGATTGATTTCTTTTCAGCAAACAGAGATCAACAGCAAATACACAGAGCACAAAGATAAAAAAACCGCTCCATAACCCGCTGGTTGCGATGGAGTCCATGATGTCATTCTCCCTGGATGTCTAAACCACGCCCATCATACTCGGGCGTGTTAAAAAATGATATTTCTTATTCGTTGAAAATTATCAACTCGTCGCATCGACGTTGCGTAAATCAGGCTTCAACCGGAGTGTCATCAACCCTGTTTATGGTTTTGATTTATGATTATTCGAAGCCTCAATCGGAGCGTCATCAACCATGTTGATTTTGGTTATTTCAGGCCTCTATCCGCGGGTCATCCTGAGGCATCTTCTCGCCGAAGGATCCGCTGCTATCCACAAAGCTCTCGCAAAAAAATTCATCTCTGTGAACACGCAAATATTCATTTCAAATTCTCCACAACAATGATAAATCATCCCAGCCCGGATTGTCTTTTCCAATCAATTCAATTTTTTTACTACGCAGCCATCCCTTTAACTGTTTTTCTCTATAAATGCCTTCTATGATACTTTCTGTTGTTTCATAATAAACAAGCTTCGTTAAATTATATTTTTTGGTGAAACCATCAATAAGTTTATTTTTATGTTCATACATTCTGCGTTCCAAATTGTTTGTCACTCCAATGTATAATGTTCTTGTTGCATTAGATAAAATGTAAACATAAAAATTTTTCATTAGTATTCCTTAATAACGATATTTTTGCGATAGCTTTGTGAATAGCAGCGGATCCTTCGGCGAGAAGATGCCTCAGGATGACGCTCCGATTGAGGCTTCAAATAACCATAAATTAACAGGGCTGATGACGCTCCGATTGAGGCTTCTAATAACCATAAATTAACAGGGTTGATAACGCGCGGATTGGAGGCTTCGAATAGCCATAAATCAAAAACATAAACAGGGTTGATGGCACTTCGATTGAAGCCCGATTTACACAACATCCATCGCGTCGAGATAATGCAGAACCATTACCATACCCTCTTCCGATTTGATTAAATCGATGGGCTTTTTTTGCAGGTGTACGTTATCACTTCTTAACCATAATCGAGATTGCCGGGTATTACCGCCAAAGAGCACATCCAGATTTTGATATAACCGTAACAATAAAATTGCCAAATGCCCCTCTTTTGAAGCAGGATCCAAACAAAACTGTTTATTCTTTTCGGGCACTGGATCGTTTTTAAATAAACAGCTCATGGCAAATTTGTCAGACCCGATAATTAACGAGAGTTCTTGCTGTGTTAAATCAAGTTCAACTGCCAGTTTTCGTATTGCTTTCGTCAAGATGGCAGCCTTGTCTGTCTTTGGCCGGATGTTGGTATAAGAGCACATCACGATTTCTCCGTGTTTCATGAAACTGCTGATAAGGTTCTGCAGATAACCACCCCCAAAACACACCTAACGAGTCAACACATCCCCCTTAAACAACCGCTCCCGATAATATTTCAACTCATCAATCGACTCACGCACATCATCCAGCGCAAGATGCCTCGACTCTTTCTGCAATCCGGCGGAAACATCCGGCGCCCATCGCAACGCCAGTTCTTTCAGCGTGCTGACATCCAGTAATCGATAATGAAAAAACCGCTCGAGGGTTGGCATGTAGCGACAGAGAAATCGTCGATCCTGATGCACACTGTTGCCGCACATCGGTGATTTTCCATCGGGCACATAACGCCTCAGAAAATCAAGCGTCGCGGCTTCCGCTTCTTTTTCCGTGATGACACTCTCCCTGACGCGTTTAACAAGACCCGATGCGTTATGCTGACGCGTGTTCCAGTTGTCCATGGCTGCCAGTAATTCATCAGACTGATGAATCGCAAACACCGGGCCTTCTGCGACAATATTCAGATCAGAATCGGTCACGATCGTCGCCATTTCAATGATGCGCTCCTTTTCCGGATCAAGGCCCGTCATTTCAAGATCAATCCAGATGAGATGATTCGCGTTGGCAGACATGATTTATTTGGCCTTTTTATCAAAAAATTTATTCTAACAGGCGTCACATCGTATTAGAATCAAAAAAATTTTCTGTATGAGAGTGTCTATGCCGCCTATGTCCATGGAAGTCATTGTCGCTGTGATCATCGCTTATTTGTTTGGCTCGATTTCAACAGCCATTCTCGTTTGTCGGATCATGGGATTGCCCGATCCAAGAAAACAGGGCTCGGGTAATCCCGGTGCCACCAATGTATTACGATTTGGCGGGAAAAAAGCCGCCATCATTACTCTCATCGGTGACATGATGAAAGGCGTGATCCCGGTGCTGGCCGCAAGGTGGTATGGATTGGATGCAATCGACCTCGGATGGGTCGCATTTGCCGCGTTTCTCGGTCATTTGTATCCCGTGTTTTTTCGCTTTCAGGGTGGAAAAGGCGTGGCTACCGCCTTTGGCTGTTTAATCGCTCTGTCCGTCCCATTGGGATTTTGTCTCGCAGCCACCTGGCTTGTCGTGGCTATCGTTTTTCGCTATTCATCCCTTGCCGCACTCATCGCAGCACTACTCGCGCCGCTTTATGCAGGGTTTTTTATGAATCCCGCCAATCTGCCCGCTATTTGCCTGATTGTCATTTTACTCATTTATCGTCATCGTCAAAATATTAAAAACCTGATGGCTGGAAAAGAAAGCAAAATTGGCGCAAAAAAATAAACTATTCCAGCGTGTCCAATGGCCAGCGAGGAAAAACGTTAATCGCAAGATCTGTCGTTTCTCCGGCCAATAATCGCTGACAACCGGCATAGGCAATCATCGCACCATTATCTGTACAAAATGCCATGCGGGGAAAATAAACCGTTCCCTGCTCTTTTTGCACCATCTCCATCAATGCCTGTCGCAAGGCCCGATTGGCACCCACCCCGCCCGCCACGACCAATGTTTTCCAGCCGGTTTCACGCAATGCACGACGACACTTGATGGTTAATGTATCAACCACCGCATCCTGAAAGGCACGCGCAATATCCGCCCGTGTCTCAAAATCGAGCTCATGTTGACTGGCAGTATTCACAGCAAATGTTTTAAGACCGCTGAAACTGAACATCAATCCCGGTCGATCGGTCATCGGTCGCGGAAAATGAAATCGCGCCGGGCGGCCTGAATCAGCAAGATCCGCAAGCGCCGCACCGCCCGGATAGCCAAGACCTAATAATTTGGCCGTTTTGTCAAACGCTTCACCGACCGCATCATCGACCGATTCACCGATGATGTCATACCGCCCCCACCGGGTGACTTTAATCAGCTGGGTGTGCCCCCCTGAAACCAGCAAGGCAATAAAGGGAAAGGCAGGCGGGTTGGGTTCGAGCATCGGTGCGAGCAAATGGCCTTCCAGATGATGCACAGCGACTGTCGGCACATCCCATGCAAACCCGAGACTTCGACCCATGGCAGCACCCACCAGTAAAGCCCCGGCAAGGCCAGGACCTGCGGTATAGGCAATGCCATGGATATCCTCCGGTTTCGATTGCGCCTGTTCCATCACCTCTTCAATCAGCGGGAGGGTCTTTCGGATATGATCGCGGGAAGCCAGTTCCGGCACCACCCCCCCATATTCCGCGTGCATGGCTACCTGGCTATACAGGGCATGGGCCAGGAGGCCCTTATCCGAGTCATAAATAGCCACCCCGGTTTCATCACAGGATGTTTCGATACCCAATACGCGCATGGCGTTTCGCCCCCAAACGATCGTGACAAATTGAACAACTTTTTTTGCTTTTCTCAAAATTACCCATTAGAATCTCCCCTTCTTCTATTTAGGGTCTATGGAGCAAAGGGTCAACATGCCAAGCATACGTGTAAAAGAGAATGAGAATTTCGAAGTCAGCCTGCGTCGTTTCAAGCGCCTGTGTGAAAAAGCCAGCATTCTGGCTGATCTGCGTCGCCATGAATTTTATGAAAAACCCACCTGGAAGCGTAAGCGCAAAAAAGCGTCTGCCGTCAAACGCTACCAGAAAAAACTGATGCGTGAGCAGGTCGCTATCGAAAAAGATCGTCGCAAGTAACCCAACCTTTTACAAACCTTGACGAAAGAGTTTATACGCATGACGACATCCGTGATCAAGCAAAAGATTCAGGAAGACATGAAAAACGCCATGCGCAATCAGGAAAAGGATCGGTTGTCTACGATTCGCCTGATTTTGGCTGCGATCAAGCAGCGCGAGGTGGATGAACGTATTGAACTCGGCGACGAGCAGGTATTGACAGTACTCGATAAAATGCTGAAACAGCGGCGCGAATCGGTTACCCAGTATGAAATGGGAAAGCGTCTGGATCTCGCCCAAAAGGAAACGGCTGAAATCGAGGTCATTCAAACCTACTTGCCCGCCCAGTTGGGTGCGGATGAAATTGATGCCCTGATCAGGGCAACCATCCAGGAAACCGGTGCGAGTACCGCACGCGATATGGGCAAGGTCATGAGTTTGCTAAAACCCAAAATTCAGGGACGTGCGGATGTCGCTGCCGTCAGCAATAAAGTCAAGGAACACCTGTCTGGCTAATCCTCCCAAACAGCAGTAAGATGCTGGCATGGCGAATCACATTCCACGCGAATTTATTCAACTGCTCCTCGGCAGAATTGAGCTGGTCGATCTCATCGACGGTCGTGTGCCGTTACGCAAAAAATCGGCGAATAATTACTTCGCCTGCTGCCCGTTTCATACCGAAAAGTCCGCCTCTTTTTCCGTCAGCCAAAATAAACAGTTTTACTATTGTTTTGGCTGTGGCGCGCATGGCAATGCCATTGATTTTTTAATGCAGTATGATCGACTCGAATTTCCGGAAGCGGTTGAAACACTTGCAAGACAGGCAGGCATGGAAGTCCCGCGTACAGCTGGAGCTATCTCGCGCCCTGCCGTATCCAATCATTTATATGAATTACTTGAAAGTGCCGCGAAATATTATCAACAACAATTGAAGCAATCGTCCACCGCCATTGATTATCTCAAAAAACGCGGGCTGTCTGGCGAAATTGCAAAACAGTTTGGTCTGGGATTTGCGCCGCCTGGTTGGGATTCCCTTTCCGAGGCGCTCGGAAAAACCGCCTCTTTAAAACAACAACTGGGCGATGCCGGGATGCTGGTTAAAAAAGACGATGGCGGGTATTACGACCGTTTTCGTGAACGCATCATGTTCCCGATTCGTGATCGTCGCGGGCGTCTCATTGGTTTTGGCGGACGCATTCTCGAGACAGGCGAGCCGAAATACCTGAATTCGCCTGAAACCCCGATCTTCCAGAAAGGCCATGAGCTGTATGGTTTTTATGAAGCACAGCAAGCGAATCGGACATTGCCCCGCGTGCTGATTGTGGAAGGGTATATGGATGTGATTGCGCTCTTTCAGCATGGCGTGACCTATGCGATGGCAACGCTTGGCACCGCGACAACCGCGACTCACTTGCAACGATTATTTCGTCATACGGCAGAAATTGTTTTTTGTTTTGATGGCGATTCGGCAGGGCGCACGGCTGCCTTTCGCGCATTGCTTGTGACACTCCCCATTATGCAGGATGATGTTCAGGTACGTTTTCTTTTTTTACCGGATAATGAAGACCCGGATTCACTGATTCGCAAGGAAGGGCGAGACGCTTTTGAAAATCGGATTCAAAATGCAGTGACCCTGTCGCATTTTTTCTTTCAGTCATTATCCGCACAATCGGATCTCACCAGCATGGATGGTCGCGCCCGTTTCATCAAACTTGCAACAGAGCATATTCATCAAATGCCAGAAAATATTTTTCGACAAATGATGCTGGATGAACTGGCGAAACGCGCGCGCACGGATATCAAACAACTTCATCCACAGAAAACAAAACAAAAACATTTTATTCCTGCCAAACAAAAAGCACGCCCGCCGTCTACCTTGCGTTTGGCGATGACTTTACTGGTTCAGCAACCCTCACTTGCACATCTCATCGACAAGCCGTTACCGTTGATGGAATTACGCGGTTATGATCTGTTGCAAAAAATCGTGGAATCTATTCGGGTACATCCGGATTTGACGACAGGTGGTCTGCTCGAATATTTTCGAGATCAGGAAGACGTGACAACACTTTCAAAACTCGCACAAACTGAACACATGATTCCGGAAGATGGCATTCAGCATGAATTTCTGGGCGCGATTTCGCGCTTGCGTAAAGTGGGACATGAGCAGCTCATTGAACGATTGATTGCAAAAGCCAGTCAGACAGCGCTGTCGCAGGAAGAAAAAATGCAGCTGGATGAATTGATTCGGGCGAAATAGAAAAAACCTGCTGCAATCGATGCAGCAGGTTTCTCAAAATCGCTCACCTTCGCTGATACGTGACCTGCGCATCCGAAACATCCTGCAAAGATTCTGACATGCCGGTTAAAAACTCCTGCTTGTGGTCATAATGATACTTAACTCGCAGGTACAGGTTGGGATCATTAACAACCGGTGTTTGCAATGTACCATGCAGCGCTGTCAATTCATCATCATCTGACAGAGCAGACAATTCTCTTGCAATGAGCAACGCAGGCAACGTAGAAGCATGCGTCTCATACTTCCGGTCATTTTCATGACGTAAATCGATCAAATGCAACCGGCTTTGAAACCAGGCATCATTTTTTTCATTTTGTTCCGCCTCTTCACTTCTATGCGGAAACAACATGTCCCAGACACCGTATTTTTTCAATGCCACAAAATAAGATTCCCCAAAACCGCCCATCAATCCATCGTTGATACATTTCCAGAATTCATCACCACGCGGTGCGTCTTTTAATTTTGCTATATCAGCAGCCAGCATGGCGGCAGGAATATCGTCCTCGTAATTACAAACCATTTCTTTAATGCGTTTTAACGCTGACAAGGGATCCTTGTTTGCGACAACGACTGGCATTGTTTTCACTTCTTCAGCTTTCGGTGCAACCGGCTGGTTGGGAACGGCCAGTGTAGCAAATACAGCTGACGTTGAACCTGGAATAGCAGGAGCAGGAACAGGAGGAATTTTCTTTTTATCGGCATATGCTTTCTGATCCATTTTGAAATTCAAAGACAGCCGGAGCAAAGGTCGTGTAACCCTTGTGTCCCCACGACACTGAGCTTTTGCGCTTTCTATCTCCGGTATGATCCTGTTCGTCGCTTCCACACTCCCCGATTCACGCTCCCATTGAGCAAACAGCTGTCCCAGCTCATGGACTGCATTTTCACCGTACACTTTCTTATTATTCGTTTTGGCCACCAGCCCGGTTACCCATGCATTATTTTTCTTCGGCATACCCCCTCCTGATTTTAAGTTTATATGAGTTTAATTTATGCAAAATATACCGGTTCACGCCATTTTGCAACCAAATAAAGACCCTGATTGAACGGATTCGGGCAAAGCAGGCTATATTTAACGCAGAGGCGCTACGTGTTTACCTAATGTGTTGACCGTTTTAATGATCACAGGAAAATCTTTATGCGAGGGATTCATCACAAGATTGAATTCTTCCGGCACTAAAACAGAAGGCAATGCCAGAGCGATATATTTTTCTGATAAAAATAACTGTTGTTCTGCAAAATCCCGGGTATGGTTTGTTGCAGGCGTCCTGTTCCATTCTTCAGGTAACTGATCAGGCATAAATGAATGAATTAATTCATCAGGCACTTCAATGGAATATCGATAATAATCAAACCCTGACACAGAAAGCCCATGATGGGATAACCATTCCAACGTGCAAAGTGAAATAGACTCCGAGCAATAAACCGCTCTTCTGCCGAGATGATTCCATCGGGCCGGGGTCATTAATCCACCCTCACCCGAAAATACTTTTTGTGCATCATCCAGTTGAGAAGCTCTGTACCACATAGTCATCAGGCATACAGTCCATATTTAATTTGAAGGAGCGCCTGTTCAACCAGTCGATGGCCGATTTCAGTATCCAGTAAATTGACAGGCGCCTCATTACCCAAAGAAGGCACCTTTCTATAAATCCAGTTTCTTGCTTCCTGCTTGCCAAGAATATCGGAGGCCATCACTAAAATGGAGATTAATCTAATAAATTTTTCAGATGTATAGGCATCTAAAAGCTGGTGATTTTTCTTTTTTGAAAAGTAAGTAGAGGATGGAATATGAAGCCTTTCAAGAATATCCTTCACTAAAAAATTTTCTTTCGCCAGAAAAGATTCTATCACCCGGGTTTCAAGCCCCCCTCTGATTAAATCCATTTCTTTTAACGGATCTTTCAAATCATTCAGCAAGCTTTGTACGGAAGCAGCCATCACCGAACCCTCCTCTCTCACACCTGACTCCCATTATGACTCCATATTTGTATTTTTACAAGTCTTATTTTGGACTAAAAAGATCATTGGCCACCTGTTGATCCCATATATCTTACTGAATATCTTACTGATAAAAATCCTGGTTGAAACCGTAAACATTCAGTATAATCACAGGTTACTTTGGGCTAAATTTACTCACATACAGGTGATGACGAATGATAGATCAAGAACAGCAACGATCGCGCTTAAAAGAGCTCATTGCGAAAGGTAAGGAACAGGGCTACCTGACTTATGCTGAAGTGAATGATCACCTCCCGCCGGATATTGCCGATCCTGAACAAATTGAAGACATCATTGGCATGATCAATGACATGGGTATCCGGGTGGCGGAAGTCGCACCGGATGCCGAGGAAATGCTGCTCGCCGACAATGAAGCAACCGATGATATTGCCGCCGAGGAAGTGGCGACGGCGCTGGCGTCTGTTGACAGTGAATTTGGCAGAACGACCGATCCGGTACGTATGTACATGCGGGAAATGGGCAGTGTCGAATTGCTGTCGCGTGAAGGTGAAATTGCGATTGCAAAACGCATCGAGGAAGGCATGAACCAGATGCTGACCACCATGGCCAACCAGCCGCAGATGATAGCAGAAGTGCTCGCGGATTATGATCGTGTCGAAAAAGGTGAGTTTCGCCTGAGCGATATTATCAGCGGTTACATTGAACCCATTATTATCGCCGGCGAAGAACCCCTGGAAAAAGAAGCGGCGCCATTGCTTTTGGAAGAGGAAGAAGAAGGCGAGAGTGGCGATGGCGGATTTTTGGAAGATGAAGAAACCGGGCCCGATCCGGAAGTGGCTCGTGTGCGTTTTGCGGAATTGCGCCAGCTGTATGACGATGCCATTACAGTCGAGAAAAAACACGGTTCGACCCACAAGAAAACATTACAAAAACGGGAAGCACTGGCCAAATATTTCATGGAAATCAAACTGGCTTCCCGCCAGTTCAACAAATTATCGCGCAAGATGCGTGGCTTGCTTGACGAAATTCGTATGCAGGAACGTCACATCATGAATCTCTGCGTCAACAAGGCGCGCATGCCGCGAAAAACATTCATCACGGCCTTCATCAACAATGAAACCAATCCGGACTGGTTTGTGGTTTCAGAGCATAAAAGCAAGCCTTATTATGCAGAAGTCAGTCGGCATCTTGGCGACATTCAACGTGCGCAGAAAAAACTGATCACGCTGGAAGAACAGATGAAAATGACGATTTCGGAAATCAAGGAAGTCAACCGTCGCATGTCGATTGGTGAAGCGAAAGCGCGCCGTGCGAAAAAGGAAATGGTCGAAGCCAATTTACGTCTCGTCATTTCGATTGCGAAAAAATACACGAACCGCGGTTTGCAATTTCTCGATCTGATTCAGGAAGGCAATATTGGTCTCATGAAAGCCGTCGATAAATTCGAATATCAGCGCGGTTATAAATTTTCAACCTATGCGACCTGGTGGATTCGTCAGGCGATCACGCGTTCGATTGCAGATCAGGCGCGCACCATTCGTATTCCGGTGCACATGATTGAAACGATCAACAAATTGAATCGTATTTCGCGCCAATTGCTGCAGGAAACCGGTCTTGAACCCACCCCTGAAGAATTAAGCAAGCGTATGGATTTGCCGGAAGATAAAATTCGGAAAGTCCTGAAAATCGCGAAAGAACCGATCTCGATGGAAACCCCGATTGGGGATGATGAAGATTCGCATCTGGGCGATTTCATTGAAGACACCAACATCGAGTCACCGATTGAAGCGGCAACCAGTGGCGGGTTATCTGAAGCCACCCAAAAAATTCTGAATACCCTGACGCCGCGTGAAGCCAAAGTGTTGCGCATGCGGTTTGGTATTAACATGAATACCGACCATACGCTGGAAGAAGTCGGCAAGCAGTTTGATGTGACGCGTGAGCGTATTCGTCAGATTGAGGCGAAGGCGTTGCGTAAG
>DATIJJ010000029.1:0-2512 GCA_035478795.1 Gammaproteobacteria bacterium | reverse complement strand
CAATCCGCATGCCATTTTGCAGGTGGCTTCCATTCAGACATTTCCTGTGGCCGAAGTGGGCCCTGTCATTTCAACGCATCGTTTATTTCCGAAAGGCGTGAATGTGGGCTTTATGGAAATCGTCACACCGCGTCATATTTTATTGCGAACGTTCGAACGCGGTGCGGGCGAAACACTCGCCTGTGGCAGTAATGCGTGTGCGGCGGTTGTATCCGGTATTCGTAATGCGTTACTGGAAAAAAATGTCACGGTCGAACTCCCGCGCGGGAATTTGTCTGTGCGATGGGAAAATGAAACGGCACCGGTGATATTGAGCGGGCCGGCGATGCAGGTATATTCTGGAAACATAGAGTATTAACAAATTTTCCTTAAAGCAGAACAAACGCCCTTGATCCTGAGTTATGCAAAAATGCTGCTTAGGACGCCTTCCTCCTCCGGGGGAAGGTGGCCGAAGGCCGGATGGGGGGATCAAAAACAATGTCCCATATATCATTGAGAACTTTTTCTATATTTCCCAACACGTCATTATTCCAATAACGCAATACCTTATACCCAATCGATTCAAGATAGCTTGTTCTTTTTAAGTCATAACCTTCCTGATCAAGATGTTGTGACCCATCCACTTCGATAATGATTTTTGGCTCGAAAGAAACAAAATCAACAATGTAATTTCCAATGACAACCTGAGTTCGAAACCGTATACCAGAGAGATTTTTACGTCGCAGTTGGTTCCATAATTTTTTTCTGCCATAGTCATATTTTTGCGTAATGAACGTGCTCTGTTTTTTAATGCATTATTGTCTTGCATTTTGATCCCCCCATCCGGCCTTCGGCCACCTTCCCCCGGAGGAGGAAGGCGTCCTAAGCAGCGCTTGCTAAATATTAATTGAGGGAAGACTGAAAACACCCTTCATCCAGCAGGAGCAAATCCTGAAACTGATCCAGAATAGGGTTATTAATACTCAGCTTTGATGTAATTCTTGATCGCGAAGAGCTGGGTATATCAGCAACATACTTATCATCAATTAACAGCAACTGCTTTTCCAGCCCATTTAATAAATCAAGCAAATTTTCGTAATTGACCTCGATCGGCGGAATAAAAGTTATGTCTTTATGCGCTAACAGCTTGTTTCGTACATCTTTGTATTTTTTTAGCTGATCAATCCATTCTTGAACCATTTTTTCTGATAACTTCTGCATGTTGTTTTTATGTAATTGTTTGTTAAATTCTTTTATCAGGCTCTTTCCTTTTCTATCAAAAATGCTAAAGACCTCAACCAGAATCGCGCCGAGCATCAGGTTCTTTTGAAAAAAAGCCCATATATCTTGTCGCGTTAACGTAGCACTTTTTATCCTGATTTTGTTGCTCATTTCAATTAAAAGTCTGGCACGATAAATACCTGTATAAAACACATCTAAATATTCCCTTACTTCCCTTTTAGCTCGCCCATCCAGGTCTTTGACGATACATGGAGTTGAATCACTCAATTTTTCATTTATCATTTTTTCCTACCAAATTTTCACATTTCCTGCTTGCTGCAATTGGCATCGAGCAACTTCTGAATTGCATTGATAATATCGTCCGGGACAACCTCAGGCTTGCCATTATTTTCCGACACCGCATAAACGAGGCGAGAAAGATAACGCGCATCCAGCATAATAAACATACACGTCAAGCTGTAAGGTTTTTTCACGTTGGCGACGTATAAATTCACCCGACACATAATGCCTGACAAGCCTGGAATCTTGAACCCAATCGGCTCTGACATCGTGCGAGTGATTTCTGTTGCCTCTGCTTTCGTCAAACTTTTCTTTTCTTTTTTAATTTGATTGAATCGCGTCTCAATCGCATTTTTGGTATTAAACAGAGGCGCTGTAAAATAGCGCGGCGTGCAAGTCCAAAGATCAGTCGAAATACCTGCCCAGTGGGTCAAATCAACCGACTGAATTAATTGCTGTAATTCAGCATCCGTTGCTTGCCCCTCGCCAAGGCAGAATGGGGTCAGAAAAAATAGCACTACCCAACATAAAAATTTCATTTTACGCATCATATCAAATCGTCGTTTGAATGCTGATTCGTCGTCGCTTTCCATCCTTCATCAAGGTCACACCACTCTTGTTGATAGACACCACTTTTGAGCCATCAAATAAACTGTCTCCGAGTGACACACTATACAGTTTGTCCTCATAACCCAATACAGCACTCCAGCGGTTTAATTGCATGGACACCGAAACAACCGTGAAAGGAACATCCAGCAAGGGTTGTTTCACCGGTTGTGCATTTTGATTGGCCGGTTGGGCCGTTCCTGTTTTTTCTCCATACGTTCCAACATTATTGCCAGCCGGTGCCTCTGGCATCACAGCCGGTTGCGTCAACAAATCACTCATGTTTTTGTTTGCTGTTTCAGTCGCAAGCCTCGCTGCCGCAATCGCCTGGTTTGTTTCCGCAATTTCACGCTTCACTCTCAGCAATTGTAATTGATTGACGGAATCGAGATAGGCTTCCTGTTGC
>DATIJJ010000028.1:0-2876 GCA_035478795.1 Gammaproteobacteria bacterium | reverse complement strand
TGATCTTGCAACTATTTAGTGGACACTACAAAGAGAAACACTTTCCCACCGCTTTTCAAAAACCATAGGAGAAACATATCCTAACGTCGAATGACGTCGTTTTCGGTTGTAGAAAACTTCTACATATTCAAAAATACTTTGTTTAGCTTGTTCACGTGTTTTATAAAACTCAAAATAAACATGTTCGGTTTTGAGTGTATGAAAAAAACTTTCCATTGCAGCATTATCATAACAATTACCAGATCCACTCATGCTTGCAACAATGCAATATTTCTTTAAAAAATCCTGAAATGCCTGACTGGTATATTGCGATCCTCTATCTGAATGATGCATAAGCCCTTTATCAGGTCGTCTATGAGTTATTGCCTGCTGCAATGCCAAAATCACTAAATCGCTAGTCATACGTTCACTCATGGATAGTCCAACTATACGACGAGAAAATAAGTCTAGTACGACAGCAACATAAAGCCATCCTTCCTCAGTAGCAACGTACGTCAAATCTGCAACCCAACGTTCATCAGGTTTACTGGCAACAAAGTCCTGCTTCAGCAAATTCGGAGCAGACGTGGCTTGTGGATTAGCTCGTGTTGTCACTTTATATCGTTTCTTCATTTTTGCTACAATTCCATTATTTTTCATCACACTTGCCACCCGTTTACGAGAACATTTTTCACCGGCTTCTCGCAGTTCTGAATAAATTCGCGGACTGCCATAAGTTTGGCGACTGGCGTCATGAATCTTTCTTATTGCCTGAGCCAATCTTTCATTCTCACGGGCACGTGCTGAGGGTCCGGCATGAACAAATCTGTAATAACCACTTCGTGAAACTATCAACACTTTGGACATCCTCTCAATACTAAATTCTGATGCATGCTTTTGCATGAATTCATATTTCATTTTTGTTGTGACGAGAAGATGCCCAAGGCTTTTTTTAAGATGTCTCTTTCCTCATGGGCTATTGCCAATTCTTTTTTTAACTGCACTATTTCTGCCTCTTCCGGGCGAAGGTTTCCTTTTCCCGGAAATGCATGTTCTCCATGCATCTTACATTTGGCTACCCAACCCCCTAACGTGTCTTTAGGTACGCCCAGTTCCTGTGCTATTTCATTAATCGTCCGATCATTTTTTAAGCATAAATTAACAGCATTGACTTTAAATTCATTGTCGTAGCTTCTTGCATTTTTGATACCCATATGACACCTCAAGATTTTATAAAATTATACTTTTATTTCTCTTCGGTGTGTCTACAAAAAGGTAGCAAGATCACTTGTCGAATGCAATGAGCAAAAATTTTGCGGGTGACAGGCCGTAGTTATTTGCAGAACTTTATTAGCATTTTTTTGATCGAATCATTTCAGATTGAGGATACGTTCTACAAATCAATCGAATTGATGACACACGGACACAAGTTCTGCAAAAGAATTATTTCCTCTCACTCATCGGCACAAAATCCCGCTCCGTCGATCCCGTATAAAGCTGCCTCGGACGGCCCAGTCGATACGGACTGCTGATCATTTCATTCCAGTGCGCAATCCAGCCAATGGTTCTCGCCAATGCAAAAATAACAGTAAACATATTCGATGGAATGCCAATCGCACTCAAGGTAATGCCTGAATAAAAATCCACATTTGGATACAGTTTTCGTTGCACGAAATATTCATCCTGCAGTGCAATACGCTCAAGCTCCATCGCAATTTTGAAAACCGGTGTGTCGTGTGCACCGACCGCATCCAGCACTTCATGACAGGTTTCACGCATGACTTTTGCACGCGGATCATAATTTTTATAAACACGATGACCAAAGCCCATTAACCGGAATTTATCATCGGGATCTTTCGCGCGCGCGATAAATTGCGGAATGCGACTGACATCACCAATTTCATGCAGCATGTTTAATGCCGCTTCATTCGCGCCACCGTGCGCCGGTCCCCATAATGCGGCAATGCCGGCTGAAATACAGGCGAAAGGATTCGCACCGGTGGATCCGGCGAGTCGAACAGTCGAGGTCGACGCATTTTGTTCATGATCGGCATGCAGCGTAAAAATACGATCCAGTGCACGTACCAGTACGGGATTTGCGACAAATTCTTCACTCGGTGTGCCAAACATCATTTGCAGAAAATTTTCGGCATACGACATGCGATTCAAGGGCGGCATAAACGGTTGACCGATGGAATATTTGTAACACATCGCCGCAATCGTCGGCATTTTGGCAATGAGTCGTAATGCAGAAATTGCACGGTGTTCCGGATTTTTAATGTCGAGTGTATCGTGATAGAACGCAGACAGGGCACCGACCACACCGACCATGACCGCCATCGGATGCGCATCACGACGAAATCCATTGAAAAAATTACGCATTTGTTCATGCACCATCGTATGGCGTTTGATCGTTCTGTCGAAGTCTTTATATTGCGTTGCATCGGGCAGCTCGCCATTTAATAATAAATAGCAAACTTCCACAAAATTGGATCGCATGGCCAGCTGATCAATGGGATAGCCACGATAGAGTAATATGCCCTTGTCGCCATCGATGAACGTGATTTTCGATTCACAGGCAGCCGTTGACATAAAACCGGGGTCGTAGGTGAAATAACCGCTTTTAACCAGCGAACTGACATCAATGACTTCGGGCCCCAGCGTGCCTTTGAGTACATCAAACTCCATGGTTTTATTTTCAACAGTCAGCTTGGCCTGTTTGTCCGGCATGGCGCGGTCTCCCTCTGGATGCACGTTATTTTTCGGCTTAAGAATAGCAGATTACATAAAATTGTCACGACCCAATCTATAAATAACGCGAATTTTGAACAGGAAAATCTGTCATGCCAGCGTGCTTTTAGCTGGCATCCAGTGACTTTAAGGACACTGGATGCCAG
>DATIJJ010000027.1:0-21713 GCA_035478795.1 Gammaproteobacteria bacterium | reverse complement strand
TTGGCTGTAAAAATTTGCATCTCGCCCGAATCTTGCGTAAAATCGGCAGCCTTTCGAAGATCATTTACATAAGAATAATGATTTTCTCCTTGCCTTCCAGGTGACTGGTAAGGCTGTAATAACCGTAAGGAGTCTGTAAGTTATGAAACACTATGAAGTCGTCTTTTTGGTCCATCCCGATCAGAGTGAGCAGGTGCCTGCTATGATTGAACGCTATTCCAATATGGTCACCCAGCGAAAAGGTACAGTTCATCGCCTGGAAGATTGGGGCCGCAGACAGCTGGCCTATCCCATCAACAAGATTTTAAAGGCGCACTATGTCCTGATGAACATCGAGTGCGACAAGGAAACCATTGATGAGATGACCAATGCCTTCCGTTATAACGATGCCGTTATCCGAAATCTGGTATTAAACGTCAAGCGTGCCGTGAAAGATCCCTCTCCCTTACTTAAGGAAAAAGACGGTCGCGGCGAGTCAGCAGGCGGACATTTTGATTCTTCTGACACCGGTTACCGTTCAAAATCCGGAAGAAGGCCTCTGCGAGATGAAGAACACGCAGATCTTCCCGCTGAAACGGAAACAGGTCGTTCGGATAAATAAGATTAATCGCTGGAGTTATAACCATGTCTACCTATTATCGACGTAAAAAGTTTTGTTACTTCACCAGCAACAAGCTGGATGAAGTGGATTATAAAGATGTTTATCTGTTGAAAAAATTTATCACAGAAAGCGGAAAAATTGTTCCCAGCCGAATCACGGGAACCAAGGCGCGTTTTCAACGCCAACTGGCCAATGCCATTAAAGTGGCACGTTTTCTGGCCTTGTTGCCCTATTGCGACAAGCATTAGTTTATTTGGAAGGCGCGGGTATTTATGTTACTACGCCGCTTCACGGACTTTGTTTTACGAAGCCGCCTTCATGCGATGGGTGTGGCATTTGCTTTTTCGCTGATGCCGCTTCTCGGTGCAAGCCTTGGTATTCTGGTCGCAGCACTGGTAACGCTCAGAAAAGGTGCTTTTGAAGGCACGCTGGTTTTGTGTGCAACGATCGCGCCTTATCTTTTAAGTTATGCATTATCTTCACCGTCTTCGCAGCCTGAAATGGTGATGATTGCAACGGCGACCATCGTGGCGATTAATGTCGTGACCTGGTTGCTTGCGCTGGTTTTGCGGCGTTATGGCAACTGGAGTTTCGTCATTGAAGTGGCTATATTGACGGGCGTTTTACTGATTGCTGTGATTCACCTGATGTTTCCTGGTATTCAGGACTGGTGGAGCTTGCAACTGGCAGCGTATTTAAAGAAAACAGCTTCCCTGTTCCAGCAGCTGGCGCCGGAGGGTGTGCCTCCTGAAGAGGCCATGGAAGCCACGGTGATTGCAGGCATCAAGCCCTATATCACAGGGTTTGTGATGGCATCCATTATCTTTAATGCGCTGTTGCAACTGGTCATTGCGAGAGGATGGCAGGCGGTTATTTTTAACCCGGGTGGTCTGCGGAAAGAGCTTTGTCAGATTCGCCTCGGTTATGTGTCAGCCGCTGTTTTTGTGATTGTGCTGGCATTGGCGTATATGAGTAATGTGTTTGGTCTCGATATGATGCCTGTGATGGTTACGGCATTTTGTGCGGCGGGGTTAAGTTTGATCCATTTTGTGCTGGCACCCCGTCAGATGGGCTGGTTTTGGCTGGTTCTGATTTATCTCGGTGTGATGTTCATTTTTCCGATGGGCATGGTGCTGGTTGCAGTCGCGGGGTTATTGGACAGCTTTTTTAATCTGCGCTTGCGATTTGAAAGATGAGGCGGGCGGCTTCTAATTTTTGGTATGAATGAAAATGAGGTGTAACGTGGAAGTAATTTTATTGGAAAGAGTACGTAATCTGGGCGCGTTGGGCGATGTGGTGAATGTGAAGGCGGGTTATGGCCGTAACTTTCTTATTCCGGGTGGAAAAGCGGTTTCTGCCACAGCAGCAAACAAGGCCAAATTTGAAGCGCGTCGTGCGGAGCTTGAAAAAGCGGCTGCGGCAGGTATTAAAGCGGCTGAAGCCAGAAAAGAAGCCTTGCTGGCATTGGGTGCTGTTACGTTGAATGTGAAAGCCGGTGAAGAAGGCAAGTTGTTTGGTTCTATCGGAACACGTGATCTTGCGGCTGCCATCACCCGTCTGGGTGTTGAAGTCTCCAGGAACGAAATTCATTTGCCCTCCGGCGTGCTGCGTCAGACAGGGGAATATGATATCGAAGTGGAATTTCACAGTGATGTGGTTGTTGCGGTCAAATTCAAGCTGGTGGCGGAAGGCGAGAAGCACGCGGATTAAATTGTAACCCCGTGTAGGATTTGCTGTTTTATTCAGGCCTCAACAAGAAAATAACCCCCTTATCAAAGGGGGTCGCCGAGTGTTTTTTACGAGGCGGGGGGATTTTTATTTGATCGAAAAAATCCCCCCGCCGCACAAAAAACGTGCGTCGACCCCCTTTGATAAGGGGGTTTTTTCTTGTCGAGACTTGAATTAGACAGCAAGCCTGTCGCTTCAGTATACCTTGATATCCCCCTCTCTTTTCTGCGAGAATCTCACATTCCCCCACTTTACATATGTGAGTGACCATGGATTCGCAAACTGCAACCCGACGCTATAAAAATAACCCCCTGACAGAGACGGATGCGGTAAAAATTCCTCCGCACTCCATTGAAGCGGAGCAATCTGTTTTGGGCGGCCTGATGCTGGATAATCGCGCGTGGGATCAGGTAGCAGACCGGGTGCGTGAAATGGATTTTTACCGGCACGATCACCGGCTGATGTATCGCGTCATGGGTCGCCTGACTGAACAGAACAAGCCGCTCGATGTGCTGACGGTATCCGAAGCACTGCGTGAATTGCATGAACTGGATAATGTGGGTGGCGAAGTGTATCTGTTTGAACTCGCGAATAACACACCCAGTGTGGCCAATATCAGAGCGTATGCCGATATTGTTCGCGAGCGTTCCGTCTTGCGCCAGTTGATTGGCGCTGCCAATGACATTGCAAGCCATGCCTTTAATCCACAAGGTCGTACCAGTGTTGAATTGCTGGATGAAGCCGAGCGACAGGTCTTTGCAATCAGTGAGCAGGGTACGCGCAACGGCGGCCCTGTCAATATCAATGATTTTCTCGCAAAAACCATGGAACGGATTGATACGCTTGCCCATTCAGAGGATCCCTTGACCGGTGTGGCGACGGGCTATCATGATCTGGATGATATGACATCGGGATTGCAATCCTCGGATCTCATCATTATTGCCGGTCGACCCTCCATGGGTAAAACCACGTTTGCCATGAATATTGCTGAAAATGTGGTGATGAAAAGCAAGCTGCCGGTAGTGATTTTCAGTATGGAAATGCCGGGCGAATCAATCGTGATGCGATTGTTGTCGTCTCTCTCGCGCATTGATCAGTTAAAAATTCGCACCGGAAAAATCGAGGAACAGGATTGGCCGCGTGTCATGTCGACGGTCAGCATGTTATCAGAAGTGCCTTTGTTTATTGATGACACACCGGCCCTGAGTCCTGCGGAATTGCGAGCACGCGCAAGACGTCTTGCGAAAGAACACGGACAGATTGGCATGATTGTTATCGATTACCTGCAATTGATGCAGGTGCCGGGATATAACGAAAATCGCACGGCGGAAATTTCTGAAATTTCGCGTTCGTTGAAAGCACTTGCGAAAGAATTGCAAGTGCCGGTGATAGCACTTTCCCAGTTGAATCGTGGATTGGAACAACGTGCCGATAAACGTCCTGTGATGTCTGATCTGCGTGAATCAGGCGCCATCGAACAGGATGCTGATCTCATTGTCTTTATTTATCGCGATGAAGTTTACAATGACAATAGTCCGGACAAAGGGACTGCTGAAATTATTATTGCAAAGCAGCGTAATGGTCCGATCGGCAAGGTACGACTGACGTTTCTCGGGCAGTATACCTGTTTTGAAAATTTCACCCGAAATCCTTATTAGGTATTTATGGCGCGCCCCACAAAAATTGCAATTAACCTGTCGGCACTACGCAATAATGTAGAGCAAATTCGACGCCTGGCGCCTCACTCTGCCATCATGGCCATGGTGAAATCCAATGCGTATGGCCATGGTATTACGCGTATTGCGAGCGCACTTCCCGATATCGATGCACTGGGTGTTGCCTGTTGTGAGGAAGGCCTCATGCTGCGTGCTGCCGGCATTAAAAATCCCATTGTTTTGATGGAAGGATTGTTTGCAGCCAGTGAGCTGGATAAAGCCATTGAAAATGATTTTACCCTGGTGGTGCATGATGAATCGCAAATTGACATGCTGGAAAAATACACCCGTCCTGCGGCTCTTTTTGTCTGGCTGAAAATTGATACAGGCCTGCATCGGCTGGGTGTTTCGCCCGAGGATGTTGAGCGGCTTCATGCGCGATTAATGCATTGTCCACTCGTCAAAAAACCCGTGGGTCTCATGACGCATTTTGCAGAATCCGACTCGCCTGATGAGACACCCACATTAAGGCAGATTGATGTTTTTAACAGAGCTACGCGATCCTTGCAGGGACCGCGTAGTTTGACCAATTCAGCAGGCATTATTGCATGGCCCTCGGCGCATGCCGAGTGGGTACGTCCGGGGATTATGTTATACGGTGCATCACCTTTTGCCAAAGACACCGGGCAGAAGTATCAGTTGCAGCCGGTTATGACACTCACGTCTGAATTGATTGCGATACATTCCCTGACGAAAGGTTCACGTGTCGGTTATGGCGGGACGTGGGTGTGTCCGGAAGATATGCGCCTGGGTGTTGTGGGAGTTGGCTATGGTGATGGTTATCCGCGTCACGCGCAAAATGGCACGCCGGTACTGGTCAATGGTCGTCCGTGTTCACTGGCAGGTCGGGTCTCGATGGACATGATAACTGTCGATTTGCGCAGTCAGCCTGACGCAAAACCAGGGGATCCTGTTTTGTTATGGGGAGACGGGCTGCCTGTCGAAATGATTGCAGAGTGCAGTGGCACAACAGGTTATGAACTTCTGACACGCATCACACAACGTGTTCATGTGGAAGTCAGGCCGTAAAATTACCACGCGGATAATAATTCATCGGCAGAACACGTTGCACGTAGCCTTCTTTAATATAATCATGCATGGACTGAAAAATCAGATCACTTTCCTGACCCGTTATCGGGTGAACCAGCATTGCCATGACATTTCCCGCCTTGTTTGAAACGGCGGCGATGGGATTTACGGGATCATTTTTTCCATTCGCATCACAGTACTGAAAAACAGTTGAGCCGAGTAATTGCATTTCGGCGAAGAGGGCAGGCGGTATCACAAAACACTTTTTGGGGTGTGAAACCGGAATCGGCAAAAGCGTATCCGGCTGAAGATGGCGTGTAAAGGCATTGAATTGATAGTGTCTGGACAGATGAATATGTGTTGCGGCCTGGTTGTCATCCGCGGACATATCATCAGTCAATGTGATGCACGGTTTGTCATGTTCGACACCGGGGATCAATCCTGTTTCCAGCAATAGCTTCGCACCCTGACCGAGACCGAGGATGGGTTTGCCGAGATGGCTCTCCGCCCTTAGCGTTTCCCTGACGAGATTTCCTTCGGCAAGGGTCCTCATGTGAGTGGAAAAATCACCCGACAAAATATAACCGTCACATTTTTCCAGCGCGTCAGTTGCTTCATTCCAAACGAATTTTTCTGGCTGCATGCCAGCGCGCGAGACAGCAAGAAACGTCTCGTTTTTCTCGTTGTCCGAGGCCGAAAATGACAGGATGGCTATACGCATAAAATGGGTTCCAGTGGTGTGTGGGATGGCGCTTTCGCACGGGGTCGCCAGGATACCATGGAATGGTCTGAACATAAAGCTTTCCCGGCTGGAAGGGCCTTTTTTTCTCGTGAAACCGATCCCCAAAAATGCTAGACATCACTACTATTAAACTCCATAATTTGAGCGATCTCTCATTGCGGAACACAGAGGAAAATGACAGCGAATGTAATCGAACTTCGAGGCGTTTCGAAGACAATCCATGATCATCAAATTTTGTTTGATATCACTCTCGAAGTACGTAACGGTGAGTTTCTTACCTTACTGGGACCGTCGGGATGTGGTAAAACAACGCTGTTGCGTCTGATTTCCGGATTTGAGACACCGACGACGGGTAAAATTTTTATTAACGGCAAGGATGTCGATGGTCTTCCGCCGCATTTACGTCACGTTCACACGGTTTTTCAGAGTTACGCGCTTTTCCCTCACATGACCGTTTATGAAAATGTTGCATTTGGCTTGCGCTGTCAAAAATTACCTAAACACGAAATTGAAGAGCGTGTTGCGGAAGTTCTGAAAATCGTCAAGCTGGAAAAATATGCGAAGCGCAAACCGGAACAGTTGAGCGGTGGTCAGCAGCAACGTGTCGCCATTGCCCGCGCGGTCGTCAATCGCCCGCTGGTGTTGCTGCTGGATGAACCGCTGAGTTCACTGGATTATCGCCTGCGCAAAACCATGCAAATTGAGCTGAAGCAATTGCAGCGCAAACTCGGGATTACTTTTATTTTTGTGACGCACGATCAGGAAGAAGCGCTCTCGATGTCAGACCGTGTGGTCGTCATGCATGAAGGTGGTATTGAGCAAATTGGCACGCCTCGGCAGGTTTATGAAAAACCACAAAATCTGACCGTCGCCCAATTCATCGGCGAGGTGAATATTTTTGAGAGTGAAGTCCTTGCGATCCACGAAAATAAAATCACAGTCAACATTCAGGGCAAGGAACGTGTGATCAAAAGTTCGAGGCCATTTGTTGTCGGCCAAAAAGCGCATGTTCTGGTGAGACCGGAGGATTTGCGTGTCTGGGATCAGTCGGAAGTCGATGATACCCATGACATGTTTGCAGGGACTGTCGAGGAAGTGATTTATAAAGGCACCACGGTGGATCTCATGGTGCGCCTGTCCAACAACCAGCTGGTGGCCGCGACTGAATTTTTTGATGAAGATGACGATCGTCTGGAATATGCCATGGGTGAACAGGTCTTTGCAACCTGGCTGTCAGGTTGGGAGGTCATTTTACCGTATGAAACATGACAGTTTTTTCAAACAGTTTTCACTTTCTGTCATCTGGTTCTGGCTACTCATTTTTGCCTTGCTGCCATTTGGGCTGGTCACGATTGCAAGCTTCCTCAGTCGTAATGATGCGAGCCTGATTACGCTGCCGCTCACTGTGATTAATTATTTACAACTGGATAATTCCATCTATATTAAAATATTCAAGGAATCGTTTTATATTGCAGGCATTTGCACCCTGATCTGTCTGTTGTTGGGTTATCCTTTTGCCTATCTGATTGCGCGCATGCAGGGCAGCCTTAAAAATCTCCTGATTTTATTGGTCATCATTCCTTTCTGGACAAGTTCACTCATTCGCTGCTACTCGATGATCACTATTTTAAAACCGAAAGGGGTGATCAATTCGATCCTGTTGTGGCTGGGTGTGATTGATAAACCGTTGCCACTGCTGTTCACTGACACATCGGTGATGATTGGTCTGGTTTATAATTTATTGCCCTTCATGATTTTGCCGCTACTGACCAACATTGAGCGTCTGGATCATCGCCTGATTGATGCCGCGCGGGATCTGGGTGCGAATCGCCTGACGACTTTTCGAAAAATTATTTTGCCGCTGACACTGCCAGGTATTTTGTCAGGCTCCATTCTGGTCTTTTTACCTGCCATGACTATTTTCTATATTCCGGATTTGCTGGGCGGCTCAAAGTCCATCCTGCTTGGCAATCTGATTCAGAATCAGTTTTTGATTGCTGAAAACTGGCCATTGGGATCCGCCATCAGTATCGTGTTTACCCTGCTTTTGGCTGTTCTGTTATTGATTTACTGGCGAAGTACGCGCAGTAACCAGTCACGGGATTTCCTATGATGAAACGTTTGCCTGCGGCTTCCTATCTCTCGGCTATTTATTTATTTTTTTACATTCCGATTATCGTGCTCATCGCCTATTCCTTCAACAAGGCCCAGTATTCGCTGATCTGGCATGGATTTTCCATGCGGTGGTATCAGGAATTATTTTTCGACAAGGATCTTTGGGTCGCGGTCGGGCATTCTTTTGTGCTCGGAATGGTTGCGGCGACTATCGCGACTTGCATTGGCGGGTTGGCCGCGGTCTGTCTTTATCGATATGAATTTTTTGGGCGAAGGGTTTTATACGGTCTGGTGTTTATCCTGATTTTATCACCGGATATTGTGATGGGAATTTCATTACTGATTTTATTCAGTCTCATCAAAATTTCGCTGGGTTTCTGGAGTTTGTCACTGGCACACATTACTTTTTGCATACCGTTTGTGGTGGTAACGGTATACAGTCGCATCGTGAGTTTTGACCAGTATATTTTTGAGGCGGCGAAAGATCTTGGCGCAAAGGACACGGTTATTTTTACGCGCATTATTCTGCCGTTACTCTGGCCTGCGCTTCTGGCGGGCTGGTTGCTGAGTTTTACGCTGTCTCTGGATGATGTCATCATCAGTTATTTTGTCGCAGGACCTGATTTTGAAATTTTACCGCTGAAAATTTATTCGATGGTGCGTCTCGGTGTCAAGCCGGAAATCAACGCACTTTGCAGTATCACTTTCCTTTTGACACTGGTGGCCATTGTCCTTGCCCAGTTGATCGGGAGAAAAAAACCATGAGACGATGGCTCCCGGTATTTATCCTCAGTTGTCTTTTTCTTTCATCCAGTCTTTTTGCAGCGGAAGATAACGTTCTTAATTTATATACCTGGTCAGGCGTGATACCGGAATCGATCATTCAGCAATTCGAAAAAGAGACGGGCATCAAGGTGAATTTTTCGACGTATGACAGCAATGAGACGATGTATGCCAAGCTGAAGGCGACGACAGATGGAGGTAGCGGCTATGATGTGATTGAGCCTTCCAGTTATTACATTGATCGCATGGGGCGCCAGGGCATGCTGGAAAAACTGGATAAATCAAAATTGTCCCATTTCAAAAATGAAGATCCGGCGTTTTTGAATCAGTCTTATGATCCGCACAATCGTTTCAGTGTTCCGTTTATTTGGGGTGTGACCGGTATTTTTCAGGACACAAACGAATTTTCGCAAAACAGGGTGACAGGCTGGGCGGATTTGTGGGATAAAAAATATGACAATCAGCTGATGTTACTGGATGATTCGCGCGAAGTGTTCGCGATGGCATTGCTTGCTCTCGGGTATTCCATCAACGATGCCAATCCGGAGCACATCAAACAGGCTTATTTGAAATTGAAGGAATTAAGCCAAAACGTCAAGGTTTTCAAAAGTGATGGTGTGATTACCATTTTGATTGATGAGGATGTCGGCATGGGCATGGCCTGGAATGGCGATGTTTACAAGGCAAAAAAAGAAAATCCCCTGCTGGATTTTATTTTTCCCAAAGAAGGTTTTGTGATCTGGGTTGACAGTTTTGCTATCCCTTTGAATGCACCGCATCGTGAAAATGCGCATCGATTTTTAAATTTCATGATGCGTGCGGATATTGCGAAAATGGCGAGTCTTGCCAATGATTATCCGACCACGAATCTTGCTGCAAAAAAATTATTGCCAAAAGAAATTCGTGACAATCCGATCATTTATCCCTCACATGCTGTGTTGCAGCGTGGACAATATCAAACGGATATTCCTGATGAGGCGCTTGAATTGTATGAACGGTACTGGGAAAAGTTGAAGATGGAAGGGTAAACAACCAATGCTATTATTGCCAGGGAAAAACCCATGCTTCGTTTAATTTGTTTTTATGCAATTGTTCTTTTTTCGCTGGCGGTGACGGATCGTCTTTTTGCGGATGTTCCAAACGTTGTGAATGTTTACACATTTGGAGAAGAAATTCCGGGCTATGTGATTGCGCAATTTGAAAGAGAAACCGGGATCCGGGTGAATTACAGTTCCTACGAAACCAATGAAATCATGTATTCCAAATTACGTGCGACGACGCGTCCGGAATATGACGTGGTAGAGCCTTCCAGTTATTATGTGGACCGCATGCGCCACCAGAACATGCTGGAGAAGCTGGACAAGACCCGGCTTTCCGGATACAAAAATCTTGATCCTTTTTTTCTGGATCTTCGTTATGATCCCCATAGTGATTTCAGTATACCTTTTGTGTGGGGAATTACGGGAATTTTTACCAATCGAAATTATTTTTCGGCAGGTAATATTGTTCACTGGTCGGATTTATTCAATAAAAAATATTTCAATCAGTTGATGATTCTGGATGATCCGCGAGAAGCTTTTTCGATGGCGCTTTTGATGTTGGGTTATTCCATTAATGACACCAATCCGGCGCACATTAAGGAAGCTTATCAGAAATTACGGACCCTCATGCCAAACATTCGTCTTTTTAATACAGACGCTGTCGCATCGATTCTGATTGATGAAGATGCTGCGATTGGCATTGCCTGGAATGGTGATCTTGCGCGCGCACGCACGGAAAATACGAAGCTTAATTTTGTGTATCCCACGGAGGGTTTTGAAATCTGGGTAGACAATTTTGTCATTTTGAAAAATGCGCCGCATCGAGCCAATGCCTACAAATTCCTTGATTTTCTGATGCGTCCTGACATTGCGAAAAAAGTGAGTCTGGCGATCAGTTACTCAACGGCGAATCTCGCTGCCAAAAATTTATTGCCTCCTGATATTAAAAATGACGCGGTGCTTTATCCATCGCCGGAAGTATTAAGCCACGGGCAGTTTGAGGTGGATATTGGTGATACGACATATGCGCTGCTTGAGAAATATTGGGAGCAGTTGAAGATGGAGGGGTGAAGATTGATTTCGGTTCAAGAAAAAATGAAAGTTCCACGACGCGTGTTAGCAGCTTGTTCTCTTGGTACTATTTTGGAGTGGTATGATTTTTCTGTGTATGCCTACCTTGCTCCTGTTTTAGCGCCGTTGTTTTTTCCTCATGAAGACAAGGTTATTTCAATCGTACTTGCTTACTCTGTATTTGCGATTGGTTTTTTTGTACGGCCATTGGGCGCTGTTTTATTTGGTCATTTCGGCGACAGGGTTGGCCGAAAAAAGGTGTTGATATACTCCATCATCCTGATTGCCACCAGTACCGCGTTAATCGGAGTGCTTCCGACTTATAGCCAGGCCGGGAAGCTGGCGCCCATCTTGCTTATTATCTTGAGAATATTGCAAGGCGTGACGATAGGTGGTGAAGTGGCTGGAGCTTGCTCATTTGTTATTGAGTCGACTCAAAATGAACGGCGAGGTTTCGCAACTTCCCTGATATGGGCGTGCTCAGGTGTAGGTATCCTGTTTAGTTCAATCATTGTTTCTGCCGTTACTTTTTTTATGGCACCAGCTGAATTGTCTGGCTGGGGCTGGAGGCTTCCATTTTTGCTGGCGGCAGTAACAGGTATGGCAGGTTATTATTTTAGAAAAAACACATCTGAATCATTTCAGTTTGTGCGAATGCAAATAAGTGACAAAACTGTCAGGTTTCCATTCGTTGAATCAATAAAAAAATTTAAAGTGGAAATGCTATTGACATCAGGATTGTATGTATCGAGCGCAATGATTACCTATCTTGTTTCTGTCTATATGCCTATCTATGCTTCAAAAACAATTGGATTGCCATTTAGTCAAACGATGGCGGTTAATACAGTTATTATGACTTGTATGGTCTTGCTTGTTCCTGTTTTTGGATATTATTCAGATATTTTTGGAAGACGAAAAATATTAATGATAGCCTCCATATTGTTATCAATATGCGCTTTTCCTCTATATGTTTTCATTACGCGCGGCAGCTTGATAAATTTGGTGGTTGCACAAGCTTTACTTGCTCTCATAGGTTCAGCTTATCAGGGAGCTATTACGAGAACAGTGTTGGAAATGTTTCCTGCCAACGTGCGTTATAGTGCTGTTGGTTTTGGATATAATTTGGCTTATTCGCTGTTTGGCGGTACAGCGCCCGTGGTGGCAGTCTGTTTAATTAATAGATTAAATTTTAATTCTGCGCCTGGTCTGTATCTTGCTGCGGGTGCGTTAATATCTTTTTTCTCAGCATGTTATCTGAAAGAGAGCTGCAGCATCAATGTCAAGGATATTCCGCAATGGGTATGAAGGTGTTTTTTATCCCGGGGTTACTATGTACCAGTCATGTATGGGGAATGGTAAACAATATTCGCAATCAGTATGATTGCCATGATGCGAATGTGACTTCTTTCGATGCCATTGAAAAGATGTCAGATACATTGATAAATTCAATGCCTTCAAGAGATACTGTCATTATTGGTATATCAATGGGAGGGTATGTCGCAATTGATGCTGCCCTAAAGTTGGGGGAAAAATTAAAAAAGCTGATATTGATTAATACCACGCCAAATGCGGTTAATCAGGCAACTATTCCAGAGCGAAGAAAAGCGATGCGTCTGGCTGAGCAAGGTGCTTTTAAGGAAATAGTAGCAATGTCAAAAGGCGTTTGTTATTACAACCCCAAAAAGGAATGGATGTTATTGGAAGAAAAAATGGCATATGATATTGGGCAACAAGCCTATTTGAACCAACAAAAAGCAATTATCAATCGTAAAAATTATTCAGATTTAATAAAAAATATTGTAGCCGATACTCTGATTATCTCTGGAAAAAATGATAAGGTTACTCCTTTTCAGGATTCATTTTTTATGGCGGAACAGATAAACAATTCAAACCTTATTCTTTTAAACAAATGCGGTCATCTTTCAACTTTGGAAAAAGGCAATGTTGTGGAAGATTGTATAAAAATTTTTTTGGAAACATAGAATGGATATTAATTCCTATAAAAAAACAAAATGCCTGGAATTTTCTGAAGATTGTGAAATAAAGCTTTTTGAAATATTTATGGCGATAAATAAAAATTATGGTGCCACCTATATGTCATATACGTTTGATCGATCTGATGTTGTCAGATTTAGCTTTAGGACAGATTCGCAATGGGCAGACTTATATCACAACGAACAAATTTCAGGAAAACCGATCATTGAATTATGTCCTTTGGATGTCGTATCAAGAGAGAGAAAAAATATTTTTATCATGTGGGATCTATACAGTCACAAAATTCAACCAAAAACATCTAGAGAAATTATGGGAATGAGAGAAGATGCAGGACTGTCTCATGGGTTGACTTTGTCGACATATTTTGGTGCACATCATGATGCTATTGCTATTGCAACAGAAGATAGAAAAAATGATTTGGCTGTTAATGTTCTGTCAGAGGATTGTGGCGATTATCTTAAAAAATGCTTGGTAGAGTGTAGAAAGCAAGTTATTGATATGTTTGATAAAATAACGTAGAGGCGAAGATGAAGCCAAAAAGTCGGATCATGGACCCTGCTACAAGATTAAAAAAAATCAGACTGTATCTGGGAATGACAAGACAACAATTTGGGGATATGTTGGAAATTAGCCAGTACACTATTAGAAGTTGGGAAAATGGTGCAAAAAAATTTACAGCAGACGGTATACAGCGTGTAATTGTTGCTCTGAAAAGAAAAGTTAAATTTTCTTGTACATTTGATTGGATGATGCATGGGGTTGGTTTTTCACCTATTTCTCTCTGTGAAGAAAAAAAAATTCAAAGCCATGCTATTGTCTCTGCTGAATCTTCGAATCAGGCTATTCTGGATGAGATAGTTTCTTTCAAAAAAAACAATAGATCAGCTAGTGTGATTTTGGTTGATAATAATGGATTTTATCCAATAGCGAATGCTGGAGATTATGTTGGTCTGACGCCGGTGAACACGGCTAATCTGGAAAGTTATATAGATAAATTGGTTATTGTGACGCTTGCTGGAGATCAGACCAAATTTGGCGTGTTAAAAAAAACACAACGTTCCTTTGATATTGTTAATTTTACTGACAGTTCGCATATCAGATTATCTAAGGGTGATCTTGATAAGCTATTTCATCTCGTTTGGCTCAGAAAAGTTTATTAAATTTTATTTCTGGTTGTTGACAGCAGACCCAAAGGTGTTTATCTTTGTCGACATGGTATACATAATATATACTTCGTTGGGAGTAATGGTTTGAAATTAAGTTAAGGATGAGTTATGTCGGCAAGCGAGCCTCTATGTTATTTGGCGGGCATTAGTCCAGCCTGTTTTACCTGGGAAGAAAATCTGATTCTTGAAATAGAATTATTTACGCGTATATGTGAGATGCTCAAGGAGGAGTTTAAAATCAAATACAAGGATTATTTTCGAATCATAAAATGTAATGCAGAGATGGAGAATACCATGATGGAAGCAAAATTTGCACGATGTGTCATTAACGATTTATTGTCTACCCGGGAATATACTTTGGCGGGGATAGCTTGTTATACGCAGACTCCAGAAGACGTTATATATGAAATTGCATTGGGCTTAAATGTAAGTCCTTCAGCAACACTTTTGCGAAGAATCATCGAATTGCACAGATTGGTCAGGCGAGATCTTTATTCTACAATCATAAAAAAAATTGCGGTCGGGTATTCTGAAAATAAATAGAAAATCATAAATCAAAATCAATTATATTTGAAAATGATTCTTCAATCCGGGCGATTTTTTCCTCGTCTGCAAATAACCGCGGCCTGTCACAGGGGTGACAGGCCAAGGTTTTTGCAGAGTTTAATTTCAGCAAGTGCTGATGCTTAAGAAGGACAAACTGGGGTAAATTAGTTATAATTTAAAATTAAGCATGCCATTTCCGACTGAGAAAGTTTGGCGTTTTTGCGTAAAGCAGGCTTCAACCGGAGCGTCATCCTGAGGCATCTTCTCGCCGAAGGATCCATCGCTATTACAAAGTTATCGCAAAAAATTTGTAAATAGCAGTGGATCCTTCGGCGAGAAGATGCCTCAGGATGACGCTTCGATTGAGGCTTCTAATAACCATCACTCAACATGGTTGATGACGCTTCGATTGAGGCTTCTAATAACCATCACTCAACATGGCTGATGACGCTTCGATTGAGGCTTCGGATAACAACAAATCAATATGACTGTAGATTGCGCGACATAAGAACCTGATCAATAACAGCCATTTCTTTTTCAAATGTTTCCGGATCAGAAGGCACATGCGATTGCTTCGGTGCGATGATCATTTTGACAGGTTTATTTAAAAGTGTGAGTGCAGTGAATAATTCTTTTGCTTGAGTAATCGGTACACGAATATCTTGTTCACCGTGAATGATAAGCAACGGAGTTTGAATATTTTTGACATATGCGATGGGTGAATGTTTCCAATATAACGGTGGGTTTTCCCAGGAATTGACGCCTAAATATCGATATCCAAAATCGGTATCATCTGTTGTGCCTGCAAAGGAAAGATAATCTGTCATACCATCACCATCAATTGCAAGAGCAAACCGATTTGTATGGGTTATTGCCCCGGCTGTCAAATAGCCGCCATAACTCCAACCTGCGATAACCATTTTATTTTTATCGATGGAATAATGTTTTGTGACATAATCAATACCACTCATAATATCCTGAAAATCACCATCGCCAAGATCAGCAAAATTTTTCACTCGAAAATCTGAGCCATAACCACTCGTGCCACGAAAATTAACCTGCAAAATAACATAACCCAGACTTAAAATATTTGCAGGACACTCTGTTGGTACAAAACCTTCACCATACTCATCGCAACCACCTAAATAGCGTATTGCTTTTGAGCCACTCGGTCCACCGTGCACGTCCACGTATAATGGATAGGCATGCTCAGGATCATAATTTTGTGGGGTAATAAATAATCCTTCCACGGGTGTGCCATCTTTTGATTTCCAGTTTAATACATGTATTGAACCAAACAGTTTATTGTATTTTTGATTGAAGTGCGTTTCTTGCTGTAAATTTAAATGATCAGCAGGTGAAGTATAGACTTCAGGCGCTTGATTAACGCCTTCAAGAGCAAAACCAAAAACGGTATGTGTCGCATTGAGTGAGAGCGTCAATGGTTCGATGAAATCCTTTTGTGTTGAAAAAAGTTCAACTGGCGTGTTTGGATTTTCACTGATTTTATAAATTTTTATTCCTTGTGATTTATAGTGTTCCAATGCATAAATTGCATTACCTTCTGCATTAAAGGCGAGTAACCAGGGATTTTTGTCAAACGTATCCTGTAAACAATGCGTCTGATCGTTTGAATTTCTGAGACAAACTTTATTGCGGATTTCAATATCTTCAAGCAATGCTTTTGCTTTGCCTGTTGCAGGTATATTAGTGGTAAAAGCGAGCCATTTTCCATCGGGTGAAAAAATCGGTTGTCGACAAGTGCGTGTTTTGCAATAGGCAAGAGGTGCAATTTTTTTTGTCGTTAAATTGACAATCGCCACTTTTGGTTGAATATCATCAATGGGTTTAGAACCGGGTTGGTAAGCGAAAGCAATTTCATTGCCATCAGGTGCCCATGAAAAACCGCGTGTCATTGGATCATATGTCATGCTGAAATCCGCAGGCGTCAATGATTGTATCCCGGCATTGAGATCTGTTACGTATAAACGCAGGTTAGTGCCTGGTTCCGGTAACGTTTTCAATCCATTTGATTGCGGCGTGTGTTTATCATCTTCAGCAATAAATGCAATTTGTTTGCCAGAGGGAGACCAATGTAAACCAACAATTCCTTTGGATAATGTAATCAGTGGAGAGAGTTTTTTTTCTGCCAGATGATAAATAGAAATAACTTGTTGATCTTTATCATTTGGGGAGATGAATGCGATAGCGCTCCCATCGGGAGACCAGCTGACAGAAGAAATATTTTCAGCGTGAGTGATTTCGGTGATGTTGCCATTTGGTTCTTTGAGATTTAATGCGTATCGCCATTTATTTTTGTCACGATTCACTGTGACGTAAGCAATTTGTTTACCATCAGGTGATACAGCGACGTAGTCAATGCGTGTGAAGGCCAATATGTCGTCAGCACCGTAGGGTTGACCAGTTGCGTAAATATTCAAGCTGGTCAGGAGCAACATGATGAATAGAATAAGTGATTTTGGCATAGGTATCGTTCAGTCAATGTTGTTTGTAATAATGAATTATACCTGATTTTTGGCGCGCGCCATAACCCACAATAACCCAACCCTCAAGACCCGGCCACTTTCATCATCACATACGGATTATACGCCTCCGACCGAAACCCGAATTTCTGATAAAGCCCATGCGCATCTTCCGTCATCAAAAACCACCGAAACACACCACGCAGGCGAGGATGTTCCAGCACATATTTCATGAGCACCTTGCCAAGCCCTTTTTTGCGATGTTCTTCATCGATGTACACATCCCAGAGTGAGGCAAATTCCGAAAAATCCGTGATAACGCGCGCAAAACCGATTTGCTTGCCTTCATGTAACACGATAAAACAAACCGAATTTTCGACAATCAGGGGGAATCGTTCAGGCGGAAGACCGGTCGAATAGCGCGATGGTATGCAAAGCAAATTATATAAATACGCCAAATCCAGCTGTTTTTTATCGGCAGTCAGTACATAATCGCCAAATTGAAGCTCCGGGTAAGGTCGGTGATAAGTCATTTGTGGCCTGTCATTTTCTCGGTTCTTTGTTAAGATGGGGATATCATATAAGAAGATACTCGAGAGACCAACTTTATGTCGTACAAACAATCCCATTATGTCTCGAAACCTGTGGATCAGGCCGGTTTCGCGCAGTATACCGAAGAAGAAAATGCCACCTGGCAGATTTTATTTGAACGTCAACGGAAAATAGTTGAACATCGCGCGTGTGATGAGTTTATTCAAGGCATTGATATATTGAATATGCCGGGAGACAGAATCCCGCAATGCCCGGAAATCTCGGATGCCCTGCAAAAGGCGACCGGCTGGGCGCTGGAACCGGTTGCAGCCCTGATTCCCTTCGAGCATTTTTTTCACCTGCTGGCCAATCGACGGTTTCCGGCGGCTACTTTTATTCGCGTGCGGGAAGAGCTGGATTATCTGCAGGAACCCGATATTTTTCATGAAGTGTTTGGTCATTGCCCGCTACTCACCAACCCGGCGTATGCGGAATTTACTCACCTCTATGGCAAATTGGGTTTAAAGGCAAATAAAGAAGATCGTGCGTTGCTTGCAAGACTGTACTGGTTCACGATTGAATTTGGCCTGATCCGGCAAAAAGGCGTTCCGCGCATTTATGGCGGTGGCATTCTGTCTTCAAAGGGTGAAACGATTTACAGTCTCGAAGATCCCGGGGTGATCCGAAAGCCCTTTGATCCGCTGGAAGTTTTACGAACACCCTATCGCATTGATATCATGCAACCGATTTATTTTATGATAGACAGTTTTGATACGTTATTTGATTTAACCAATACGGATTTGATTGGTCTGGTTCACAAAGCGCGTGAACTGGGTGAGTTTGATCCTCTTTTTGATCCGAATGGAGAATAGTATGAGTTCGACCTGTGACTTGCAATCCAGACATTGTGTGCCCTGCGAGGGAGGGGTTCCAACGCTCGGGAAAGAAAAGGTTCAGCAATTGTTGAAGGAACTGAATGGCTGGACGGTCAATACGGAAAATACCGTAATCACGCGTCGGTTTACCTTTAAAGGATTTTATAAAACCATGGCTTTTGTGAATGCGGTGGCTTTTATCGCAAACCAGGAAAATCACCATCCGGATATGGAAGTGGGTTATAACTACTGCGTGGTGCACTATACGACACATGCCATCAAGGGGCTGTCTGATAATGATTTTATCGCGGCAGCCAAGGTCGATGCGCTGGGCGTGCCTCAGGAGTGATCCTGTTTTAACCAGAATTACTGGCTTAGGGTAAAACTTCGGTATAAAATAGCCCTGATTTATTTTTTAGCCAGCTTTTTGGGAGTGAGTGATGAAGAAAATAATAACGGCGTTTGTAGCATTGATAACCAGTCTGTCGCTGGCAGGATGCGCGGATATGACCAAACAGGACATAGGGACAGTCACAGGTGGTGTCGCCGGGGGGTTGCTTGGCAGCCAGTTTGGTGGCGGTAGCGGCAAATTGCTCGCGGTAGGTGCAGGGGCTCTGGCCGGTGCTTTTCTCGGTGGTGCGATTGGTAAAAATATGGATGACACAGACAGAATGAAAATGAACCAGGCGCTGGAAAGCAATTCAGTGGGTCAACCGGCTTATTGGCAAAATCAGAAAACCGGTGCCAATTACACGGTAGTTCCAACGAAAAATGTGACGGTGGATGGCAATCAATATTGCCGTGAATACCGTTCAACGGCTAACATTGCAGGTAAGAATCAGCAAGTGTATGGCACAGCGTGCCGTCAGCCGGATGGTTCGTGGAAGGTAGTGAACTAGCAGAAATCCTCTTTCATAAGGAAATGACCATGCAACACATCGGATTTATCGGTCTTGGTATCATGGGCAAGCCCATGGCGATCAATTTACTTCGCGCGGGCTTGCCTGTTTCAATCTACGCGCGAAGGGCTGAAGTCGCTGAACCACTGGTTGCAGAAGGTGCAACTGCGTATGACTCGCCCGAGGCGCTGGCTGCATCCGGTGTGGATGTGATCATTACCATCGTACCGGCTACAGCCGATGTCGATGAAGTTTTAAACGGAAGAAAAGGGATTATTCACACGGCAAAACCGGGCTGTATCGTGATTGATATGAGTACGATTTCAGCCACGGCCACGCGTCGTTTTGCAGAACAGCTGGCCAAAAAAAAGATCGACATGCTGGATGCGCCCGTATCAGGCGGTGAGCAGGGTGCGATCGAGGGGTCTTTATCCATCATGGTGGGCGGAAAAGCCGCAGTGCTTGAAAAAGTCCGTCCTGTCTTAAAAAAACTGGGTAAACAGATTGTGCATATCGGCGATCACGGTGCCGGACAGGTCGCCAAATCCTGTAACCAGATTATCATTGCAGAAACCATCATTGCGGTCAGTGAAGCCCTGGCGCTTGCCAAAGCGTCCGGTGTGGATCCTGTGAAAGTGCGTGAAGCGCTGCTGGGTGGTTTTGCCAACAGCCGTGTGCTGGAGGTGCATGGTCAGCGCATGCTGGATAATGACTATAAACCGGGATTCAAATCCGTCTTACATCGAAAGGACATGCATCTTGCGCTTGAACAGGCTCATCAGGCAGGCGTTGATTTACCGTGTGCGAAGGAAGTGATGCACAGTCTTGATCGCATTGTGCTGAAAGGTCACGGTGAACTCGATTCGGCTGCGATGCATTTGCTCTTCGAGGAATAATCCATCATGGTGAAACCCAAAATGACCCATGCCTGTCAGGCGTGTGGTGCCCAATTTTCAAAATGGTCAGGACAATGCGCGGGCTGCAGTGCATGGAACAGTATTGTCGAGGAAGTCGTGCAAACGGCCATGCATCCGCGTTACCAGGGTTATGCCATTGGCGAGCCGGCCATCACGCCCATGCGAGATATTACCCTGCAACAGGAAGAAGCGCGCCTTTTGACCGGTTTAAAAGAACTGGATCGTGTACTGGGTGGGGGTCTTGTCATGGGATCGGCGGTGTTGATTGGCGGGGACCCGGGCATTGGAAAATCCACTTTATTATTGCAGACGCTTTGTCATCTCGCCAAACAATTAAAAGTTTTATACATCACCGGTGAAGAATCCTTGCAGCAAGTCACCTTGCGCGCACGACGCATGGGTTTGCCGGAAGACAATTTATTGTTGCTGGCTGACACGCACATCGAACGGATTTTGCGACACGCGCAAAAAGAAAATCCGCGTGTCATTGTGATTGATTCCATCCAGACCATGCACACGGATTTATTGCAATCAGCACCGGGTGCGGTAGGGCAAGTGCGAGAAAGTGCAGCGCAACTCGTTAAATTCGCGAAACAAACACAAACGGCTTTATTTCTCGTGGGACATGTGACGAAAGAAGGCACGCTCGCAGGCCCGCGTGTGCTCGAACATATTGTGGATACGGTGCTTTATTTTGAGGGCGAGCAAGACAGTCGTTATCGCATGATTCGCGGCATTAAAAACCGGTTTGGTGCGGTGAATGAGCTGGGCATTTTTGCGATGACGGACAAGGGATTGCGTGAAGTCAGCAATCCGTCTGCGATTTTTTTATCGCGTTATGAAAAACCGGTGTCAGGCAGTGTGATCATGGCGACGAAAGAAGGCACGCGTCCGTTGCTGGTTGAGGTGCAGGCGCTCGTTGATCAAAGTCATGCGGGCAATCCGCGTCGTGTGTGTGTGGGTCTTGATCTGCAGCGGTTATCGATGTTGCTGGCTGTCCTTCATCGACACAGTGGGGTTGTGACATTCGATCAGGATGTGTTTGTGAATGCAGTGGGGGGTGTTCGCGTCACAGAAACCGGGGGAGATCTCGCGCTTTTACTCGCGGTTTTATCGAGTTTACGCAATCGCCCGGTTCCGCATGATGTAATTATTTTTGGAGAAGTGGGACTCGCTGGCGAAATTCGTCCGGTGCAAGGTGGTCAGGAACGCTTGCGGGAAGCGGCAAAACACGGATTCAAGCGGGCGATTGTGCCGCATGGCAATGCACCGAAAGAAAAGATTGACGGCATGGACGTGTTTGCTGCGCAGTCGCTGCCGGAGACGGTGGATTATTTTAAAAATCTTTAGAATCATTTCATTTTGTGAGAAGTTATCGGGGATAATTTTCAAATCTTATCTTCAACCGTGCGTCATCCCGCGACGCTCTTCAAGCGGGACCCAGCGCCTTTCTTATATTGGATTGATTTAAAGGCGC